>JAOUBJ010000004.1 GCA_029860345.1 Candidatus Zixiibacteriota bacterium | reverse complement strand
TCGTAAATCCTTCTGTGTAAACCACAAGTTTACCACGGGTTTGACTCCTTTCATTGGTCTGAAAACTAAAAGTCAAACCCGTTGTTATTTCAATTCTACAATTTACACAACATAGTTTACACTACCTCTTTGAGAACGGCGTTGACGCCGGAGCGTTTTCCGTTATATTGTAGCCTGATAAGGGCGTAGGGCTGCTTGTACGGTGCCGCCCTCCCTATCACGAGACAAAGACCAGACCCCATCTTGTACCGAGGATAGCATGATAAGAAACAGCCTGCTCATTCTGGTGCTGCTAAGCTCCAGCGTAGTCGCCGGGGATCTAAGACACGTATCGCACCCGATTCAGCCACTGGTTACCGCTGACGGGGAATTCTCCGGCGGGACAAATCAGATGCTGCCAAACGTCGGGGCGCCGAGGATTCCATTCGAGTGTTACTACTTTGTGCTGCCATACGGCGAAAAGATCGATGCCATCGACGTCACTATGGAGCATCTCGAAGTGCTCGATGGTGAATTCGATATCCCGTGCGCCCAGATGCCTTCAATTGTCGGGCGCCCGGTCCCAGTCACAAATCGAGATGTTCGAATCTATGGCACCGATGGACGCTATCCCGCGATGGACTGGGAGTTGGCAGGCGTTGAACGGCTTTCGGGGGTTGATATTGCCATTGTCAAAGCCTATCCATACAAGTATAACCCGATACGTCAGGAACTCAGCTACTTCCGGGAAGTACTGGTCGAAATCAGGACATCCCCGGACGTTACCACCAGAGAACAGCAAGCGAGAATGATTTGTAGGAGCACTGAGGCGCAGAAGCGCTGGGAAGCACTTGCTGTCAACGCCGATGTAACGAACACTTATCCTGAAAGGAACCTGCAGTCGAGCACCAAGAGCTTAGTCGACACGAATGATCCAAGCACGTTTCTGATCATCGCCGGGGAGGCCTACCAGAGTCTTTTCAACGACTACGCAACATGGAAAGCAAGCCAGGGGGTGTCGGCTTCGGTTTACACAATTGAGGACATCCTGGCCGAGTACGCGTCGGGCGTGGACGATGCCGACAACCTCCGGGCGTTCATAATCGACGCCTACCAGACATGGGCAGGTAGCGAGCATCCCCTTGAGTATGTGCTGCTCGCGGGCGACGATGAAATAATCCCTATCCGGGGCGTCTGGGGTCACTGCGGGGAGTACGGCTACGACTACAACATCCCCTGCGACCTGTATTACGGCACGCTTGATGGCGACTGGAACGCCAACGGGAATGCATACTACGGTGAGGAGGACGATGATCCCGATCTGTTTGCCGAAATCCATATCGGGCGTTTTCCGGGTGACAACATGCAGGATTTCCAGAACATGATCTTCAAGATTCAACACTACGTCGAGAACCCATGGCCTGAAATACACACGGCGCTGATGGTGGGCGAGCTATTATACGAAGACCCTCTTCTCTGGGGCGGTGACTTGCTTGACCCAATCTGCGACGACACGGCTTATATGCCGCCGTTCTATGACGTCACGAAGATGTACCAAAGGGAGGGAACCTTCTCGACCTACGCCGTCACGCAGCATATCAACAACAATAGCTCCGCCATGGTGCTGCACTGCGCCCACACCAACTATAACTACCTGCTGGGTTGGTCGCAGTACGATGTCGACAACCTGCAAAACACAGAGTATCCGTTCTTTTCATCGGGGGGCTGCCACACTCTCGCCTTTGATCAGGCCACAAGTGGAAGTGCCGAAGCGGTGGGTGAACACGCATTGTTCGCCGAGGGGGGGATGATGGCCTATCTCGGTCACTCGCGCTACGGCATCTCCGTCTGGACGAATCTTATCCAACAGATGATGGTCTGCATGTATTCTCAGCAAAGCGGCGCCATTGGGGCAAGCCTGACCTATGCCCGCGACCAGTTGGCCCACTTGGTACCCACGCACGAACTCTGGCGCTGGGAATACTACGAACTGATTTTCGCAGGTGATCCACAGATCCATCTCCTCAATGCCGGCGGTTGTGACGACCAGGATCAAGACGGGTTCTGCGACTCAAGCGACAACTGTGCACTCGACTTTAATCCGGGCCAGCATGACGACGATGCCGACAGCGTTGGCGATGTTTGTGACAACTGCCCAGACACATACAATCCAAATCAGATTGATAGTGACGGTGACGGCATCGGTGACCTGTGCGATCTCATCTGTTGTACCGATCCCGGAAACATCGATCACAGTGAGAACGGCGCAATCGATATCTCCGATCTTGTCTATATAGTCGACTGGATGTTCAACGGTGGTCCGCCGCCACCGTGCATGGGCGAGGCGGATACCGACGGATCAGGCAGTGTTGACATTGCCGATCTGGTCAGGCTGGTGGATTATATGTTCACCACCCCGGATCTACCGCCGTGCAACTGAGTACGGTAGGTGGCCACCTGAGGACAGCGCCAGCTGAGTCTTCATGCTAAATTGGTTTCTCTTGTGAAACCGGTTTCCAACTCACCGCCGGCCACTATTTGCCTGTCCAGGGCAGAATTCCGGCGCTATATTGTCGGTGGTCGAGTTGCAGCGCACAGTCCTGACCTGCAAAGGAGATAGCCCAGTTGAAAATCGGATTCGCACAGTTTTGTCCTCTGTTGGGTGAACCCCAAGCCAATCTGACGAACGTCGACAGGCTGGTACGCGAGGGGCCGGAAGCCGACCTGTTGGTCTTGCCGGAACTTGCCAACAGTGGATACAACTTTGTCTCAAAAGAACAAGCATGGGAAACATCCGAAGAAGTCGCAAATAGCGTCTTCGTCGAAAGCCTGGCAGAGCTTTGTCGAAAACAACAGATGCACCTCGTGTGCGGGGTCAACGAGCGCGATGGTGACAAGTTGTTCAACAGCTCTGTCCTGGTAGGTCCGGAGGGCGTTGTCGGTAAGTACCGCAAGATGCATTTGTTCATGAACGAAAAGGACATCTTCCAGCCGGGCGATTCAGGTCTGCCCGTTTTTGATATCGGCCTAGCCCGAGTCGGGATGGCGATTTGCTTTGACTGGTTCTTCCCGGAAGTATGGAGGATACTGGCCCTTGACGGCGCCGATGTGATCTGTCACCCGTCGAATCTGATTATTCCCGGCCTCTGCCAGCGGGCAATTCCGATTCATGCGCTGACCAACCACGTTTATATCGTAACGGCCAATCGAATCGGAACCGAGGACGATTTGACTTTCACCGGGCTGTCTACTATTGCCGATCCCAAAGGGGAGTTGTTAGCTCAAGCCGGGGCGGATGAAGAGCTGGTCACAGTTGTTGACGTAGACATCGCAACAGCGCGCGACAAGACGGCGACAGCACGGAACGATCTGTTCGCCGATCGCCGACCTGAAGAATATCGACGTCTGCTGAATACTTAGGTATCTGATTACAACCAGATGCCGACCAGCTACTTCTTGGGCTGCGTCGGTTCTTTCTTCGGTTTCGGCTTTTTGGGTGTTTTCTTTTCCCGGCCGGGTCTGTTTCTGTCCTTTCCCATAGTATCCATCCTTTCGGCTGTCTATAGTCTTCATTAATCGGCGGTTTTCAGTTTCCTGATGTTTTACACATTCCACCAGCCGACGCATGCTCACCAATTCTCGCTTCATCAGAAGAATAAATAGTCCAACGTTTTTTGCCAAATAGTTTTTGAGTCATGTGAGCAAGCGCGGGACACAGAATCCATCAAAGTAGGTTGACCAATTCGCACTTTCCATCACCAACCTTCGCATACGTGAAGCTCTCGATAAAATCGCCGGTGTTTATGTAAGTGCCACTGTCAAACTGCTTGATCGCGGGAATGTGCAAGTGCCCGATGGCCACAATGTCGTAGTTGCCGGACAGTTTCTCTTTCGCATACTCTTCATAATCGGCGACAAAGTCCGGATCACGACCGGACGTGTAATTGCGCGAGGAGCCCGACACTGCTTTGGCCAGCGGAATCGCCCAATCGGGTGTGAGTTTTCGGTAGAGCCAGATATTGACCCGGTTGCGAAGGATACGCTTGAGGAAACGATAGCCTTTGTCAGCTTTGGCCAGGCCGTCGCCATGTATCAGATGGAGCCGTTTCCCTTCGTATCCCAGATCAAGGGTGTCACGATGTACCGCGACACCCATCTCCTTCGTGAAAAAGTCACCCATCCAGAAATCATGGTTGCCGCTGACATAGTCTATCCGGATACCTTGTTGAATCAAGCCATCGAGCATGCAGAGAACTCGATGGTGATCTTTGGGAATGGCGTGCTTGTACTCAAACCAAAAGTCGAACAGGTCGCCCAGAATCACCAGGCGGTCACCGTCGGTACGCACCATATCAAACAGCGCCGCTATCTTCTGCCGCTTGAGGGTCTCTAACTCATCAGAGTGTGCTCCGAGATGTGCATCTGAAAAGATGTATAGGGCCATGGCTAACTCCCAGGCTGTCGCCCCTCGACTCCGCACGGGGTGACACGACAAGGTTCTACTCTTGTGCCGGAGCCATGTTCCATACATGCGTGCGAATCACGTAACACCCAGTCTTTGGTCCCCTCTCGAGAGGGGTGCCCGAAGGGCGGGGTGTGTTCTTCATTCATACTCGTCAAATACACACCCCTGAATCCCCTCTCAAGAGGGGACTTTGAAGAAGCATCATCGTGCACTCTCGTTCCGCGTGGCATTGCCACAAAAACAGGGCTTGACCGTGTTATCCCACCTTCTCCATAAACGCCGGCATGGCTTCAAAGAAAGATGCATCCAGTTTATCCAACGGCAGGTCGGTCACATCGTTGATCTTTAGCCGATCACCGCCAACTGTGCCGATGTTCGCGCAGGGAAGTTCGAGCTTCTGGAAAAACTCGGCGACCGCATCGGCATTTGCAACGTCGCAACTAATCACAACGCGCGACTGGCCTTCGCCGAACAGAAGCGCATCAGTACGTAAGTCGTCGTTGAGAGTAGTTGTGGAGCCGATCTGCTGTTCGCGATTGGAGATACAACATTCAGCCAGGGCGACAGCCAAACCGCCCTCGGCGCAATCGTGCGCCGAACGAATCCAACCGCGCGTTATCGCTGCCAGGAGTCCTTCCTGCAACTTCTTCTCGAATTCCAAATCGAGTGCCGGTACCGCCCCTTTGGTCATGCCGTGCAAAGCGTGCAGGTACTCCGAGGCGCCGATTTCGTTAGTGTTTGTGCCAAGAAGGAAAATCACGTCACCGGTCTGTTTGAACCACTGAGTGGTGATATGCTCATCATCGGAAACCAGGCCGACCATGCCGATTGTCGGAGTCGGGAAGACCGCGCGCTCGGGGTCTTCATTGTAGAACGAGACATTCCCGCCGGTGACGGGTGTGTCAAGGATTCGACAGGCATCACCCATACCGGCAATAGCCTGGGCAAAGCCGTAGTAGATCTCCGGCTTGTAAGGATTACCGAAATTGAGACAGTTGGTCACGGCCAACGGCTGACCACCGGAGCAGACAATATTGCGGGCCGCTTCAGCCACGGCGCTTTGTGCGCCCAGTCGCGGGTTGAGGTAACAGAAACGGGCGTTGCAGTCGGTGGCCATGGCCAGCGCCTTGTTGGTCTTCCGCAGACGCATCACGGCCGCATCGGAACCGGGACCAACCGCCGTGTTGGTCCGCACCATGGAGTCATATTGCTCGTACACCCAGCCCTTGTGACAAATGTTCGGCGTTGCCAAAAGGTCCAGCAGGTCTCTGTTCCAGTCCCGATCAAGAGGGAGCTCATCCGTATCGAGATCATTCAATTCATCCAGATAGGCTGGTCGTTGGGTTTCACGTTCATACACTGGCGCATCGCCGCCCAGTACCAACGAAGCGGACGGAATCTGTGAAACGACCTCGCCATTGAGACGGACGGTCATAAGCTTATCCGAGGTGACATGACCGATGATAGTCGAGTCCAGTCCCCACTTGTCGAACACTTCGGTTACTGCCTTCTCGCGCCCTTTTTTGACACATACCAACATCCGCTCCTGCGATTCGGAGAGCAGTATTTCATACGGTGTCATCGCTGTTTCACGCACCGGAACTTTTTCGATATCGACAACCACGCCGCTTTCACCCTTGGCCGACATTTCCGAACAACTACAGGTGATCCCGGCGGCGCCCATGTCCTGGATACCTACGATCAAATCTTTTTCGATAATTTCAAGCGTGGCTTCCAAGAGCAGCTTCTCCGTGAACGGATCGCCTATCTGCACCGAGGACCGCTTTTCTTCGGACTCTTCGGACAGTTCCACCGATGCAAAAGTAGCGCCGTGTATACCGTCGCGCCCGGTTTTGCTGCCGACTATCATCAAGGGGTTGCCTTCCCCTTCGGCCACGGCTGAAGCAATGCCGTCGCTTTTGACAATGCCGACCGCCATGGCGTTGACCAGCGGGTTGCCGGTGTAGGCTTCATCGAAATAGACCTCACCGGCCACGGTCGGCACGCCGAACGAGTTGCCGTAGTCGCCGATCCCGCGCACGACACCGTCGACTAAGTAGCGCACGCGCGGATTATCCGGCGATCCGAAACGTAACGAGTTCAACGCCGCAATTGGGCGCGCACCCATGGTGAAAATATCGCGAAGGATACCTCCTACGCCTGTCGCCGCGCCCTGGTATGGTTCGACCGCTGAGGGATGGTTGTGCGATTCGATTTTGAACACCACGGCCAGACCATCGCCGATATCAACGGCGCCGGCGTTTTCTTCACCCGCTTTGGCTAAGAGATTTTTACCTTCGCGCGGCAACGTTTTGATCAGTCCGATTGAGTTCTTGTATGAACAGTGTTCGGACCACATGACCGAATAGACCCCCAGCTCCGTGTAGGTCATCTCACGACCGAGGGTTTGTTTGATTTTCTCGTGTTCTTCTTTGGTGAGGCCGTGGGCTTCGACCATTTCCGGGGTTACTTCGGGCTGCTGATATTTCGCGGGCATTTTATCTCCTTACCGTAAGGAGTGGAATATAGGGTGCTCAGGGGCCAAGGTCAATTGGGAAGGGGGAGAGAAAGTTTCTTTTCCCCACAGGTCGGTAGCAACCTTTAGGACGCAACTCGTGGCCAAAGAAGTCTATCCCTTCTTAAACTGTAGACCGGCTGCCTTCGATCGTTAGGGAGATCGGACAGAATTCAATGTTGTCCTTTGCGGTTCTCAATGGTATTGACGCAGACAGAACGCTTGGTTATCATGTATCTGTTGACAAGGGCATAAGATTACTAGTCCGTAAGAGGCCTATGCGACACCGCAAGAACGTAAAGCGATCAGGATTCGAACCGGGACCGTCGGCAAATGGCTCGAAAGGTGAGAGAAAACACCGATGTGCTGCCACCACAGCCAGAGGCCAGCAATGCAAACGACTCGTGGCGAATTCGAACCGATACTGTGGTCAACATTTGCGATTGAAGCAGCGCGGTGGAATTTCTACCGGTAGAACTCTGGGATGGGCTGCCAAAGTCGGCGCCATCCTGGCCTGCCCTCCTCTTGCTATTCTCATAGGTATAAACGAACTGGCAAATCTGATCAAGTGGCGCAAAACCGCCAAGGGCAAGTGGAGTGAAGAAGAAGAAAACAAAATGCTCTCAATGAAGATGATGGCCGGCAACCCGGTTGCAGCGATGAAGCTATTGGACAAAACACTCAGTAAATCCACGCTTCCAGATTCACACAGGAAGTTCTTCAGCATCCTCTCGAAAAACCTCGCCCGCGGCATCAGCATGGCAGATGATATCGAGACGATGGGTGACTTACGGCCGACAAGGAAGAAGTAGCATGGTGGCCCGCCCGCTTGGGGAGTGTTGAAAAACCGTGGTCGGTTGTGTCGGGTCCGGAACGCACCGAAGATGTGGCGGCCCATCCCCGCATGGGCGGGCTTGGTTTCCAGTGAGCATGTCGCCGCATGAACTTGCGTCGGTTGTCCACTTTCCCTACAAACTCTGCACAAAAACCCGAAGCACCCGTTCTTATGCGAGCACTATGCAGTGCATAGTCGTGAAAGAGGTACGCGTGGCAGAAACTCACAACCGGAAAGTGTCGTGACCAAAAGTACTTTTTCCGCAAAACGAACCCAATTTGCCATCGTGGTGCACGAGGACGTACACCACGCACAGGGTGAGGCTGAAAGGCGCGAAGCGCGAAAAAGCGATTTATCGCCCTTCGACTCCGCTCAGGATGAGGTAGGGTGCACGCACAGGGTGAGGCAGATGGCCGCGAAGCGCCCTGGCCGGGGTACCGCCGGGTGTGTGCAATCACTCCAACCGCATTGACACCCCCCGACAGCCACCCTGATCCCGGTCCGAATCCACCCAAATAGAGATTTTGCAATCCGTCTTGTTTTCTTTCCAGAAATTGGACTTATGGACGTATATAGTCTATATATTATCCGCTCCTGTTACGACAGCCTTAACGGTCACCTCAGTAACTGAACAGTGAACCGGTAGTTGTCGCGGGACTTAGGGATATTTGGAACGCCAACCTTTTTCCAGGAGAGACAATTGATGCAAACCTACAAGAGCCTGACCGTCAGCTTGCTCGCCGGGCTGCTGCTCGCCCTGTCAATCGGAGGTGTCCTTTGGGCGCAATTGCCCGCGCCGGGGATGACTATCGACTCCGAACACACGGCTCTCGTAATCACGGACCCCCAAAACGACTTCCTCAGTCCCGACGGAGTCACCTGGGGTGTGGTCGGTCAGAGCGTGACCGACAATAACACGGTTGAGAACATCGAGCGGCTACTGAAACTTGCCAAGGCGAAAGGCATCGAGGTCTTTGTGTCGCCGCACTATTACTATCCTACCGATCATGGTTGGAAGTTTGAAGGTGCCTTGGAGGTGCTCATGCACAATATAGGCATGTTCGACCGCGCCGGACCGCTCACTTTGGATCAGTTTCCGAATTCCGGTGCGGACTGGCTCGAACAATACAAGAAGTACCTGGAGGACGGCAGGACGGTTGTTGTCAGCCCTCACAAGGTTTACGGTCCTGAGACCAACGATCTGGTGCTTCAGTTGCGTAAGCGCGGCATCGACAAAGTCATCCTCGCCGGGATGTCGGCCAACCTGTGTGTCGAAGCTCACCTTCGCGAACTACTCGAGCAAGGTTTCGAGGTGGCAGTCGTCAAAGACGCCACCGCAGGGGCCATGGTTCCGGAGGGTAACGGCTATGAGGCAGCTTTGGTGAACTTCCGCTACCTGGCCAATGCCGTCTGGACCACCGACGAAGCTGTCGAACACCTGAACGAGTCTGAAAAGGAGGGCAACTAGCAACAATCTGTATTCAAGAATCCTGTCAGACCAGTGAGACTATCCCCGCTGACACAAGGTAAGCTTAACGAACTAAAACCAAGGACAAGACGATGAAACGAATTGGAATTACATTTTTCGCTATTTTGTTCGCCATTGCCGGTTGTGGTGATGACGGCACCTCCTCCAACGGTGTGATAATGGACAGTGAATTCGCATCGGCGAATATGGGAGGTAATCGAGGCCTGCCCGGAAAAGCCACGGTGCTCAGACTTTTCGGTACTGGTGAAGCATACGGTGGAACCGTGCCGGATATCGACGGCGATGGTGCTGTAGACTCGGCTACATGTTTTGATGTGGACCTATATGACGGCACCGGCAAAAAGATCGGCACCGCCACCGACTGTCTCTCGATGATCACTCCGGTCGGCGACGGTCTCGCGCTGATTGGAACCACTATCTTCCACTTGCCCAACGGCACTTTTGTTTCGCGTGGCAATACATCGGTTCAGCCGATTACGGTCAGCGTAGCCACACCGGCCACTCATGTAACCGGAGCTATCCCGATCGACGGGTCGAATGGAGTGCTCTCTGGGACCGGAGCCTACGAGGGATTCACGGCCCAGGTCCGTCTTTCAGGAGCCGTGGATATGTCCAAGCTGGACTCCGATGGGTTGATTACTTTCGACTGCCTGTTTGCGATCAGCCCGCTATAGCGCGGTCGTTCTTTGCTCGATGTGACACCTGCGCTTAGATCATCCAGGGCCAAGGCTGCCAATTCCAGCCTTGGCCCTCTGTTTTTTCCGTGGGAATATGGCGGGTGAGTATTTAGCCCGGTCCGTTAACCCGTTTTCAGACTGACAGGAGAACTGGTTGAAGAAGGACCCACCCGAGGCGAAGCACTCAGGGTGGGGTGCCGTGTCCACTAAATCGTGGAACTTCATGGCCTCCTCTGTCACCCCCGCGAAGGCGGGGGTCCATCATCGGATTTGAACTGAAGTCGGCCCGGATGGATTCCCGCCTTCGCGGGAATGACAGACCCATCGACTGCGTTCATCCTTCGACTGGACTCAGAATGAAAGTGTAGAAACATGACCGTGTGGAAGCAGTCGCATCCCACCTCATGGTGAGCGGAGTCGAACCATGAACTTCTCTTTGCTGCTCACCCTTCGACTCCGCTCAGGATGACGCAATTGGCAGGTTCACGCCACGGCGCGCAGGCGAATACGGACCCACCCTACAAGACTGCCCCGGGACACAGCTTGTACAACACACACTCGGCACATCGGGGGCGGCGGGCGATGCAGGTGGCGCGGCCGTGCCAGATCATCAGATGCGAGTAAATGATCCAGTCACGTTTGGGAATGAGTTTCATAAGGTCACGCTCGACTTTGACCGGGTCGGTCTGGTTGGTTAGTTTCAACAATCGGCTGATTCGTCCAACGTGCGTGTCGACCACGATCCCTTCAGCCAAACCAAACCCGGCACCGAGAATCACCGAAGCAGTCTTGCGACCTACACCGGCCAGTGTGACCAGTTCATCGAGTGTGCGAGGTATCTCACCGTTGTAGAGTTCGAGTAGCTGCTGTGCAGATTTCTTGATCGACTTCGCTTTGTTGTTGTGGAAGCCGGTTGTAAAGATAACATGTTTCAGCTGATCCGGATCGGCGTTGGCGTACTCTTCAATCGTGCAGTACTTCTTAAACAGGTCTTTGGTTACGATATTGACCCGCTCGTCGGTGCACTGCGCCGAGAGAATAGTCGCCACCATCAGTTGATGCACTGTTTCGAAATCCAGCGAACATCGCGCGTCGGGGTACTGCTTTTTGAGAAGCCGGATTATCTTGGAGCTTCGCGCCTTCTTCTCGGCCACGGTTTCACGAGGCATCGGTTCGCCCACCGCACGACAAAATCACCAACCGGTCGCAGTCGTTGTAGTCTTTCAGGATGGCGATAGATTTGTAGCGGTCGTCGGTCTCTGTCAACAGAGCCACCTGCTCGGCCTGGTCGTAGCCTATTTCGAATATCAGCCGTCCGTTGGGCGTTAGATGTTCGGGAGCACGTATGAGAATCTGGCGCACCGCATCCAACCCGTCCGGTCCTGAAGTCAGCGATATCTTCGGGTCAGCCAAGACTTCCGGTGGGAGAGTTTCGTACTCGGTGTCATTTATGTACGGCGGATTGGACAGAATGAGGTCGAAAAGCTCGGCCGGTGTCACGGCCCCAAAGAAGTCGGATTGTCTGAATTCGATTTGGTTTTCAGCACCCAGGTCGGCGGCATTTTTCTCTGCAACGGCCAGTGCATCTTTGGAGATATCGAGCGCCACAATTTCGGGCTCGGCCAGTTCAAGGGCCATCGTGACCGAAATCACACCGGAGCCGACACCTATGTCCAGAATACGGGGACGTTTGATCTTGCGCTGTTGAACATATCTGATAGCCGTCTCACACAGCAGCTCAGTTTCAGGTGTGGGTACCATCACGGCCGGCGACACGAAAAAACGTCGGCCATAGAACCATGACTCTTCCAGTATGTATTGTATCGGATAGCGCGTCAGGCGTCGTTCGATGATGGCCTCGAAACGTTCACGAACTTCATCGGTGATTAGTTCCATCCCGCGCATGTAAAGGTCGAGCCGTTCGCAATTGAGGAGATGGCAGAGGATTGTTTCGACCTCTCCTTTGGACCGCTCAATTCCAGCGTTGGTCAGGACTTGTGCCTTTTCCGAAATGAACTTCTGTATGCGTTCGGTCAAGCTGGATACCAAACAGCGGGTCGTTTAGCGCCGCCTTTTCTTGCCTGCCGGCTGTGGCTTCCGGGGTGCCTTCACCCAACCGATAAGGTAGATCAATCCGACCAAGCCGATGAAGCCGTAACAGACACCATACGTCAACCCGGCGCTGAACTGAATGGAATGCGGAATCAGATAGACGATCATCAACAAAGCGAACGCAGTCAGGCCGAACCAACCCAGTGTTTTTGGTGAATACAAGTCGCGCCGTTTGCCTTTGCTCAGAGACCCCAAGGAAACCAGCCAGATCATGGCCAGGTACAGAAACAAAAGCTGCGTCTTGTTGTCGGTGGCGTCGGTCCCGAACGGCACACCTTCCCAGATACCGCCAAAGGCGTAGTAGTTCATGGCGAATCCCCAGGGATAGCCGCCCAGAAAAGATGCTACCACGGCCAGGAAAATATAACGCGCCAGGTGGTGCGCGTCAGTGCCGCCGGAAAGAAGCTTGAACGAGTGCAAAAAGGCCATTACAACACAGAAAACGGTTGCAAACATCAGGAATATGTGTGGGCCGATGACATACGGAGGGACCTCGCCGATGAATTTTATGAAGAACGATTTGCCTTCCTCGGGTGTGAAAGTAGCGCGCAGTCCGCCAGTGCCGTCACGAATCTCGAAATAGTAGTAGAACCTGTCTCCGCGCACCAAAGTTGAGAAATTGGAGTAGTACAACCCGGCCGCGGAATCTTCGACCAAAAGCGGTAGACTGATGTATTTGTGCAAGGCCGTGGTTTCATCCTGCCCGAACTTGCTCTGACGGAACATCGGCTTCACACCCGCACCCATGTCACCTGTGATTTTTAGCTGTATCGTTGCCATGGCCTGTTCGGGCGCTTTCGGAACGGTGGTCATCTCGAAAGTGTAACCATTGTCGGTGTGGGTAATAAACTCCGGCCGACCGCGCGAGGTGGTGCGAGCGATGTATAGAAGAACAGCCGTGAGAATGACGGCTATGACGACTCTCAGTATTTTCATTCTTACCCCTGTTACACCTGAGTTTCGAGCTTGAGTTTCTTTTCCTGATCGTGGTGGCGGAGCGGGTCGATCAAAAGATCGACATCACCGGTGAGCACCTGTTCGAGCTTATAGACCGTGAGCTTGATACGGTGATCGGTCACCCGTGATTGCGGGTAGTTGTAGGTGCGGATTTTGGCCGACCGATCCCCCGAGGATACCATGGAACGACGCTCGGCGGTGATCTTGGCCTGCTGCTCCGACAGTATTTGATCGTACAACCGGGCCCGAAGGACTTTCATCGCCTTGTTGCGGTTCTTCAGTTGCGATTTTTCATCCTGACAGGTGACAACCAAGCCGGTCGGCAGGTGAGTGATGCGAACGGCTGAGTCGGTAGTGTTTACCGATTGGCCCCCCGGTCCGCTGGAACGATAGACGTCGACTTTGATTTCGTTTTCTTTGATGACTATATCGACATCTTCCGCTTCCGGGAAGACGGCCACGGTGACGGCCGAAGTGTGTATCCGCCCTTGTGTTTCGGTCACCGGCACGCGCTGCACCCGGTGTACGCCGGACTCATATTTCATGCGCCCAAACACCAGGTCGCCGCTGATGGAGAAGATGATCTCCTTGAATCCGCCGACTTCGGATGCATGTGAGTTCATCACTTCGATCTTCCAGTTTGACTTATCGGCAAAGCGTTGATACATGCGGAAGAGATCTGCGGCAAACAGCCCGGCTTCATCACCGCCGGTACCGGCTCGAATCTCCACCACCGCCGACTTGTCGTCGTTGGGATCCTGGGGCAGCAGTTTGAGTTTAAGTTCCTGCTCGAGTTGTTCAAGACTCAAAACACCGGATTCCAGTTCCTCTTTGGCCATGGCGACGAGTTCTTCATCGTCTGAGGATGCAACTATCTGGTTGGCTTCATCGACCGCCGCGTGTGCTTGCCGATACTTCAGTGCCGTTTCGAGAATAGACTCGACCTGCCGTCGTTCGCGTGTCAGGCTGATCAGCCGTTTTTGATTGGACAGGACTTCCGGCAGGGCCATCTGGTCATCGATGGCCTTCAGTTTGGACTCGAGTTTTCCGACTATTTCAAGCATATTTCTCACGCAAAAATTCGTGCGGTTAGTGTAAGGGCTGAGGCCGAAAACGGCAAGTAGATAAAAAAGCAGCTAAGGAACAGCCACTTTCTGTGAGGCGATTTTTGACTCGGTGACACCCAATGAAGCCTCCAGCGCCACAATTGCCACTTCCAGCTGGTCCATGGTAGGTTCCCGGGTGGTGATTTTCTGCACCCACAGGCCGGGTTGGATCAATATCCGGGTGAGGGCATGATCGCGCGTTTTGCCGGAAAGTTTTAAGAGTTCATACGAGGTGCCGGCCACCAGCGGCAAGAGCGAAAAGTGCAAACCGAAGCGCGTCAGCAAAACGGGCGGGTGTCCGGTGTACAGCGCGTAGATGGTATCGGAAACAGCGTAAACGAACATGGCCAAGAGAGCCACTATGAGTATAAAAGAGGTCCCGCAGCGAGGGTGAAAACGGGTGTGTCGGGCCGCCTGTTCGGGAACTAGTTCATCACCCATTTCATAAGTGGAGATCGATTTGTGTTCGGCGCCGTGATACTGAAAAATACGCCGGAATTCTCCAAAGAACGAAATCCCCCAAACATACAACACAAACATGGTCAAGCGGATGCCGCCGGCCAGCAGATTGAACCAGACGGCATTCTTGTCGACGTTAAAGAGATTCGAAATAGCCAGGGGAACGAAGAAGAAAATGAAAATGCCCATAGCCAGAGCGAAGACCACTGTCAAGCCCAACATCAAATTGTTGGATTTTGGCGGCTTGCCATCAGTCGTTTCCCCCTTTTCCTGAGCGTCCAGCTTTTCCTGTTCTTTTATGGCTATGTCAGCTGAGAAGTTCAGGGTACTGATTCCCAACACCAGCATCTCAACAAAAGAGACGGCGCCGCGCAGGATGGGTAGTTTGAGCAGCTTGTGTTTTTTCGCCCACGAGACATAAGGATCGGCCTTGACCAGAATGCGGCCATCAGGCGTGCGGACGGCGGTGGCAACTCTGTCTTCCGAGCGCATCATCACGCCCTCGATTACTGCCTGGCCACCAACGTTCAAATCCGGCATCGGGTGTCTCCATCAAAAGGTGCGGCGTCGCAACGTCCGGCCGCAAATAATAGAACAGGCGGTGCTTCCACAAAGAATACGCACCGCCGGTTGGATTTGTCACTCAGAAATTGGCTAATTTTGCTTCTGAGCCTTGGCGTACTTACGACGAAACCGCTCCACGCGACCGGCTGTGTCGATCAATTTCTGTTTGCCGGTAAAGAATGGATGGCATTGGGAGCAGATTTCCACGTTGATAGTTTTGCTGGTCGAGCGGGTGGGGAAACTATTCCCGCAGGCACAGGTAACCGTCAACTCGTGGTACTCAGGATGGATTTTCGGCTTCAATTTCACTTACCTCGATCATTCAATTTCGCAGTCTATTTCTTGCTTCCGTCAATCGGTACTTGATTCCGTCAATCGGAAACAGGCGCCAAATATATGGTATATTTCGGTTTTGGCAAGTCCATTATTTAGCGGTCGGGGCCGCACTAACCTTGATCTTTCAGCACCACCGACCAGTAGCAATCACCGTATATAAGCTGCTCTACTCGAAATCGGTTCCCGAAAATCGACTCAAGTTGACCGGCATCAAAGTAATTCTTGATGATTGTGTACTCCCGGCCGGAGTCAAGCCTGCGCTTAATCAGGTTGTTGCCGTGCCGGTCACTGCCGACTGAGTTGTGGCGGAGTCCTTCAGCCGGGGGATTGTTGTCGATCATCCAGATTGAGCCGTTTTCCTTCATATAAGCAAGAAGAGTATTGAACAGATCGTCGTATTGCTGCCGGGGATGGTGCGAGAACCAGAATCCGAGGGTGACCCGATCAAACAGATCAGAGTTGAAAGGCAGGTCATAAATATCGCCGCGAACAAAATCGACCGGGCAAGCGGTTTCTTTTTGCCGGGCTTGCTCAATCATCTCCCGGGAGATATCCACGGCGGCGATCTGCTCGGCGGTTTGTGACATTTTCTCAAGCCAATAGCCGGTGCCGCAAGCTATGTCCAGTACCGAGCAGCCCTGCACCAGACGGCGAAGCCGGGAAACCTCGGCGGCTAGTTCCATCTGACGCTGGGGTACGTCGCGGTAGTAAATCTGCTCGTACTCAGGCGCCCTGGCGCTGTAGTAGTTCAGAAGTTCGGGGTCGTTGTGGTTCGGTTGGTCAGGTTTGTTCATTCTGGTGGTTCTCTGCCATTTGCGTTTTCTGCATAACCAGTGCTGTCAGGCGACTCGCCTGACAGTCGTGTGTTCCTCCGGTTCCTGCGTTCGACGAAGGCGAACGTGTGAAACGGAGGTTTCAAAGGCTGCTCTGACACAACGCCTTGGTGAGAGTCGCAGGGTCCTGATCTCGACGCAGTCGGGATTGTGACCCTGCGAAACCAACATGATCACTTCTTCGTTGATATCCGTCCCAAACAAAGTTTGAGACGGCCACCCGCCGTTGTGGTTCGGGCGATCCTCGTCGCTCATCCCGGTTATTCCCCGCCACCATTTTTGTCTTCATAACCATCTATGATCTTCCGGGCCAAATGTTGGCCCAGTTGGTGGGCCAATTCGATAATCTGGGTATCTTCACGTGCTTCGCCGGCTCGGTTGAAATCTTGTGACAAGTATACCAGGTGACCTTCATCGACCATCTGAACCCATTTGAAAAAGCCTGCGACTACTCGGCGGGCGCCCTCGAACCATCCGCGCTCACCACCGACCAGCACCATGGCTGCCGGACGCAGCTTTGTCAGTCGACGGATGAACTGATGATCGGGGTCGACATTGTCAAAATCGGGCGGGCGAAAACAGTTGCAGCGATCGATAAAGGCCTTGGCTTGAGCAGTGACCGAGTCGAAATAGACCGGCGAACCAAGAAGCAGACAGTCGCACTCGACCAGCGCCCGGTAGACCGGCGTGAGGTCATCGTCGAAGAGGCAGTATTCCGGCTCGGGAGATTTACCGCAGGCTTGACAGGGAATGTACTTCAGATCGTTCAGGCGGACCGTCGTGGACGCTACCTTATCAGTCTCGCCAAGCGAGGCCACCACAGCGTCGGCAATCTCCGAGAGAATAAACTCTGTTGATGATCCTTCCACCGGTGACGCTGAAATGGTCAACAGCTTAATCAAGCTCGACCTCCTCGAGCTTCTCAAGTTGAGCTAACTGTTCCAGCAACTGCGCCTCGATCTCAGTTTTCCGCGTCGTTGCGGCGGTAAGGCGTTCCCAGTCTTCGGGCGCAATCTCATGCTCCAATTCATGGGCCAGCCGCTTCAGTTCTTCCTCCAATTGTACGATCTTGTCCCGAGTCGACTGCAAGAGTTTCTTGTGGCGGCCGCGTTGGCGTGATTTTTCTTTGAAAGCGTGGTAATCATCTTTGGATTTTTCAGGTTTTTGCGTGGCCGGCTGGTCGCCTTTTTCGGTCTTTTCTCGAAAGTAGGCATAGTTTCCATCGTACATGGTAGCCACGCCGTCATTCAGATGTAGAATGCGATCCACCACCTTGTTGAGGAAATAGCGGTCATGGCTGACAATCAGACAACTGCCGTCGTATGCAATCAGCGCTTCCTCCAGCCGTTCGCGAGAGTCCATGTCGAGATGGTTGGTCGGCTCGTCGAAGATGATGAAGTTGGCCGGATGATACAGCAGCCGGGCCAGCGACAGTTTGGTTTTTTCACCACCGGACAGGTTGGCCACCAGCTTGAACGGGTCTTCATCGGAGAAACCGAACCTGGCCAGGTACGAGCGGATCTTCCCGACGACGGCCATCGGCTCCATTTCCCACATTGAATCCAATACGGTCGACTCAGAATTCAGGTCCGACAGTTCCTGGTCGAAGTAGGCCACATCGACCTGATGGCCCAGTCTGATTTCTCCGCGCACCGGCGCCAGTTGCCCGATCAATGTTTTCAACAGAGTGGATTTGCCCGAACCGTTGCGTCCGATAATGCCGACTTTGTCCCCGCGGTAGACGTCCAACGACAGATTGTGTATGACCGCCTTGTCGCCGTAACCGAGAGATACCTCGGGTATCGACAAGACATGGGCGAACGAACGGCCGGACGAGGCCATACCGATTTTTTCCTGAAGACCATCACCGCGCGGTTTGGCCAGCCGTTTGATGCGGCCGAGATATTTCAATTTGGATTGTGCTTGTTTGGTTTTTTGTCCGGCCATGTTGCGCCTGACAAAGTCTTCCAGCCGTTTGATCTCCTCCTGCTGGTGGCGATAGCGATGTTCGTGCTGCGATCTTCGGGCGGTTCTTTCGGCCAGGTAGTTTTCCAGCCCGCCGGTGTAGAACTCAAGCTTGGCCAGACGTAGCTCCCAGATCTTATTGATGGTGGCACTCAGGAACGAGCGGTCGTGCGAAACGACGACAAAACTACGTTCGGTCTCTTTGAGATACTCCTCCAACCAACGAGTAGATTCGATATCAAGGTGGTTGGTCGGCTCATCCAGGAGCAGAAGGTTTCCTTTACCGGCCAGCGCTTTGGCCAAACCGGCCCGGTTGCGTTCACCGCCCGAGAAGTTCTTCATGAGATCGGAGAACCGGTTTTTCTCAAAGCCTAATCCGTGAACGATCGTGTTAACGTCGTTTTCAAAACTGAACCCGCCCTCCAACTCAAACCGCTCCTGCAACTCCCCCAACCGGTTCAACTGCTCACGATCTTCCGGCTCGATCTGAAGGTGATGCTCCAGACCGCCGATTTCGGTTCGCATGGCAGCCAGGTCATCACGAGCCGAGCTTACATACTCAAAGAGAGTCAGATCGGCATACTGGGTGGATTCCTGCTCAATATAGTCTATACCGCATCGGCGGGAGTGATGGACCTTGCCCTGATCGAGTTCCATGCGTCCGGCCATGATCTCGAAAAGAGTCGTCTTGCCACAACCGTTCTTGCCGACAAGCCCGATGCGGTCGCCGGTTTTGATGGTGAAAGAAACGTCTTTGAGAATTACCTGATCATTGAACTTTTGCGAGATTCGCTCAGCCGTGACCAGTGTCATGGCGACTCCTCGACGTCTGAGCCCCGCGCCAGAAGCATCTCGGCCAGCAAAAGCAGTACCGCAATCCAAAGTAGCAACTGCCACAACTCCTTGCCGAATCGCAATTCTGAAACAGCCGATGCGAGGTCCGTATCCGGCTGAAACCGATGTGGATCACGCGCGCCCAGGGCCGACACAATCTGGTCGTGGTCGACCGCGCTCAAGTCGGCTTCGGCTGGATCGAGGTTGAGCGCAAACCGGTCGATCTCCCGGCCCAGATAGGAGGCGCTATAGATACCCGGCAGATCGATCGGCTGTGGTCTGAAGACGAGTCTATCAGATTCTTCTTCGGGCGGGATGCTGTAGACATTGCTGTCGGGAGCTTGCATGCGAATGGCCGCCTGAACAGAGCCGCGTATATTCACGCTTCGCGCAATGGGGTCGCCGACCGTTAAATCCAGTTCGACCGAACTGAGGTCCGCAGCCAGGTACTCCACTATCCGCGATACGAACGGTACAAAGAAGGCGTGGCCGGTGAGGTCCGAAAACTCCGGTGACATCGGTCCGGTAAATGTGAGTACGTGCCCACGACCCCGGCGATGCTCGACCAGCGCCGGGCGATCACCGGAGAATCGCAGAAGGACCCGGCTGTCGCCCTCCAGGTGCAGTTCGGGAAGAGTGTAGAATTTCACTCCCGGCGGCTGGCCGTTTTCGAACCCGAACACACTGAAGATAGGGTGTTCCAGATCTACCGAACTGAAAGTGTAATATCCGGCTCTGGAGAAACTTGTTTTGGCCGGCTGATCAATGACCACACCGGTGCTGGGCGACCACGTCCGATTGAACTGGTCGACATCGGTCTCAGCCGAGTAGGTCACAAAAAGTGACTTGCCGCCATCCACAAACGACCACAGCCTTTCAACGTAGGTTTGGCTCAAGGTCGGTGCGCCGGAGAGTATGACAACATCGTAGTCGCGAAAATTCACACCCGACAATTGATCCGGGTCGGTCTGTTTTACCGACCAATACTGGTTGACCTCCTCAGACGGTGTCAGAGCCAGCGACACAAAGTCACTTGCACGATCACCCCGGATCACCAAAACGTTGAACCGGTCGGGAATGTGCAGGCTGAAATAGAAGCGGTTGTCCAAAGCGAATTTGTCGTCGGAGAGTTCGATCCATCCACTGTGGAATCCGGTGTGCGAAACGCTTCGCGTGAAACGCACGACCGTTTCTGCTAAAGCAGCAGCACGCACGTCGGTCTGAGAGACCCGCACGCCGTCCATGAACAAAGATGCAATCAGATCATCGCGGTCGTCTTCACCGTAGTTCATCACGGTGGCCGATAACTCGAACTCATGTCCCGGCATCAACAGTTGTCCGCCGAAATCGACACCGGTGATCCCTGAGTTGACCACCGCCTCCATAGGTAGTTCGAGAAAACAAATACGAGCATCGCTTGAAGATAGCACCGGACGCTTTGGCAGATTGCGCCGCTGTCTATCGGTAACAATGTAGATCTCTTGATTGAGGTTGTCGGAACTTTCCAGAAGTTCCAGCGCTTTGTCCAGCCCGGATTGCAGGTCGGCCTTTTTTGTACCCGGCTGTATTCTCATGAGCAGATCGGCCGCGGTGGCCGCGGTAGCAAACCTGGCCGCCTTATCTCCCCCGGTCGTACCGTCCAGCGGCAGTAGCGCTACCTGGTCGGCCTCGCCGAAAGTAGTAAGCAGTTCCTCGGTCCGTTTGCGAGCCAGGTCGAACAAGTCACCATCGGCCACGTACCGGTTCATCGACGCCGAGTTGTCGAACAATATCACCGCCGATACCGAAGCATGGGAGCCGAGGCCGCCCTCCTGCAAAGTGGGTCGAGCAAAGGCGAGCACCACGGCCAGGATTATCAGCATGCGAAGTATCAGTAAGAGTAGCTGTCGAATTTTAAGCCGACGTACCTGACGCCGCTGCATCGCTTTCAGATGTTTCAATGATGAAAACTCTATGATCTTTACGCGCCGCTTGGAGAAAAGATGAATGATTAGCGGTATCAAAGCCGCCGCCGCGGCGAACAAGACAGTCGAGTTGAGGAAGTTGAACATCGGTGGCAGCTATCGGGTGTACGGTGTCTTGAGGTGTCTTTGAGCTTCGGCTTGGTGGTAGGCGGCCGAAGTCAAGGCCAGTACTTCTGAGTAGTGGCCCACCGCCTCGTCCCGCAGACCGGTCAGATCGGCCAGTTTTCCCAGCCAGAGATGACTCATACCCAGGTAGAAGGGTCGCGTTTCCAGAAACAGGGCGCCTTCAAGGTAGCCGCGCGCCGCCTCGAATTCGTCGACACCGATACAGGCCATGCCCAGCCATAAATGAGTGGACGGCGCCGGAGGACCGGACTGAAGCGTCGCTTCAAGCCCCCGAATGGCCTGCAGAAGATACTGTTGGCCCAGGGCTCGCTCCTTCTCATCTTCGGATTCGCGCAATATGTGACCCAGAATTATCATGCTGCCGACGTGCGGACCGGCTTTGGTGGGTTGGTTGACGACCTGTTGCAAGTGTTCCCGTGCTTTGGCTCGCTCCCCGCGATGATCGTAGTTCATGGCCAGATTGAATCTGACATTGTGGTCGGATGTATCGAGGTTGAAGGCTGTGCTAAGGTCCTCAAGAGCTTGATCGTAATAACCGTTCATCATCCGGTAAGTACCCAGAGTCATCCAGTGCTTGGCCGAGCTGCTTTGAAGTTGCACCAACTGTTCCTGCACGGCGGTGGCGCTGTAGTAATCGCCCGAGTAGAAATAGGCTCGTTTGAGCAGCGAGAGATGCCCGAGCGAATCCTGGTGTGTCCGCGACAGTTCCGCCACAGCCTCGGCGTAACGCAACATCAAACGATAGTCGAACATGGCTTCGGCCAGACCGGCGTGAAAAACCAAACTGCCTATGTCAAACCGGCTGGTATCGACATAGGTCCGCCACTGATTTTCCAGTTCAATGATGGAAGCATCGTAGTGCCTTTCGATCTGACGGCGGAGATTCAAATCATCGGCCGCTTCGTATAGTTGCTTGAAACGTGGAAAACCGTACTGGTTGACCAGGAACATCACAAAGGTGGCACCGGTGCGGTCGGCCAAATATGGATCGGCCGTGTAGTACTGGTAAGTGTCCAGGAAATCATCCAGAGGCAGGTTTTTTTTCTGAGCGACGATTTCTTTCATGTCGAACAAGGCCAGCGACAGGTAATTGGCCAGGCCTTCCGACAAAAACGGTGGGGCGTAACCGTAGTTGCGAAGCACAACGGTGTGAGCCAACACGAATGGGTCGGCACTGTTCAAGGCGTGAGTAAAGATGGCGTGAGCCGTGGTGCGGGTGGGATCGACAGCCGTGGCAAATCGTTTGTCCCATATTACGGACGGGATATAACATGGGCACAGGTAGATATCGTATTTGCCCGGTAGCGTGAAGTTGTACAGTGTCTGGATCCGGGTGTAATGTTCTTCGAGTATTCCTTTGGCCGCTCCCCAATAAAAATCGCCCAGGGTGTTGGGCAAATAGTGAATATCAAGATGCGCGGACGGTTCTATGTTGAATACTCCAACCTGGCGGTGGCTGTAGGAGCACCAGGCGGAGTCGGTCTCGAACGACTGAAGGGGTGTGAATTCGAAGCGGTAGCGAGAGGAGCCTTTGCCCTGAATATTCTCAATGCGGGCCGGCAAACCGTACTCGACCTTAAAATTCCGTGAGTAAGTATTGGCCGTGGGGCCGAGAGTGATTATATGCAAACTGAATTCGCAACCGGTCGTGTCGAAGGACTCCAGTTCGATATCGACTGAAAAAGTCAGCAGAAATCCGGATACCGGCATGCCGGTCACAAACCGATTGGTGTCGGCAAAGAGCAGGTGATTCTCCGAGGTGGCCTCATCCGTTTGATAGACGGCGATGGCCCCTTCGATGCCGCCTGCTGACCAGACCCGAAGATGAATTAGTGATAACGCTACCAGCAATAACAGTGTTTTTTTCATTTGCACATTATACCATATCCAGCGGCAAAAGACGACCCTTGATCACGACAATCCGATCAGTCGTCAGCCGCTACCAACTGGCCCTCCCTTAGAATCGGCAATACCGGCATCGAGTCCGTGACCGCTGCCGCTGTAACATCGGATGCAAATCCGATTTGGCTGAGATACCGGCCATGTTCACCCTGAGCGATAGTCTGTCTGAGGGCGTTCTTGTTACTGCGATAGAGCAAAAGGGCCAACGACCCGGCATCATTTATGGTGAGTTTTAGTTTCTTGTCAGTCGACAATAGGTGCAGCACCATCCCTCCACAAATGGTATCCTCAATCGAAAACTGCCCGCCGCGACCAGCGCAGGTGATAACAAGATCCCTTTCTTCGACGGCGATACGATCGACCACTCTGGTGATATTGGTCAGGCTGCACGACAGGGTCAGCGCTGCGCTGGTGGCCTGCAAAAAGGCGGCGGTGCCGTTGGAGGTGGTCATCACCACATGTTTGCCGCCTACGGCATCGGCCGTGAACTCCATCGGCGAGTTACCCAGTTGGAAATTCTCTATTTTGATACCCTGACGTTCTCCGGCCAGGATGGCCATGTCGGGACCTATCTTGGTCCACATGTCGACCGCCTCGCCGGGACCGGGAGTCGGGATCACTCCGCGCGCACCGACCATCAGGGCGGCCGAGATACAGGTGGTGCAGCGTAGGACGTCAATGACCACCACGATCTTGTCGTTGATCTCCGTCTCGGCGGATGGAAATGGAGTCAAGTATAGTTGAACGTCCATGGCAAGAGTCCTATAGGTGCGATCCGTCTTTGTAAAACGGAGGTTTTACCACCTGGGCTGCAAACCGTTTGTTCCTGATCTGAAGTTCCAGCTGGGTTCCGGCCTTGGCATGTCGGCGAGGTACATAACCGAGAGCTATCGGCTTTTGCAGCGAGGGTGAAAAGACTCCCGAAGTTACCTGGCCGACCGGCTCACCTTCAGCCAAGAGTTGGTATCCCTGGCGCGGAACCGCGCGTTCGGTCAACTCAAGACAGACCAGCCGGCGATGCGGTTTTTCTGTTTTTATGCGGGCTATTTCGTCTCGTCCGATAAAATCAGTTTCGATATCCACGATCCAACTCAGTCCGGCTTCGACCGGGTTGGTGGTTTCATCGATGTCGTGGCCATAGAGAGTCATTTTCATTTCCAGCCTAAGACTGTCGCGCGCGGCCAGGCCGATCAGTCGCAGATCGTGACGCCGTCCGACCTCGTTGACGGCTTGCCAAAGAGCGTCGGTCTGCTCTCGGGTGACGTACAGTTCGAAACCATCCTCACCGGTGTAGCCGGTACGTGAAAACAGCATCTCACCGCCGACGATGTCGGCCACCGCCGAAGTGTAATATGACATCTCATCAAGGTTGTGCCTGGTCAACTCAGCCATTAAGGTCGCCGCCTGCGGTCCCTGGATAGCCAGCAGGCTGAAATCATCGGAGCGGTTGACAAGTTTGACATCGCCAAAGAGGTGCGACTCAAGCCAAGCCAGGTCTTTGGGAATATTGGCCGCATTGATCACCAGCATGTATCGATCAGCAAGGCGGTACACCAACAGGTCGTCGACAATGCCGCCGTCCGGCCTGGTCATACAACTATACTGAATCTGCCCGACTTCGAGGGCGGCGACATTGTTGCTGGTGACGCGCTGAAGGAAATCGACTGTGTCGGCGCCGTACAGATCGATCTCTCCCATGTGCGAAAGGTCGAACAGCCCGATGTTCTTGCGCACGGCCAGATGTTCGGCCGTGATTCCCTGATACTGAATGGGCATCCAGAAACCTGCGAACTCCACCATCTTGGCGCCGGCCTCGATATGATAATCATAAAATGCGGTCTTGACCGCCTGTTTTTCGGTCACTGTCATCGGTACTACCTTAAAGCAAATCTGACCAACCAGAGTTACCGGCGTAAAGTTAGAGTGAACCGGGGAAATGTCAATATCTTAGTTGGTTTCAGCCCAGTCCCTTTTGGCGCAGACGATAGGCCAAAACCCAGCGTTTCAAGGCCCGGTTATTCCAGTAATGGAATTCATCGGCGAACTGAGAAACTGTATCGACCAACTCCTGACGCGAGGGATAGTTCTTAACGACAGAGAAAAGGCCGCCCCCCGGCAGTGTTCGCTGATGGATTCGGTTGCCGTCTGAGTCAAAAGACTCTGTCTCATCATCGGGCAAGTCGTATGGCAGCATATCGACAACGACCACGCAGCCGGATACCCGCAACCTTTGATGCAAGTCATTGAGGAATCGCGGCAATTTCCTCTTTGGAATGTGCGCCCACCAGTCGGCCATGAAAGCCGTGTCGAAGGCTCCCTCGACGCCGTCGAGATTGTAGGCATCGGCCGGGGCAAATCGAGGTTGTGGGTTGGCGTACTCTTTTTGACGCGCAATCTCAAGCGTTGACTGGTTGACGTCGGTGGCCAGCACCGAGCGAGCTCTTTTGGTGAGGATTTGCGTCCAGTTGCCGGTGCCGCAGGCGATCTCCAGAACATCCTTATCCACGATGAACGGTTCGAGCAATTCGATGATCGGCTTGAACAACGCTTCCATCTGTTGGTTGGACTTATATGACATCCTCTCGTCGTGAATAGGTGCACGTCGATGATAGTAGTCGTTCATTCCTCGGATCAGATTGTCGTCGTCCATAAGCTTGACTCGCTCTGTGTCGTCGTTGATGGGTCCAATATGCTCCGATTAGGTTTGGTTGTAAACAGCAAAGGGGTGTTGGTATATTGCTCCGTGGTGGGCGGCGGGTCGCACATGTATTCGAGTGGTGTTGGACGACCCCGCCCGACACCTACCGTCCGACCGGCTGGCTGTCAGGCGAGTCACCTGACAGCACCTGTAATGTGCTCCGATTAGGTTTGGTTGTAAACAGCAAAGGGGCGCTTGGCTGGGGCACTTTTTTGCTTGCGAAACTCGACTCATTTATATACTTTAATTACACAGGAGGAAGCGAAGTGGTTTCTCGACCCTCGGCCACTTTATAAATCGAAACATACTTGACCCAGATCCATTGAGGATTGCATCATGAAAACCTTCGCGTTAGCTACCGTTTTGGTACTGCTCTCGGTTGCAGTATCGTATGCTCAGGATTACGGCCAGCCGGACACTATCCGCGTGGCCGGAGATTCCTTGAAAGTTGGTTTGTCAATGCCCATCGATATCGTCGTGGCCAACGATTATGGCATCAGGTACATCAACTTCGGTTTGATGTCCAAAACGCTCGACACCGGTTTTGCCAAGGTCGATTCCGTCCGCTTTGTCAATCGCCTGAGTAGCCCTGAGGTTCTGTGGTATCGAGTTACCAGCTATTGGGACTCTGCCGGAGTTCCGCCGGACACGACCGTGGTTGCAGCCTTGAGCGGCCAGCCGCTGCCACCGGGTAATGATGCAGTGGTCCGACTTTGGATGACAGGACTCACACCGGGCAGCATGATCGTAGACAGTGGTTGGTTTCCTCCGGCCGGGCAATTCGGCCTGATGTCCCTCCAGGAACATGGGTACGGGATGTACACGCCGACTGTCATCATTGACACGCTGACCGTGGTCTCAGGAACTCTGCCCCCGATTTTGGCGCTGCCGGCCGATGATCCTCGCACCGCGGCCGGGTCCGAGGTTACTTTCGATTGTTCGGCCGATTCGCCGGAGGATTATCCGGTTGAAATTGAACTGTTTGATTTTTCGCTGCTGGAAACCGGCGGCGGAACGCCCACCAACGAACCTGAGTTGGTCGACGGCGACCCAGCTGAGTTCACATGGTCGCCGACTGCGTCCGATGTCGGCTTGTGGTCGGCTCGGATTCGAGCTTGTGATACGGCTGGTATGTGTGTCATGCGGTCGGTCACAATCCAGGTGGTGTCGGATGCCGATTACCTGTTGTCATTCGATCAAACTGAAACTCCAAGCGCGCCGGAAGCCATCCACATGGTCCAGGGAAACAGTGATAGCGACATTGAGCCGGAGCTGTTTATCTGTTCCGTGGGTCGAAATTATCCAAAAACCGCCTGTCTTTTGGACCTTAACCAAGATATGACTTTTGACACCGTATGGACATATCCCAACGGATATGCCTTTCGCGGTCCGGTGCGGGGTTACTTGAACGGGGACAAGAATCTTGACTTCGTTATGTTGGGAAGTACAACCGAAACTGCATACATCATGCTGGGGGACGGGGATAACGGTTTCAGCACAATCGAATCCGAATCGTTTTATAATACTTTCGCACGCGGCGCGGTTCTGGGTGAATTCACCGGCGATCAGTACCTTGATTATGTCGTCGTGAATAATTGGGGAATAGGGATGTTCCAGGGCGACGCTGATTCGGTACTTTCCGGCCAGGGTTTTCCGATTCCTTTGGGGGGCGGGGAAGTTGCCAAATCGGTTACAAGTGCGGATTTCGATGATGATGGTCTTGATGATTTGGCTATCGGCACCGAAAGCGGGTTGAAAATATACCTCAGCACTGGAAGTGGCGGGTTCAACCTGAACGCATCCTATAGCCAAACTTACGGCTCATTCGATATCGAAGTCACCAACATGGGCTCCGACTTTAACAATGATGATCTTTTTGATCTCTGCCTGGCTACTCCCTCGGTCGGCGGAACACACAGCCAGTTGGTTGTTTACTTGGGTAACGGCGATGGTACTTTCAGCCAGACCATTATCAGAACCCCGCTCGGTCACGTTATGGCCGATTGCACCGGTGACTTCAACAATGACGGAAACCTGGATATTGCATACGTCAACGGCAGTGAACAGTATTGCGCGATCTTGTTTGGTGATGGCGACGGCAGCTTTACCAACGAACTGCGATATGACATTGACAAGTATCTGCCGATTCAGGTGATCTGTTTCGATGCCGATTCCGATGCCGATTTGGACCTGGTGGTCGCATCGTATGAATCACAGAGCGGTGCCTCGCTGTTCGTGCTTGAGAATCAGCTTGACCCCGACGGCTTTACTGCTATGCCGGTCGTGATCACAGCCGAGGACAATGCCCAGTTAGCCCTCTTGAGTCCTAGTGGGCAGGTGGTCAACAACGTTCGCAGTTCGATTGCTTCCGGTGAATATCAACGACGTAACAGCAACCAAAACGGTTCGCTCGACGATGCAATTACTTTCAATACAGCCGAAAGCGGTGTTTATACTCTGTCTGCAAGTCCCAAACCGGGTGTTGCCAAAAGTGTTGAAACGTTTTCTTTGGAAATGACTTTCGGTTCGGTCCCATATCGGTTTGCCGAACAAAGCACAATGGCTTCGTCCGGTTATAATTTTGACATTTATCCCTTTGGAGGATCCCCGGTTTATCCCGCGCCCGGTTCGTGGGTGTACAACGACAATCCAGTTCTCCGTTGGCCGGGGAGCGGCAGTTTCGACCTTCAAGTGGCCACCGATATCGATTTCGCAAGTCTGGTAGCAACAGCCACGGTCGATGGGAGTTCCTATCAGGTATCTCCTTTGGATACTGCCGTAGCCGACCTGTATTTCTGGCGTGTGAAACCTGAAGGTCAGTCGGAATACGAGGTCGTTTATCCGTTCAATCTGGCCCTGGTCGACTGTATCCGCAGAGGCAATGTCGATCACGATCCGGCCGGACAGATAGATATCTCCGACCTGATTCATCTGGTCGACTTCATGTTCAATTCGGGCCCGGAGCCGCCGAACTTGGATGAAGCCAATGTTGACGGCCTGGCCGGGATTGAGATCAGTGATCTGGTCTATCTGGTGGATTATATGTTCACCAACGGTCCCGAACCGCCGGCCTGTCCGTAGCCGAGCGGCGCACCGGATGAGAACAACTGACAACCGTGGGCTCCCGTGCCCCTTAGAATAATCGCATCTTTTTCACCCGTCCGCCAACAACGGTTAAGCCGTCGGCGCCGGCAAAAGCGCCTATGGACTTGATCTCAGAATGTCCCTCGGCTGCGATGCCCCGGACCTCTTGCTCCTCATACCGGCTTTCCGATAGTATCACAATCTGAAATATCCTCACGCCCTGACCGTCACCGGCCGAGTTGTCCTGGGCCGGACGGTAGAGGTTTCCGTCAACGTTGAATATCCGACCCGCTGGTCGCGCTTTTCTGACATCGGACACTATCGGGTTAAGCGGGTGTGGCGTCCAGTGCGTACTCAGAGGATGATCTGCGTAAAACAGAAAGAGCTCGTCGTTAATGGAGGACCCTTCGTTCTCGATCGCATTGGCCAGGAGATACCAGCTTGACTCATGATGAAACATAGTCGCATTGGCCGCCGTGATATCCTGGATGAGACAGTTCTCATAAGTCCACTTGGTCGGAAAGTCGGTAGCCCGAAACAACTCGACCGGTCCGCCGTCACTCGACGATGCGATCATGTAATGCTCATTCTCTAATGTGAATACAAACGGGTGCGACAGTGCATGCGGCTGTAGGAGCACCGTGACGGCAGATTGCCAACTGCCGCTTGAGTCTAAGGACAACAGCGAAATGTGGCTTTCCGACCGTTTGCGACCATGTTCGCCGACGAAAACGTGATGCCTGCCGCCTTCGTACACGATGCACGGGTCTTGCCATGACTTTTGTCCAGGAGGACTCAGCTTCTTGAATTCAGACAATGTTTCGGGCTGTTGTTCGGTGCGGCTGTACAGCAGGACCCATTGATCGCAGAAGAGCAGCCGGGACAGCATGACCCTGACCTGCTTGGCAAGATATCGTGCAAAGAGCCGAAGGAATCTGGTGTTCGATGGAGCTTTGTACAGCTTGCCGCCACCGCGATTGTCAGTTTGGTTGTCACCATGAACTTTTTCGAAGAACTTCTCCGCGCCCAGGTTGTGAAGCTCTCTTAGTTTTCTGGGGAGGAACGAGATGGACTTGCGGTAGTAATTGTCACGGTTGCGATCTATTGAGAACGGATGCGTGGCCGACCATGAACGATAGAGTATCACACCGTCGTCCAACTCCTCGCTAAGCACCTGCAAAACCGACCCGGTCACCGGGTGACTTTCGAGCACCTCCCAGAATCCAGGCGGACCGCCTCGGATCACACGATTGTCACTCATGTGATACGACCATACACCATACCTGGCCGCCTTGAGAATATCCCCTCTGAGAATACGGAAACCAATGCGAATAAGGACATCAACCTCGTGCGATTTTATGGTCTCTATATCCTCGGGTGTGAACCGGTCGGAGTGTCGGCTTTGTTTGGGCTGCACTTTCAGAACCGGGACGGCTTTCAGCAGGGCGGACGAATCAACCAACTCAAACGGGTCCCAACCGGGTTGCGATGGGTCTTTGCTGACGCCATGATAGGTTCGCCACAGGTGTGCTTCCATGTAGCCAAGCAAGCGGTAGAGGCTGCGTTTTCGTGGCGTGATGGTCGGGGCATCGTTGAGCAGTACCAATTGGAACGCGGCATACTCCGATGCTACTATCTTCTTTAGCATTCTCAACTGCCAGGTGTGGATGGTGAAGCTATCCAGAAGGAGACCGAGGCGCAGTTTTGGTTTAGGCTTTTCTTGCATCCCGTAGTTGTTTCCGGTTCGTGTTTGCACGGCAGAACCGCCCGCGGCCAGTTGTGTTCGACCACTCGCGTCATAGGTTCGCACAAAAGGTGTGCGATTGCAACCAAAACCGACCGGGGGACGCCTGCCATCCCGACACGAACTCGGTCCTGGACGGAAAGTGTTGGCAACACCATCCTTGCGACCTGCCGGACTGGATGAGATTATCCATACTGAACCTTTCTGAGGCTCACCGGTATCATTAGCAAAGCTCACGGTGCCCACGTCGAATAATGACACGATCCGGACCCGGTACGGTTATGCCGCCGATCCGAACCATGCGACGCATGTGACACTCGAGCGCAACCCGGAGGACAGCGTTATGTCCAAAAGAATCCTTCCCCTGGTGGTCATCTTTATCTTTGCCAGCGTCGCCTGGGTGACACTGGGATCATCGATGGAACTGCGCACCGACCGACAAGACGCCAAGCTCAAAGCGGCCGTGGGGCAGTTGTGGGGGACAGTTCAACATCAGCGGGCGCCCCGAGCGCTGGTGAAGGGTCGGATCGATCCGATCAAACTGTCAGAAACGGCTCTCTCTACATCCGACAGCGCCTTCGTCCCGGTCGGGCGGGCGCCGCTCCCGCTTGACAGCAGCGATATTTCGGTGACCCTGGACCTTGACAATCGCAAAAAGGGCCTGATCTGGTATTCCACCTACCATGTTGACTTCCTCGGAAAGTACGTTATCAGCAACCCGTCGGATATCGACCAATTCGTCGTTTTTGAGTACAGTTTCCCGGCGGAAGACGGCATCTACGACGGGTTTGCGTTCAAAATCGACGGTGACAGCGTGCCCAAACTGGACGCCTCCGGCAGTACAGTCTCTCGTGAACTGTGGCTGCGGGCGGGTGAGCGCAAGACCGTCGAGATATCCTATCGGTCGCACGGTATGGACGAATGGTGGTATCTTCTCGGTTCGGGCGTAACCCAGATTCAAAACTTCAGACTGACCATGACCACCGACTTCGATGAGATCGATTTCCCCGCCAACAGCATGTCGCCGGTGAGTATGCAGCGAACCGGAGATGGCTGGACCTTGATCTGGGAGTATGACAGCCTGATTTCGGGAATACAGATCGGTATGGACCTGCCACAGAAGCTCAACCCCGGACCGTTCGTCAGTCGCCTCAGTTTCTTCGCACCGGTGTCGCTGTTCTTCTTCTTTTTCGTCATGTTCATGGTGACCACGGTCAGGAACATCAAGATACACTTTATGAATTATTTTTTTCTGGCCACAGCCTTCTTTGCTTTCCACTTGCTTTTGGCCTATCTCGTAGACCACATCAACGTGCATTGGGCTTGTGTCATTAGCTCGTTGGTCTCCGTGTTTTTGGTTCTTTCGTACATGCGATTGGTGGTGGGTGTACGCTTCGCCCTGGTGGAGACCGGGCTGGCGCAGTTTGTTTATTTGATCCTTTTCTCCTACGCTTTCTTCCTGGAGGGATATACCGGCCTGACAATAACGATCTTAGCCATCGTGACACTGTTTTTGGTGATGCAGTTCACAGCTCGGCTCGACTGGGATAAACAATTGGCGGGGGAGGTCCCGGTCACATTGAGAACCGACTGAACGGGATTAATCCCGGAGCTGCACGACAGGCGTGTACGATGGTATACCAAAAACCCCCACCCGGATTATCCGAGTGGGGGTTGATTTGTCCAAAGAAAAGGCGCTGATTATTCGGCCATGTCGGCGTGCATTTTCTTGTATTCATCGGTTGTCCGCTGGGCGAAGGCGTGCAGCTTGGTCACCATCTCAGGTTTGTCGGACATCCAAAGCGTTATCTCACCGCCATCGGTGGAGACCACTTCCGGCATGACGCCGGCCATTATAAACTCGCCATAGCCCGCGCAGTGACCACACATGTACGGCGGCGGCTCTTTGGAGGCCATCATTTTTTCGCCCGTCTCGGTCATCTTCTTGCTGACGCGAGCAAAGGCTTCCTGGTAGTCCTTGTCGACCACGGTGATCGAGAGGATACCTTTGGAGTGGTTGTGATACTCGAAATTCATGTGCTCCATCAAGCCTTTTTCGGCTGTGATGTGTTTGCAGAAAGTACACTTCTCCATGTCGAACCAGGGCAGGTCCCCGGCCGTCGCCGCGGTGCAAAGCAGGGCGACCAATCCAATGAACAGGATCGCTGATTTGGTCATACCGTTCTCCTTTTGTTTGATAAAGTCAACCTATTTACTCTGTATACATTCCGCAATCACTTTTTCGGTTATTTGGTTCCCGGGAAATGCCGGGGTCTACCTTGGCGGCTTTTTGAATATCAGGTGCGTGAGAGCGCAACAATGCATTTATTGGTGCTCAGAAGAAACACCGACCACAATGGAGGTGCCGTCGTGAGTGAGAAGATATTAGTTGGGCAGGGACGCCGGATTGTGGAACTGCCACGACGAGAATGGGAACAGGAGTTGTCTCAGGCCCCGGCGGCTGTTGCAACCCTGTTGGAGTTCATGTCCGAGGACCATCATCGGGTACGTAATTTTACGGTCCGGGAGATACCAAGAGTTGGGCGGCCCTTGTCACCTGAGTTTATTGCCCGGGAATTGAAGATATCTCTGCCGCGCGTGAACGAAATACTCGATGACCTTGAGAAGCATCTTGTGTTCCTGTTCAGAAACGACAACGGGGAGGTTAGCTGGGCATATCCCGTGACGTGCGAAACAACGCCTCATCATTTCACATTCGAGTCCGGTGAACAAACCAATGCCGCCTGAGCAGTCGACACGACAGCCACGCCCTTCGTGCAAGGGCGTTTGAGAAAAGAACAGTTGTCGACACGGGTCAAGACCGAATGCGTTGTTTCCGGTCGATCGATCGTCATGGCCATCGACAGTGATCTTAACATCGACATATTGGAAGGCGGACCGGCGCCGATGGTTTTTGTGCCGCCGCTGGATTTGCCCAATTGGCGTGATCCGAGTATCATCGACAATTTCTGACGCAAGTCTGTCTTCTTCTGGTCAGAAGAACAGGCAAGAGAGTTCTGGGCAACATCCGATCTTGTTGAAGGTAGGTTCTACACACTGGAGCAAGCTGCTTACTCGACCCGTGTTTTCCAGTCTGCTTTGTTCGCGTTTGAGTAGCCTGCAAGGGAGACCGACAAAGTCACGAACTGCTTTCAGTCCGGCGGGGTCGCAGCCGTGGAAAGAACCGGGGCACACTATTCTTGTAGTTCAAATACTCCTGCCCAAACCGTTTTTCCAATTCCGGTTCTTCGACTTTTATGACGAACAGAATAAAGGGGAGCATCAAAAGCGGCGTTACAACGAAGAACTGCACAATCGACCCAAGCACAATCGCCAATCCGAAGGAACCTATGAACCACCCGGATATCATTGGATTCCTTGTGACCCTATACGGACCTGAAGTGATCAGACTCTTTGGAGGATTCAATGGAACCGGTGTGCCTCTTTGTCGAAAGAACAAGAACACGATCCAGAGCATCAGCAAGGAGCCCATAACACAGATGGGCCAGCCAAGGGCATATCTGAGTTCTTCGAATCCGGTTACGCGTATGCCGAGACGGCGGTCTATCCACAACGCAGACCAGACCAGAGCTATGTTTCCAACCACGAAGCAGAGCATGACGACAAGCGAAACCGGCCAGCGACGCCTTGGCGAACTCGATCGCCATCGGTGGACAATGTCTATGATCCTCTCCGACAGATTCACACAGAACCTCCGGTCAATAGATGTTATCTGTATGCAGTCGTTCGCTGCTATGGTTTCAGGGCTATGTCGGACGGTTGCTTATCAGGTGCGGTGAGTGAATCTTTGCGTCCGAAGATCATCCGGATCAGAAGTACGATTATGGCGCAGGTGATAGCGCTGTCGGCGATGTTAAAGGTCCACCAGCGCTGCAATCCATAATCGAAAAGTGTGATGTCCGGCACATTAACGTCGATAAAGTCAATCACACGTCCAAGGCGAATGCGGTCAACTATGTTTCCCATTGCGCCGCCGGCAACAAAGGCGAGGGTGTTGGCCAGCATACGATCGCTGCGGGCCAGGTACACATAATAGAGCAGAAAGAGAAGAATGAGCAAGGAGGCTATTAGATAATAGGTCGATGATCCCAGGTTGGTGCCCATGGCGCCGCCCTCGTTGTACACCAACGTGAACATGAGAAAGCGACCCAACACCTCGACCGACCCGGATGACGATTCGGCCAGGTAGTGGACGGCCAGTATTTTGCTCACTTGATCGGCGAGTAACACCGCGATGATGATTACGAGCGGCCAGAGGAGGTTTTTAGCGTTTTTGGGGGCCAGACTTCTTTTCCTCTTCGGATGACTTGCAATCGATGCATAGCCGGGCATGTGGTACGGCAGTCAGTCTCGGTTTGCTGATCTGTTTTTTGCACAACCCACACTTGCCGTAGCTGCCGTCCTCGATGCGCCTGAGCGCTTCGTCGATATGATACACCAACCGTCCGGACTTGGAGGCGAACATGAAAGCCAGTTCGCGCTCCATGGCATCGGTCCCCTGGTCGGCCATGTGGTAGGAATATGATGAGAGATCGCCGGTGGAGTCTTTTATGGTGGACGATACATGGGACTCCATCAGGATGCCCATTTCTTTGAGCAACTCCCGCTTCTTATCCAAAAGCAGCTTGGTAAATTTCTTCATTTCGGTTTTTCTCATGGGAAACTCCGAATTATACTTTCACGACCGATATCGATGTCTTTTCGCCGTTTATGTTCCACTCCTGGGCGTCGTCAATTTCCTCACCCGATGAGAATTTCAGTTCGTCGGCCAGCGTCTCGGCCATGATGAACTCATCGTGTTTTGATACTGCCTGGCTAACGCGCTCGGTCGATCTGAGCGCCACTGTAATCCGGTCAGTGACCTCCAGACCGTTCGACTTGCGCATGTTCTGAATCTTGTTAACCAGTTCGCGCGCAAATCCTTCATCAACGAGATCGTCATCAAGTTCTGTAACCAGCGCCACACTCAAAGCGCCGTCCGATTCAACGGCGAAGCCTTCGCGCTCCTGCCTGATCACCAGAACTTCTTCTGTAGAAAGTACGACCTCACGGCCGTCCAAAGCAATCTTAAACTGTTGCGATCTCTCACCCTGTACCACCTCTTCTGACCCGAGCTGAGCAACCAGGCCGGCTGCCGCCTTGGCATCGCCGCCGAGCCGTGATCCGGCAGTTTTGAAATTCAGTTTGGCCGAGTATATGACATAGTCGGCCAGATCGGTAGCCGGGCCGATCTTCTTTACGTTGAGCTCCTCCCTGATAATGTCGGCAAAACCATCCAGAGTGTCAAATCTGACTTTCTCCGGGAGACCGACTATCAGCTCCGAGAGCGGCTGGCGGACCTTCAGGTTCTTGCGTGAGCGCGCTGCCCGGCCGAGCGAGACAGCTTTTTCCACCAAGCCCATCGTTTTCTCAAGATCGGTATCTATCAGCGACTCGTCCGCGGTGGGGTACGACATCATGTGAACAGACAGCGGCGCCTCCTTGGTTTGGCCCATCAGTTGTTTGAACAGAAGTTCGCTGACAAACGGAGTCACCGGCGCGGTAAGCTCACAGACGCCGACCAAGACTCGATACAGCGTCAGATAGGCGCGCATCTTGGAGGGGTCATCACCTTTGGCCCAGAAGCGGCGGCGGTTGTTGCGGACGTACCAGTTGGACAATTCTTCGATGACGAAATGCTGAATCTGGCGCACCGGCTTGGTGATCTCGTACTTGTCCAGCTGGGCGCCTACATGTTTTGCAAGAGAGTTGAATCGGGAGATAATCCATCGATCAAAGCGGTCCGGATCGCCCGCCCGGCTTTCCAAGAAGTCCTCAATTGTCCGACCTTCCTCGGTTGCGCGATCCACCAGATTATCGACATTGGCGTACAGGGCGAAGAACGAGTAAGTGTTTCTCAGAGTGTCGAAATACTTTCGCACCACCTCGGCCAGCGAGTCCAGGTTGAACTTTGTCGGCACCGCGATGGCCGAATTGGCCAGCAGATACCAACGGGTCGGGTCGGCGCCGTATTTGTCTACTGTTTCGAAGGGGTCTATTACGTTGCCGACATGTTTGGACATTTTCTTGCCCTTTTTGTCGACCACAAATTCCATCACCACATTATTCTTGAACGGCGGTTGATCATAAAGCAATGTCGAAATAGCCAGCAGCGAATAGAACCATCCACGAGTCTGATCGACCGCTTCACTGATAAAATCGGCCGGGTACTTGGTCTTGAATTCCTGTTCGTTTTCAAACGGGTAGTGCCACTGAGCATAGGGCATCGAGCCGGCATCAAACCAGCAATCCAGCACCTCCGGGATGCGCGTCATCTCTGTGCCGCACTCGCAGGTTAGTTTGACAGCGTCCATCATCGGCTTGTGCAGTTCAATATCAGCGGGTATGTTGGTAGCTTCCTTGTGCAACTGTTCGATTGAGCCGACGGCGCGCGTCTTGCCGCACTTGTCGTCATCGCAGACCCAGATCGGGATAGGTGTCCCCCAGAACCGTTCACGTGAGAGCGCCCAGTCGACGTTGTTCTCCAGCCAGTCAAGCATCCGCCCGGAGCGGATCTCATCGGGATACCAGTTGGCGATATTGTTGTTCTTGATCAGTTGCTCTTTGAACTGGGTCGTCTTGAGATACCAGGACTGCCGCGCTATGTAGATCAAGGGTGAATGACAACGCCAACAGAATGGGTAGTTGTGTTCGTATTGTTCTTTTTTGAACATCCGTCCGGCCACCTTGAGGTCTTTGATGATGATCGGATCGGCGTCCTTGACAAACATGCCTGAGTACTTGCCGCTAAGCTCCTTGAAGATACCGTTAGCCGAATTGGCCTGAAGTACCGGCAGACCGAATTCCTTGCCGATTTCATAGTCATCGGCGCCGAATCCGGGAGCGATGTGAACGATGCCGGTACCGTCGTCGAGTGTAACGAACTCGGCATTGATGACATAGAAAGCCTTGTCGGTTTGATCTTTGAAAGTATCGAACAACGGCTCGTACTTTCGTTTCAGAAAGTCGGTGCCCTTGAAGCTTTCGAGAATCTCTTTGTCCTCACCGAAAACTTTGTTCACCAGCGCTTCGGCTAAGACCAGTTTTTCCTCTTCGTGCTCAACCATAACATAGTCGGCTTCGGGATGCATACAGAGGGCGGCGTTGGATGGCAAGGTCCAGGGAGTGGTGGTCCAGATCAAGTAGCTGAAATCTGAGTCAGCCGCTTTGACCTTGACAAAGATCGACGGGTCCTTGACCATCTCATATCCCTGAGCGACCTCGTGGCTGGAGAGACCGGTTTCGCAACGTGGGCAGAAGGGTAGCGTCTTGTAACCCTGGTAGATCAGATCACGGTCAAAGAAATTCTTGAGAATCCACCAGACCGTTTCGATATACTCGTTTTTGAGCGTTACGTAAGCGTCATCGAGATCGAGCCAGTAGCCGATGCGACGAGTGAGTTTGTCCCACAGGTCGAGATACTTGAATACCGACTCTTTGCACTTGGCGTTGAACTGGGCTACACCGTACTCGATAACCTGCGCTTTGGATTCCAGTTTGAGCTGCTTCTCAACTTCGATCTCAACCGGCAGCCCGTGTGTGTCCCAGCCTCCTTTACGGTCGACGCGATAGCCGTTCATCGCTTTGTAGCGACAGATCAGGTCCTTGATAGTGCGGGAAATGACATGATGAATGCCCGGCTTGCCGTTGGCCGTGGGCGGTCCTTCGTAGAAGACGAAATGCGGCCTGTCTTTGGCGGCTTCGTTACATTTGTGAAAGACGTCCTGCTCGGTCCAGAACTCGAGGATTTTCTCCTCGGCTGAGGGGATGGTAAAATCGTCTTTTAGCGGGTCGAACTTCATTGTCATATTCCTCTAAAGCCGCCTAATTTAGACGAATTATCGACACATGTAAAGAGTTTTTGAAGCCCGGCAGCCCGCGAGCGGGTCTTGGTCGCTAGCGCTCCGGCTGACCCCCCAAAGTAGTATTGACAATACACCCCCCTTCCCCCGATCTTGCCGGTCTAACCAAATCAGAAAGGCAATACACATGACCTCACTTGATGAATTCCTGGATGAGCCGAAATTCGCAACATGTATCAACTGTATCGATGGCCGGACACAACTGCCGGTTATCAACTTTGTCAAAGAAACGTACCAAATCGACTATGTCGACCTGATCACCGAGCCGGGCGCCGACCTGATGATGGCTACGCGAAACCCGGACAAGTTACCCTCCATCAAAGAGCGAGTTAAGCTATCGGTGGAAAAGCATAAGTCAGAGTTGATCATCCTGGTTGGGCACGGCGACTGCGCAGGCAATCCGGTCTCGGAAGAAGAGCATCTGGGGCATTTGCGGCGCGGTATGGAGTGTCTGCGCGGCTGGGAGTTGGATGCCGATATCGTCGGCCTTTACGTCACCGACAAGGACTGGTCGGTCGACGAGTTCGCGGTGATTACGCGGTGATAACAGGCAAGCCTGTCTCTCGCGCTACGCGGTGATAAATCACTTCTTCGCGCTTCGCACGTTTGTAACCTCATGCTGAGCGGAGCCGAAGCATGCACACGGCACGCTGCCCACGCCCTTGCGTGCGGTAAGCAGCAGATGTGGACATCTGCCGAGCACGAGCCTATCTACGTCGCATAGGGTGGGGGCTTGTCTCCCACCGAGGGATGCCCCCCTCGACTGCGCTCGGGGTGACAGAGGTCGGCGGACACAAGGCCCGCCGCTACGCGGTGATAAATCACTTCTTCGCGCTTCGCACGTTTGTAACCTCATGCTGAGCGGAGTCGAAGCATGCACACGGCACGCTGCCCACGCCCGTGCGTGCGGTGAGCGGCAGATGTGGACATCTGCCGGACACTACATGACCTTTGGTGCCAGAACCGGCATGAGGGTTACGCCCTACCGCTGTGTTTGCTCTACTTTCCCTCTCCCCCCTTCCCGACCGGGCGGATCAGGGCGCTGTGAGTTGCCGTAATGATCATCCGTTTATCGAGCAGGATCGTCGGCGAGGCAACATTGTACACGCCGTACTTCAGGTAGATGATGTCACCGGCCCAGGCCGCGTTGTAGGCTTGCGTGAATCCGTTATATGGATTGTTGCACCAACCACCACCCCATGTACCGGGAGTCGGAACAGCCCAGAGCATACGGTTGGCATTGCAAGGCTCGACTGCGAGTTCAGGTTGCACCCTGACACCACGTTGTTCGGCCAAATACTGCTGATGCTCCTCGTAAGTTATGCACGAGATCTCTGGCAAGTTGTCAAGCTCCTGAGGGTCCTTAGGGCAAGTGTTGTCCTGGATACCAGCCCAATCGTTGTAATCGTTCAGGTACGACAAACGACCCATGGATATGCACCAACCCCCGAGCGTATCACCATCAAGGTCCTGGACCACACTATCGAACTCTATCGCACCGTTACAATCCCAATCCAGCTTTTTCATACCGATGCCGAAGAACTCGTCCAGGTCCGCCTCGTAGATGTTGCACATACTGCCGTATGAAAAGTCGATCTCCTTCAGATAATTGGCGTCCCTTGGGGCCAACCCCATGTCGACATACCTGGTCCGAACACCTTCCAGTTGACAGAAGTAACTCATGGTGCTGGGGTAGTTTGGTGTAGTGTTTCCGGTGAGGCCGCAGTTCATGTTCCCGCAATGGTTCAAGCCCAGGTTGTGCCCCAGTTCGTGGGCCAATGTAGCGGCGCGATCGAATGGTGTGCCTATGGAATCGGTGAAAGCTCCAAGCGTGACTATGAAGTCATCACCACCCAGCTCGCCCAATCCGGAACTACTGGAGGTATCATAGTTGTTGGCTTGATAACGATGCCCGAAAATACAGTAATGCCAGCAAGCTCCGTTATCCCGAAACAGATGTTTGAGCTGGCCGAAACTGTTGGTGCCGGTATACCCGAAGAAATTGGCCGAATTGTTGGGGTCCCGCTGCAGTACTTCGATGTATGGCAGTTCGTCATCGACAATGATATTGCATGTGATGCCACGACAAGCGAACATCTGCACCACCGCATCGATTTCGATTTGTTGCGGTTCGTGAGTGAAGACTATACCGGCATCGTTTCTTTGTACCATGTAATCGATCTCGATGTTGATTACAGTCGGAGGAGTTGCCATGGCATCCGAAAACATCAACACCAGAGTTGCCAGCGCGACGAGAGTAGTCTTGGTGAACGCACGGGACCACGCGAGGCTTTGCAGGTGGTGTTGGGCGACCTCGCCCGACACCTGCTTTGTTCCATGAAGACTGTCAGGCGAGTCACCTGACAGCACTTGTGCCAGAACAGGCTTCATCCCTTGGTGGGCGGTTCGTGTAAAGATAGGTATCTTCATGACTAACCTCCCACCCTACTGCAAGTTCACCAGCACGAGTACCAGTCCCTGACCGTCATCGAGAGGCGACATAGCCTTACCGATGACGCTTCCATAGGCGCGATCACGGTCGGTGGCACTCATGGCGTGACCCGGTGTATCTGAGGTTGTTAGGAGGTCGCCCGGTTTGATTACCCCGTACGATGCATCAGCCAGACAGTAGACGCGACCGTTGATAGCCACGTTTTGACCGTCCTCAAACACATCTTTCTGCGAGAGGGTCAAGCCCGGTTTGACGCCGCCTGCGCCGCTGGTTATCCCAGCCACACGCGTGTCATAGGCGCGGTCGCTCAGTTTTAGCCGGCCGGGATTCTGGTCGTCGATCACAACCAGCGCTCCCGCGGGGACCTCGCCGCCGGACATGGCGAACGGTTCGGCCAGATCAGCGCCGCCGAGAAGTTCCAGTTCATTGCAGACAGCACGTCCCGTATTGGTAACGCGGAAAAGGAAGTTCCAGACTTCATCAACGTCGATATAGAAGCAACGCAACGCATCGCCGCTGCCCTTCTGTAGAAAGACAGCGGTAGCGTCGTCGGATGTGGTCTCGGCCATCAGGGCGATTCCGTTGGCGTGGTTGCTTTTGAAGAATGCAGTCGACCCGTGCACCCGGAAACTGCTGTTCTCCACGAGCAGCCGGTGATCTCCCGGTGCGGTGGTGCCGACTCCCATATTGCCGGCGGACGTAATGCGTAGCGCTTCCGGTTCAGCGACTCCGCCGAGTTGCAGGCGAGCCGCACCGTTATCGGCCCACCATGTCCAGGCGCCCACCGCACTCGGGCTCCGGTCATAGAACTTGAATCCGGCCAAATCGCCCGAAGAAGTGACGCGACCGGCTACCTCCAGATTTGATTCCGGATCAGCGACGCCGATGCCCAGACTGTTGGTGGTAAAATCACCTGAAATCAGCGGAGTCCCGGTGGAACTGTTGTCGATAACCAGCCTGCCGGAACCCGCGATACCATAACCGGCGCCGCGACCCAGAAAGACATTGTCCGATCCGGCGGCGTTGCGACCGGCGCTATAGCCGATCATGGTGTTTCGGTCGCCGAGGATATTGTTGTACCCGGCCTCCGCACCTACAAAGGTGTTGTGGTCGCCGGTGGTATGGAAGTACCCGGCCGACCGACCGATCATCGTGTTGGCGCCCCCTTCGTTGTTGGGCCCGGTGGTGGCCCCCACAAAGGTGCAATAGGAAGCGCTGCTGTTCACACCGGCTCCCTTTCCGACGGCTATACTGTTGTTGCCCGTGGCGTGCAGCACGGTATCGCCCGCGGCAAGATAAGCAGAGTCGGTATTGATGTTGCCGTTGACGTCGAGCTTGTGGTTCGGTGTCGCCGTGCCAATACCGACGTTGCCGTCATTGTAGTAGATGTCGTCGCCACTTAGAGTCCAGACACCACCCCCACCGGCACCAGCTAGAGCATAGTTCGCGGTGTCGGCGTGTACGGCGCGGAAGGCGTAGGGTGTTGTCACCAACGGGATCAACTCGTCAATCTGCGCACCGCCTACCCGGATCCCGAGTCCCAGAATGTCGCCGTTGAAAAACGAAGCATCCAGCGGCGTGGTCGACCCCAACAACACTGTAAACAAACCGTCCGTAACGACCACACTCGCATGCGATTCGTTCCAGAGCATGCTTGTCCCCAGCGTGTCGTCATAAATCCAGAACATCATGGGCGCGACCGTATCCACCGGCGCCCCGGTTGAGTCGGTCAGGCGACCCTGGTAGCTGATAACTGTGGGCACGTCGGCGACGGCTGTCAGAGACAGCAGGCATACCAATCCGAGTGCCAAGATAAGGATGCGACCTGGATTCATAATAAACCTCCGGGAGTATTCCGGTTTGTAGGTGCTTGTGTTTTGCTTAGTGAAGTCCGTCTTGTCGTCGAGTCTAAGTTAATATAGGCAATTTAGGCCCTTTTGCCAAGGCGGAGCGCAGGTTTTCCTGCACACCTGGCGGGGAGACAGTATCTGGAGCCCGGGGGGATGTGGACCACCGACACTGGAGGGTCAAAGACTGACGGGCTAGTATTGAACGGCCACAGCGGGTGGGCTGCTTAGATCGATGTCGTGGTGGATGATCGAGCCTATCTCTTCGGTCAAATGGCGGCGGCCATCTTTGAATCGAACGAACACCGACAATTCAGCGGAATCTGCAAATGTCACCGAAATAGAGTCGAGCGCCGCGACCTCAATAAGGACCGTCTCTTGCGCTGGTGAACCTAACTTGTCCCGGCAGAGCAAGCGCTTGGGGCCACATCCTGCAGCACAGTCGGGAAGGGATGAACGAGTGGTCACGACGTATCGCTCGTTCTCGGCCAGAGTGGTGTCTACAGTCGGATCGTCTGGTTGGTGATCGTGTTTACACTTGCTGGACCAATACGCAAAGCTGGACGGGGCGGGGGGGTTCAGCAGATTGATAACTCGCGCGCGGTGCTTTCCAGGTGGACCGAATATGAAGGTCGTTGAGTCGTACCAGCTCAGCCGGTAATCAGCCACCAAGATTGGTCGGTACAGAGGTTTCTCCGCCCTGAGAATGGTCCGCTTGTCAACCACTACCACTGTATGCGGTTCCTCCGGGAATGAGCTTGGACTGTACCGGTAAGAAGCAACCAGGAACCGATCATTCTCAATGCTATCGAACATCTCTCTATCGCGGCCAATGAGGATTTCGACGGTGTTAAACAAAGATAAGGTCAGAATTGGAAGTAGGAGTACTACCGGGACTATCAGAGCCCCTCGAACCGCTCCCGCCGCCCTTTTTGATACTGAACCGGTCGGGAACAAGACACCGTCGCGATTGCGACGCAGAAACCACTGGGCAGCGATGGCCAAAGCGGTGACAAGTAGAAGCAGCGAAAGGAGCAAGAGGTCTTTTAGTCGCCAAAGCATCAAACCGAATTTGATACTGGAAAGACAAAGGAGAGGAATCAGGAAAATCATCGTGTTGGTGTGCAGCCGGTAGCCCCACTTCTTCGATTTCCAGAGACCGTAGGCAAGGCTTGCTGTGAAAAGCCCAAGGTATGCCAACAAACCAGAGAAGAACACGGGAACCGCCGGGACCACCTTGATTTCGCCGCCTGTAAACAGCACCCAGGCCGTCGCGATAAGGAGCAGTAGAGCCACTATTCCGTACAGGGTCGCGAGGATGTTCTTTAATAGCTTCTTTGTTTCGATGCTCATACCGAATATATCGGCAAAACCTTCCCCCGGGTTGAACAAGAGTTTGGTTGGTCTTGACCTCCGAATCGGAGCCGCAGGCGTATCGACCATCCCTTTGCCTCAGTTCTGAGCAAATGCGGATTCACCGCCGATTCCTCCAGTGGATTGGGATGGGGGTTGGACCCCGGCCTTCGCCGGGGTGTTGAATCAGTCCAAATCCCAGTCATTGCGAACGACCGAAGGGAGCGCGGCAATCTCATACTACTTGTAACATAGCGAAGTGAGATTGCCGCGGCACGCAAGACGTGCCTCGCAATGACGACAAGTGTGGGTTTGTCAACAGGCTCTTTCGCCGGGCTGACGCAGTTTGTGTGTGGGCTTATTACGTCAAGCGGTCCATCTCGTCAATCTGGTCGGCGAACAGTTTAAGTGTCGCCTCGACCGGGGCCGGTGTCGTCATATCGACACCACATAGTTTGAGTTGTTCGATCGGATGATCGTTACCACCGGAAGAGATCAACTTGAGGTATCTCTCGATCAATCCTTCTTCGCCGGCGAGGAACTTATCCAGGATAGCCTGCGAGGCTGCATACGAGGTCGCATATTGAAAGACGTAGAAATTCAAATAGAAGTGCGGCACACGGCTCCACTTGAGACCGCTCAGTTCGTCAAACGACAGATTGGGTCCAAAGTACTTTTTCGTCAACTCGGTCCATAAGTCGTTCACTGAGTCAGGTGACAAGGCCTCACCCTTTTCTACCCGCCGATGGATCTCCAGTTCGAAGTGCGCATACATCACCTGGTTGAAAAATGTCCCCAGCGTGTTGTCGACGTGGCGGTTGAGAATGTACAACTTATCGAGCTTATCGGTCGCTTTGGACAAAAGATGCTGCACCAGGAGACCTTCGTTCAGAGTAGATGCTACCTCGGCCACGAAAATCGAGTATTGCGACTTTGGATACGGCTGTTTTTGATTGGAGTAGTAGCTGTGCAGGGCGTGGCCCATCTCGTGCGCCAGGGTGAACATGTTGTCGACAGTGTCGTTGTAGTTCATCAAGACAAAGGGATGGCAACTGTAGTTACCCCAACTGTAGGCGCCGCTCCCTTTTCCTTCGGTCTCGCGCACATCGACCCAGCGTGAGCCAAAACCGTGTTGCAGCATCTCCGCATACGCAGGTCCCAGCGGCTCCAACGCCTGGATCGTTTGCTCTACGGCCTGCTCGTATGGTACTTCGTAATCACGTTCGGGGAAGAGCGGGCAGACCAGGTCGAAGGTCCTGATTTCATCCAGTTTCAACAGTCGTTTGCGCAGGGATACATAGTGATGCAACCCATCCAGATGTGCCTCGGTCGTTTCAATCAGGGATTCATACACACGGGCGGGAATATTGTCACCATCAAGGGCCGCCTCAAGACAGTTGTCGTACCGGCGGGCGCGGCTGTAAAAGACATCACGATTAACAGCACCGGCCAAGGCGGCGCCGGTTGTGTTCAAGTGATCGCTGTAAACCGAGTAGAAGGCAGCATGCGCCTCTTGACGAACGCGACGGTTGGATGACTCCATGAGCTTGGCGAAACGCTGCTTGGTAAGCATGACTTCGTTGCCGTCTTCGTCATTGACGGTCGGATACTTGAGATCGGCGTCGTTGAGCATGGTGAAGATCGACTCGGAACTGCGGGCCATAACCGTTGACTGGGCCAGAAGCTCTTCGACCTCTTCGGAGCGCACATGCTTGCGGCTACGGATCAGCTCTTTGATGTAGAAGTCGTACTCATCGGGTTTATCTAGTTGCTCGATCATTTCAAGCAGTTTGGTTTCGTCGATCTGAAGCAGTTCCGGTTCGATAAACGAAAAAGCAGCCGAGGCTTCAGAGTTCAGAATAGCCGCCCGGTCGCTCATGGCCTGATATTTGGATTGGCGGTTGTCCAGATCGCGATTGAGATGCGCATACTGATAGAGGCTTGAACAGATCAGCCCCAGGTCGCTGCGCGTTTTCAGGCAGGCGTACAGTGTGGCCGGTGACTCGGCCAGTTTCCCGGCGAAAGCCTGGGCTTTTTTCTGTATCTCTTGCGCCTTTGAAAAATCTGCTTCCCACGCCTCTTCGGTGGCGTAGATGTCAGCCAGGTTCCATTTGAGGCCGTCGTTTACATCTTCGCGCTGGAGCAGTTTCTTGGGCTTGGTTTTGGTATCGGTAGTCATCAATCGCCTTTCCTGATGGTTGTTATTTCAGTATAGACAATAACGGGGGAAACGCCCGGAAACGCAAGTGGGGAGTCCTTGTCGGACCCCCCCTCAAAAGTCCGTGGTGCAGATGGGGCGACTGTCGGCGGCAAACAGTTTGTGGAGGGTGTCAAGGTAAGAGTCGTCCGACAGCACAGCCAGGTTATAATCGTACAGACTCTTAAGGTCGATCGCACCCATTATCAGCGACGACATATCGGCCGCGTTCAAAGTCAGTTCGACATCGTGCTCGGCATCGGAAGCCATAAGTTGCGGTTTGCCGCCATCAAAATGCAACACCAGACTGCCGTTGTTGGCGGGCATGAAACTGTCTTCGGTGGTCAGTTTGAGTTTACAACTCTGCCATCCGAAATTGTGGTCGGCCAGAAGCTCAAACAGCTTTTGGGTATCAACAATTCTATACATGATCCCGGTACCGCTTTTGTGCGTTTCATGATAGACCGAGGGAATCAGATTACGACTTGAGTTGCGAGGGTCCTTCAAAAGGTGGTGGAAGTTGTCATCGAATGTCCGCAGCTTGATCAGACCGATCTGGTCGAATTGTGAATGCAAAAACGTCAGCAACTGAGACAGTACCCGGGGACTTTCGTATACGGCCAATATCGCGTGCATCTGGTTATCGATGAACGAGTCATGACCGCCTTTCACAAAGCGGAAAGTAAGATAGCCCAGAATACGTCCATCTTTCTCATATCCAAGCCACCTTGTGACGCCGCCGCCAAGTTCCCAACCTATCTCGCGAGCCTGAACGGTTTCCTCGATCATCCCGTGACTAAGGTCAACGAACCGATTGTAGCAATCGTTGATGGCCGGAATGTCTTCTTTGGTCAGGAAACGGATGTGTTCTTTACTGTCACCTTTGGGAAAGTTCTCGGGCTTGATTTCGTAGAGATTGATTCGTGTGCCCAGCCCGTAACCCATCTGTTTGTAAAAGTCGGGTCGGAACGACCATAGCAAGGTCAACGGTGCGCCGCGGTCGCGGTAGTGTTGTCCAAAGAACTGCATCAAATCGCGCGCAACATGCTCACGCTTGTGCAAAAGATCGACCGCCACGCAGCCGATTCCGCCGGTGAGAACACGGGTTCCGTGGAGGTTCATGTCAAAGTCGAAAAACCGGGCACCGCCCACCAGCTCACCATCGCGATAAACACCCCACAGCGAAACGCGGGGGTCGTCATGGCGGCGGAAGAACCTTGGTTTGAGTCTCTCTCTATCATCGGCCGAGCCGGAGTGGATACCGGGATAGGCGTCGAGAAAGATATCGAAGAACCTGTCGAAGTCCTCTTCGGGGATAATTCGTATGTCATTCATCTCTCGATTGTCTCCGATTACGAGGCAGGGCGGCGGTGGTCTGGCTGCACCGCTTGTCTTTATCTTACGCTATCTGGTCAACATTGATCGGTACGAACACCGGGCAAGGCTGTTTCACAATTGTGTGTTTACTGTTTCATGATCTTCTCAATCACCGCACTGTCGGCTTGGAGCAACTCTGCTTTTACCAGCCGCGGGATCAGGTCGCGCCACTTACTGTCCTGGGCAAAGATATCTCTGAAAATCGGCAGGGCCATATCGGTCTGACCAACACCGACCAAAGTCACGGCCTGCCAGTAGCGTACCTCGAGGTTTCCCGGGGCCAATGTTGCGGCCATACCGTACTCTCGTTCGGCGCGCGTGAAATCCCCGGTTTCAATAGCCAAGTCTCCCTGGTTCATGTGTTCATAGGCGCGCGCAACTTTGACCAGGCGGCGCAGTTCAACCAGCGGCTCAGGTGAGTCATCCACGCGCAAATCGAACAACCGGTCACTCCAATCTCGTCCGGTCGGTTCACCGCTAACCACCAACAAGGCCGCCGACTGCTTACCGCGAATATCGCCACCCTCGGCCTGAGCCGCTTCAAGCGCGACCAGCATCCGTTCGGCTAAGTCACCATTGCTGTTTTCGAATGCTTCGGCCATGGCCGGCCAGACGGTCGCTTTTTCCATCAGGTTAGCCTGGACCGAGTAGTGATGACCGACATGGTGCCCCGCTTCGTCGATGCAATGGCTCCCGGTGTGAGCTAAGGCTTGGCCGTTTTTGTCGATCATGGCCACCTGTCGCACGCGACTTTGTGGATCGCTGGCCAGTACACCCTCCATGGCTTGTGTAGCGCTCTTGCCCGCCTGCATCATGGCCAGACCGAGGGGACCGTAGTTGAAATCAGCCAGCGACTGCGTGGCCACCGCCCCAACGCCCGATCTGGCCCAGATGACATCCGCGACTTTGAACCAGTGCGACTGCACAGCCGCGCCGAACTGGCCGGTGACTGAGTCGAAAGCCACGATTGAATATGTGTGCACGGGACGGCGGGGGATTGCTGGACCGTCGGTAGCGACCACTGACGGGACAAACAAAGCGAACATCATTGCAACGATACATAGCAAACGAAACATAGCTGACTCCTTTACAAAAGGATACTATCCTCAAGCAGTTGCTGCTCTGAACAAGACAGGTTGGCACAAACCAACCCCGCTGTCAATGATCAAATTGTGGGGCAAACCGGCGGCGGCGGGCCGCCTGAAAACATGAAGTCGACGAGATAGACCAAATCGGATATGTCAACCGATGAACCGCCGCCGGCGTCAACATCGGACTCTATCGGACAGCCCGGTGCCGGGCCGCCTGAAAACATGTAGTCTACCATCCAAACCAAATCAGATATGTCGATAGGTGAGGCGCCACCCTGGTGGTCGATGTCGCCTCGGTGCAGGCAGCAACAAGCGTCGCCGACGCCGTCATTGTCGGTGTCGGATTGATTCGCATTCGGTGTCTGGGGACAATTGTCGACATCGCCGCACACCGTGTCGCTATCGACGTCGTTAGCCGGATCGTTGGGGCACGGGTCACAGGCATCACCGACTGTGTCGTTGTCGAGATCGGCCTGGTCGGCATTGGCTGCTTCCGGGCAATTGTCGCAAGCGTCTCCCACGTCATCAATGTCACTATCACTCTGCGAAGCGTTGGCCGCGTCGGGACAGTTGTCGCAAGCATCGCCGATGTTGTCGCTGTCGGTATCGTCCTGATCGGGATTTGACACGGAGGGACAGTTGTCGTCCCAGTCGGGCAGGCTGTCGTTGTCCGGATCGTTGAGAAGAACCGTGACGTTGAAGTAGCAGGTGTCGGTGTTGCCTGCAGAATCAATCGCCGTCGCGGTAACGGTGGTCGTACCGATCTCAAAGAGGGTGCCGAACGGCGGATCGGTTGAAGTCGTCACCTGGCTACAGTTGTCACTGGCAAAGAGGTGAGCGTGGACAACAGCACCATAGTAACCGGAGTCGTTGACCACAGAAACATCGCTCGGACAGAGTATGACCGGCGGTTCCAAGTCAACCACGATCACGTTGAACTGTCCACTGTCGACCAGTCCGGAGGCGTCGGTTGCCACGGCCTGGACGGCTGTCGTGCCCATCCCAAACAATGATCCCGGCGGGGGATCGAATAGTATCTCAACCCCGGGACAGTTGTCCGATGCGCTTGCGGCGAACGAGACAACGGCGTGACATTCACCTGGATTATTGGCCACCACGGTGTCACTCGTAATCTCAAGGATCGGGGGCTGCGTGTCGACCACGACGATGTCAAAGTAACAGGTGTCACCGTTCTGTGTACGATCGACGGCAATACAGGTCACGGTGGTACTGCCGACCGGGAAACTGCCTCCCGACGGGGGAGCACATAGTATCGATGCCTCACAGTTGTCACTGACCGACGCATCGAACTCAACAACGGCCGAGCACTCGCCCGGTTCATTGAAAACCGTGATTTCCGACGGGCAGTTGCTACCCGGCGGCTCGGTATCCACGACGGTAATGTCAAAGAAGCAGACGTTCACATTTCCGGAACTGTCGCGGGCCAGACATCCGACCGTGGTGGTGCCTTCGGCAAAGTACGAACCGGAAGCCGGGGTGGCCGATACAATCGCCCCGGGACAATTGTCCAAAGCGGCCGGAGTAAAATACACAACGGCTCCGCACATGCCGGGATCGGTCGGTACCGTCATATCCGGAGGACAAACCGATGTAGGCGGTTCAACATCACGCACCGTGACCAGGAAATTGCAACTGTCGACATTGCCGCCGATGTCAGTAGCTATGCAGGTGACAACGGTGACACCGATGTCAAACCAGGCACCGGACGGCGGAAGACACTGGATGCTCACGCCCGGCAGATTATCGACGGCGGTGATATCAAAAGTAACCTCAGCTCCACACTGTCCGGTTTCGTTGTCGACGATTATGTTTTCGAAGCATTGGATCACCGGTGGTATGGTATCTATGGCTGAAACGATCACGCCGCCGTTGTGAAAATCTACGAGGCGAATGATATTGCCCTGCTCCTCATAGAGGCATATTTCGGGCGCTCCAAACAGACTGGGAAACGAAGTATCTTGCGAGATCGGGAATTCATCGGTGCCGTCGAATTCGTAGACTTCCTTTGAAATCCACAAACTGTCGCCACCGCGAGATGACACGCTGTTGTCGCCACAATCGTACCAGATCCATCTAATGGGCAGAAAGGTCCCGGTATAGGAGGAATCGAACGGCGTTATCAGAACCAATTCGGCCAGCGTACCCACACTGTCGCCATAACATGTGGGATGGTTGGGGCCGTTGTTGATGTCGGCGATGGCCACCAGGCGGACATCGTTAATAGCGCCATGTTGGTGTGTGAAGTACTCCCATCCGCAACTATCCAGAAGCTGACCGCTGTTCACGGTTTGAAACGTGAAGCCTGCGTCGTATGTCAACAGCAGGTCAAATCCACCCATCTCAAAATCGCCCAAAGGGTTGTCGAGCGAAACAGGAATGGTCACTTGTGTGGCCAGGGGTACCGGTGTCGGTCGGGCGATCCTGATACTAACCTGAGCGCCGACTGGTTCGACGATCAGAATCAATAAAAGCAGGGCAAGATGCGGTCTCACGTGTCCTCCGGAACCGGCTGGTTCCTGTTTGCCCGCAATATACAGGCGTTTGCGAAGGTGTCAAGACAGCAGCCACAATTCACCGACAGAACCGGCGGCGGCTTTCGTCAACGTTATGACTGTTATCGGAATGTTTACAGCCTCTACTTAGTTTCAAAAGAAAGGACTCCGTGTTGCCGGGTTGGATGGCCTTATGCTCGTGGATGGCAAGTGGAAGCCATTGGTGGCCGTGCTCATGAATCCCTCGACTGCCTGGACGAACTGAAGTCCACAAATGGACCTTTGGAAATCTCGCGCTCGGTATTATATTCAAACCACAGCGGCCGGAAGTAGCTCGCCGGATTCTTTGTCCCATCCTGTCTAATTCCATAGGGCGGGGATTTCTGAGGGCCGTCATTTCCGTTTCGGATAAACCGAATCGACTTAAAACCTGCCGACATGACCAGGTCATGGTGGTATTTGAGACTATGCTGTCGACAGAAGAACAACTCTTGATCAGTTTGGCCGACCTGTTGAATGATCCGCCCAGAGAGGATCGAGTTGGCCGATGTTTGTCCGCGGGGGTGGACTGGGGTCGACTGATGGCGTTGGGTAATCACCACCGGATGACGCCGATGATGCATTCGCTCTTCAGCCGCCTCAACGATGAGCGGATTCCCGAGACGGTTCGGTCTGTGTTGGACTCGATCTATGAAGAAAACCGTGCGCGCAATCTGGACCTGGCCAACCATCTGTCGAGCCTGGCCAAATCTTTCAAAGAACTTTCAATTGATTGCATGATACTCAAAGGGCTGTACATGGCCCGCACGGTGTTCCAGGATATGGCTTGGCGACCAATGGCCGATATCGATTTGCTTGTCCGAAAAGAGGACATGTCGCGAGCCGACGCCCTGCTGACAAAACATGGATTTGCTTGCGAAGCCGAGTCGGCCCCCAGGCGGTTCTATCATTTCGTACACTTCCACCTGAGTTTCGTTCACCAACCCCGTAGCAAGGTGCCGATAGTGGTCGAGTTGCACTGGGCGCTACAGGATCGATACCGGGTTTTGCATATCGATACCGAGGGAGTCTGGCAACGTTCTGAAGAATGGTCTTTCGATGACCGCCCTGTTCGGATCATGAACCACGAAGACCTGTTGATTTATCTGTGCTACCATGTCGATAAGCATAGTTGTTTCAGCCGATACGTGCGGGACTTCTCGTCGATCCGGGCTGAGGAAATCCTGAGCACCGAAAGCCAGGTGAAACTGTTGTGGTACCTGGAAATCCTGCTGTTGCTTAAACAAACGCAGAAGTCCATGAACTGGAATGTGATTTTTGATCGATGTTACCAATGGGGTGTCCAGGCAGAGGTGCGTTGCACGCTCGAAAGTTTGGGAAAACTGTTCGGCGCCTCACTGGTCCAAAAGCCGGTAGCCATGTTGAAGCCGTCACCGCCCGGTCGCCTCACCAGCGTACTCTACCCACTGTTGCTCGGTCGCCCCGGATCAACGGGTCGATCAACCGGGACGGTGGCCAAACGACTTCGATCTATCTTGACCAGAGAACATCCCATGACACACTTTCGGGCGGTAAAGTTTTTGGATATCGGCGCGTATATTTTACCATCGCGGGAATCGGTCGCCCGACGCTATGGCAGGACGGGATGGCTTCTCTGTTTTGATTACATTCGTCGCGTGGCAAAGGCCACCACTTTGTGCACCATAGTCTTTACCATGTTGGTGTTCTACGGCTTGCGGGCGATCGTACACAAAGCTACCAACCGCCGTCAACAGCTTAAGCAGTGCGGTTCACTGATGCAGGCAGTGCAGGATGGATCCCAACAGTAGGGCACACCCACAAGTCGGTATCGGCATGGACCTTGAGAAGTTAGCTGACACTGCCCCCTTGTGGGCATGTATACTGTTATTGCTCTTGGTGTCGTTCGGTGTTTATGCCAACAGTTTGACCGGAGCTTTTTTGTCGGCCGACCTACTCAGGTGGCAAGATACATCGTGGGTGGATGATACCGATTTCGCCACTCTGATCAGCCGTCTTTTTGTCCCCAGTGGTGGTCAATACCGACCGATCCCTTATACGCTCAACGTGATCGACTACTATCTGTGGGGCGCCAACTCGACCGGCTTTCATGTCACCAACGTTGCTCTCAATTGCACGGCGGTATTGCTCGTGTTTTTCGTCGTCTTCCGGCTGTTGACGAACCGACTGACAGCCTTGGTGGCGGCCATACTGTTCGCCACCCATCCGGTACATACCGAAGCTGTGGCCTACATCGCCGGACGAACCGATGTAATCATGGCCGTCTTCTTCCTGGCATCACTTGTGTTCTATATGAAGTTTCGAAAGCCCGACGGCGTCGGGTCGTATCGTCACTACTGGGCGGCGATCGTATGTTTCCTTCTGGCTCTGATGTCCAAAGAGGCTGCCATCTCAGCGCCGTTGATCTGGCTGACCTATGAAATATATTTCCGACCCCGACCCCAGGGTGAAGGCTGGATTTCGAAGTTTATCTATCCGCTGGCGCCCGCTGTGGTCATCGGTGTCATCTACCTTGGGGCGCAGGGCATGGCCGGCGCGGCTTCGTCGCTGATGAGTAAACAGGTGGGCTGGGGTGTGCAGGCTCTCACCATGACGCGCACATACTCCGAGCACATCTGGAAGCTACTTCTGCCTTATGATCTCAATTATGCATTGATCTTCGACTTCAACTGGTCGCGTTCGCTCAACGATCCACCCACAGCCGGCCCAATGCTGCTTGTTGTATTGTTGTTGGCTGCCGTCGTCTGGTTGTGGCGTCGCAGTCGCCTGCTTTCGTTCGGCATTGCCTGGGTCATTCTGTCACTATTGCCCATTTCCAATCTGGTGGCGCTCGAAGAAGGTCCACTACTGGCCGAACGTTACTTGTATCTTCCTTCACTTGGCTTCTGTTTGGTGCTCGCTTTGGTGCTCACCAGTCCGTTTGTCGAGGGCGCCCTTGCGCTCAGCGGACTCAGGTGGCGGCTTGCTGCAACTACCGCGATGGTAGCCATCGTGGGTACCTACTCGGTGCTAACGGTGGACAGAAATCGTGACTGGGATTCACAGGTGGCGTTGTTGCAGTCGGTCGTACAGCAACATCCTGATGCCACCCAAACGTTCCTGGCTCATCGCACAATGGGTACCACCTATGTCGGCCGCGGCATGTGGCGGGAAGCAATCGAAGAATTCGCAGCCGCACTGGCTTTGAACCCCACTTCACCGGAGATCCATAGCGATCTGGGCAGCGTTTATCAAAGAGTCGGTGAGCATGATAAAGCTGAGAGTGAGTTTACGCAGGCGATCATGCTCAATCCGGAATTTGCGCTCGGCTACCTGAATCTGGGGACATGCTTGCTTCGAAAGCAGCAATTTGATACCGCCGCTGTGGTGTTGGCCAAAGCCGTGGATTTGGATTTCACTCTGGTTCAGGCGCACCTGATGCTGAGCCGTCTGTATGAACAGACCGGTGATGTCGTCAAGGCGCAACATCACGCTGAGGCCGCCGCCTCACTTCAAAACAAAGGTAGCGGCCAGTGATGGATTACCGCGGTCGACCATTGACAAGACAATGATAAGACGCACCAAATGAAGTTCAACTGCCTCCACACTGAACTCTGCCCCGAGAATCTCACCGATGCCGACAGTCTCGGCGTCACCACAGAGCATCACGGCTGCATGCCATGGGGAACAACGGTTGTGCCTATTCGCTTTGTCGATGGTGACTCGCGCAACCAGCTCTTTCAAATCGATGATCGATTCATCCTCAAGTGGTTCCGCCCCAATGACCAACTTGACCATGAACGGTCGTATCAGAACGACAAAGCCGCGTTGACGCTCTTGCACCGGCATGGCCTGGACGTTCCTGAGATTGTGGCTTGTTGTGATCGACACAGGTTCTTTGTTATGGAGCGTCTGTCCGGCAGGTCTCTGTTGGAAGTCATGGAAGACCTGGACGCCGCCCAACAGGAACAGTATCTACAACGACTGTGCACCAGCCACAAACAAGCCAATCACCACCTGCGAGAACTCAGAGACCCGCCACAGCCGGACCCACGCCCGTTCGAACAGTTCTACCGAGATTATATTCTGCGTTTTTTAACTCAGGACATCCTCCGAAAGCCACACGCCGAATTCAGCGATCATGAGTCACGCATCTTTGATGATCTGATTACCGGGGCCAACCGTTCGTTTTCCAGGGACACATGGATGTACGGTAATCTCGACGCGGAAGTCAAAAACAGCATTGTCGAAAACGGCAGATTGTATCTGATTGACTTTGAGAAACTAATGTGGCATCCGTTGGCCGGCCGAATTGTCTGTATGTTCATGATTCTCGCTACCGGGGGTGTAACTGAGGAAACTATGAATCGCGCTCGTCGAATCGTGCGTGATGTATACGAGCATGATATTGACGACAAGAACGCAGAAGCGGTGGAGTACATGTTGCTGCTGCCGCGTTTGGGTGCGATTACGCTGTTGGATACCGGCGCCGAGGAAGCCTTTGCCCATAAGTTCACCACTGTGCCTGAGCTTCTGGCGGCGGAACAGTTGATCAAAGATGTTTGCAGGAATCCGGATATTCATCGCGGCAGAGCGATCGTATGATGGTTTTGGATCGATGCGAAAGGACAGTATGGCAAGAGAACCGGTGGTGTTGAGCTCCGCGGAAAAATCGTTTGTCACCGACCAGTTTCGCAAGTTAATCGAGGTCTGTTGCTCTTTCAAGCAGGGGCCTTCATTGCCCGCCAAGGCGACTCCGACTGATGTTGATGCTATGCGCCGCGCCGCTGAGGTAACGAAAGATGGAGAGCCGCTGGGTGACATCATTGACCAGTTTGAGCAGCACGTCATGCAGTTTTCTCTTAACTTCGGTTCACGAACGTTTCTCGCCCATCCCGATTGTGGCAACTCTGTGGCTGCCGTTGCCGGTGATCTGGCCTCGGCCTTTCTTCAGCAGAATCTGGCCAGTAAAGAGTTCTCGCCGATGGCCACGGACCTGGAATTGCAGTTGTTGCAACAGTTGCGAAAGCTCACCGGGTTTCCCTGTCGTGAGAACGGGCGCTATGCCTCGGATGCCGGTGGCGCCTTTGTTTTCGGCGGATCGAATGCCAATTACAGCTGTCTACTGGCGGCGAGAGAGAATCTAAGGGCGAGGCTGGCCAAGGAAAACCGCATCTATGAGCCCAGACGCGTGCGCGTGCTGGGCAACCGCCCCTTTACCCACTACTCGCTAAGACGTTCGCTTTACATGCTCGGACTTGGCAATCGTGATTTGACCGCCGCACAGCGTACCGATCTTGGTCTCGAAGAAGAGGCTCTTTGCGATGTCGAGACGAAGAACTTCCGCATGGACACTGGCGATCTTCCCAGACAAATCGAACGGGTGCTCTCACGCGGTGAGGAAATCATGTGCATCTTTGCCGTTGCCGGCGACAGCCGCATGATGGCCTTTGACGATTTGAGAACAATTACAGATATCGCGGCTCGGTACGGGTTGTGGGTTCATGTCGATACCTGCCAGGGTTGTCAATGTTTGTTCAGTCCCAACCGCTCCCATCTGCACGATGGGCTCGAAGCCGCTCAAAGTGTTTCTCTCGATCCGCACAAGGTTCTGATGGTGCCCTACAATCTCAGCCTGTTCTTTCTTCATGATCCGTCCCACTTGTCCTACGTCACCTCGGGCGCGACAGTCATAAAAATGGGCGAGGAGTCGTTTGGTTCGTTTACGCCGGTAATCGGCAGCAAGAGTTTCATGGCGCTGAAGCTCTGGTTCATGCTCAAGCACTTCGGTTGGGCGCGCCTTGCTTCGGAGATCGATCACCGTCATGAACTGGCTTTGCAAGCCTCCACAATCGTCCGCGATCATCCCGACTTGGTTCTCATCAATTCCGAGGTGCAGCACAACGCCGTGGCTTTCATGTATCGTCCTCCCGGTGACCGTTGGCGAGACACTTCCGCACTGAACGAACTGAACCAGGAGATCCATCGAAAACTCAACCACGAAACCGAATACTTTTTGCATACATTTCCGGCGCAGGACGATGAAAACGCGGTGAGTGACTCTCGCGCAACGATCCATCCTTTGCGTATGATGTTCGGCAATCCTGATAACACTTTCGACATCGTGCGCGACTGTCTGGACGCGGTCATCGCCATCGGAAACGACACAGCAAGTCGGCATTCGTGACCTCAAGAATGATATCATGATAACACAGCCGTTGATTAGCGTCATTATGCCGGCTTACAATGAAGAAGCTGTTCTGGCCGATGCGATTGAAAGCGTGCTGGCGCAGACGCACGATCTATTCGAGCTCATTCTGGTTGATGACGCCTCTACCGACGCCACTTTGTCAATCATGATGAGTTATGCGTCGGTCGATAAGCGGATCAAGGTCATACAGAACCCCGAGAACAGCCGCCAAGCGCTGATTAGGTGGGAACCGCGCAACGACGGCCTGAGGATTGCGCGCGGAACTTTCATCGCCTACCTCGATGCCGATAACAGCTGGTCGGCATGCTTTCTGGAGAAATTAGGGGCCATCCTGATTGATGATGACAGTATCATGCTCGTTCACTGTGATTCGACCAATCATCATTCGGCTGAGGAATGCCGGCATGTGATCAGTATCGACAAGCGTCGGTTGGTCAGCCACGATGAAACTACCACGCTGTTTTCGTACGAGAAGCTTGAACCGTCGAAGCTGGGCTATGAGATTTACATCGATACCAATGAAATCATGCATCGGTCGAGTATCTTTGCCGGACTCGGCTGTCTCTGGCGTACCGAACATCCAAGCAGAGAGAACATCAACTGGTACCAGGGTTCACGGCGGCCCTATCGACGACACAACGATCTCGATCTCGTCCAACGGGTGATCGACGTCTACGGTGTCGACAGCATCCATCACCTGGCCGAACCATTGGTTGACTATTATTATCCGTCGGCTGAACGACCGGCAACAAAGGGTCGTGCTTTCGGAGAGTCCGTCGGAACCAAAGCGCCTATCAGCCCCGATGTCGCCCGGCGATTGGACGACTTGAACGTTGCGCATTTCTACGGACAGTATCTCGGCACCAACCAAAGGGCAAATGTGATCCGACATGACTTCGGTTTGGGCGAGATCAAAGGTGTCGAGGGTGTCAACCTCGTCAGGTGGTATAAAGAGTTCATTGACTCCGGTGGCCCCGGTGAGCGCATGCTTAAGTACGGCGGGACGGCTGGATTGAATACATTGTTCGAACAACTGGCCGCCGGCTACAATCGATTCCTCGGCTCCACTGAGCTTAAAGACGTTGCCATCACCGCCTTCGATGGTTGTCACAATGCTATCTATACCGCCGTTTCGGTTCTCGCAGGACCTTCGCTGCACAGCGGTCGCCACGCCATTGCCTATGCCGTCCCCGCCTATCCTTATTGGTCCATCACGGCGGCCGCTCGGCAGGATAGTCTGCCTATAACGGCCTACAACATGACCGACTTTATAAGCGCATTGGAGCGTACAGAGGCACACGTTGGTGCTATCATTGTTAACAGTCCACACAATCCTATGGGTTGGGTACTGACTGCCTCGGAGGCCGTGGCTATCAACCGCCTGGCACAACGTCGGCAGTGCGGCATCATCGCCGATATCGCCTACCACAGTTTTGAGGATACCTCGGATCAACAAGCGGGGCTGGCGGCTTTGGACCCACAGCGTACAGTTTATTGCGACAGTGTTTCCAAAACCTGGGGCATGCCCGGGTTGCGACTGGGATTTGCCTTTACCTACAACCGTGAACTCTCGGCAGCATTGCGAGCGGTGAAAAGCGGGCAGTCGCTGCTGCCATCCAGTATCAAGCAAACGTTTCTGCATTACCTGCTGATGCACCACGCCGATGGACCCAGCCAAATCGCTGAGACCATCTGCAACCGAAAACAGCTCGCCTGGAATACTCTTAGACAAGCAGATCTGGCCGAACATGGAATGGAACTGGTTGCAACGCACGAACACGGTTTCTACGTGATGATCTATATTGACAAACTGTGCCAACGGTCCGGGCTGACACCCCGCCACATAGCGGAGCACCTGGCCAGGGAGCATTCGATACGGGTCATGGCCGACGAATCGTTTTTCCCGGTGTCTCTGCAAGCTCGGATACCTCGCCGATTTCTTCGGCTGTCGTTCGGATGCATTGAAGCGGTCGAAGCGGGCATCGACGTTTTGTTGGAGGCCCTTGTTTCTCTCTGGACCGATCACCAGTGACTCGAATAATCAGTGTACGATGACATCCATGCTCCTCCACATTCTTGAACGTCCGCACCGTTTGCAGACAATAAGTGTTCCGGTGCCGCTGCCTGCTGCGGGCCAAGTACGGATTCGGGTTGGATGTGTCGGTATCTGTGGCTCCGATCTCGAGGTTTTCACCGGCCAAAGAGAAGCACCGAAGAGGCTCAGTCATCCGGTGATCGGTCACGAAGTATCGGGTGTTGTCGACCGGGTGGGCGACCATGTTTCGGGATTCGTCGCTGGCGACCAAGTGAGCGCGGTCCAGACCTGGGGTTGTCTGACCGATTTCGTGTTGGCACGGCCCGCTCACATGCTGAAACTACCGCCAACCATGGACCTTCGGGAAGGATGTCTGATGGAGGCCATGCCGGGCGTTATGATGGCCGCCGAGCGCACCGGTATCAATGCAAACAGTGAGGTGCTCATCGTCGGCCAGGGTCTGAGCGGCCTGTTGCTGACACGAGTCGTGTCTCTTCATGGCTGCCGCCGGTTGGTGGTGGTCGATCCGGACCCGGTGAAACTCGATCTGGCTGAGCAGTTTGGCGCCCAGGCTACAGTGGCGCTGAAGTCGGACGTTGGTGCCGATGAACTTCGGAAACTCTACCCGGACGGTTTTCATGTCGCCATCATTGCCACGCCCGGCTCGGATGCAATCAATCACATAGTGCCGCTCATGCGCGAACGAGGGCGGATTGTTTTCTATGGCGGACTTCAATCGGAAGCACAGCTGGACCTCTATGCGATGCACCGTAAGAACATTTCGCTGATCAAAGAGGGGATGTTTGTCACCGGGGTTAGAGAGACACGTCGTCTGTGGCAACAAGCGTTGCAGTTGACCATTGATGGCAGGTTACCGCTGGAACGTTTGCGCACTCATGTGTTCCCCATGGATCGTGCCCAGGAAGCGTTTGAGTTGCGCGCGGACTCCGACGCTCATTCCATCCACGTTGTGCTGGTTAACAAGTGGGTGGATAACGCTTAGCTTGTTCATGCGCCGACAGCGCGCATGCTTCGACAGCGCTCGGCATGACAATGTTGACTATTCTACAGCAATGTTCCCGCGATGCATTGCTCTCTACACCACAAACTTCTGCATGAGGTCCCGGACGTTCATGTTCTCGCAGGCGAAAATAGTATCCTTGATCTCACGCTGACGGTCGGCAGACAGCAACGAGTCGGACAAGGCGTTGAACTTGGCCGTCAGATCGTCCATGGTCATCGGCTCGCGCGGGTCTCCCTTGGGATATTCCAGATACTCCGAGAATTCTTTGCCGTCGGTCGTTTTCACCACCACTTTCGAAGGTTGCTTGGCCGGGAACATCTTTTCGAACTCTTCTGACGCCACCCCTTTGATCTTGTCGATCACCGACCAGATGCGTTCGTCTTTGAGTTTCTCGTCGGAGAACGAATTGGTGGTGATCTGATGGTCGACCAGCGCCGCAGCGATACAGTATGGTAGCGAATGGTCGGCGGTCTCGCGCGACTCCGGGCGATACTTATGCGGATCGAAGAGGATATCGCAGGCGCGAGCAATAGATGTAATGGTCACTTCTTCAATCTGGTCATACGAAATATTATTGCCGCGCACAACATTCAAGGTCGCGGAAAGATGGGTGTGAGTCAGCGCCTCGGTCGGGAATGCCTTCATGGAACATTCGAGAATCTTGTAAGACTCGCCCAGCCCAGCCAGCAGTTGGTCGTTATCCCAGTCGGGTCCGAAAACATCCATGAAACCTTCCTTGCCTTCGAAGACAGCTTCGGTGCCTGAGTATCCTCTTTGTGCCATCAGGGCAGCGAATACACCGGACTGCACGGCCATCGGGTCGACTGTGTTCTTCATCATGGTCAACTTGCCCGCAGTCGGACAACCGATGGTATGATTGTGGGAGCCGTTGATGCCGATGGCCATCACCATCTGATCTTCAGTGAGACCCAACAATCTCCCCGCGACAACGGGTGACACAAACTGGGTGAGCGTGGCGTGGTGCCATTTACGTTCACGCACGCCCGGCACTGCAAACAAGCACATACGTTGTTCGAACTCGTAGGCGAGCACGATAGCAACGATAACTTCGTGCATGGAAGCATCGACCATCTCGCCGACCGCCAGTGCGGCCGGTATCAAGTCCGACGGATGCGAAGGGTCTTCTTTCCAATAAATGTCGTTGAAATCGAGCGCGCGCACCATCAGGGAATTCACCAATGTGGCATTCACCGCCGGCATCTTGTCACCAAAGGCCAGGAGGCAAGCCTCTTTCTTTCCACCCATGCCGCTGTAAATGTCGCGGAGGATGTTGACGTCTTTGGTGTGGTAGCCGCCGTAGGCGCAGCCGACCGAATCGTACAGGTATCTTTTTACTTCGTTGATGACTTCCGCAGGCAGGTCTTCGTATTTGAGGCCGAGTGCAAACTCTGCTATCTGTCTTGAGATTGATTTGTCCATTCTGTTTCTGTCCTTATCTACTTGTTGCTGATCTTCTCTATCCCGTCATGCCAGTCGGAGTCGCGGCACAATGGTAGTCCATTCATCTGTCACCCCCTCGCAGGCGGGGGTCCATCTTTTGCTTCACGCTTCGATTCCGCTCAGGGTGACAGGCCGGCGCGTTGCGCAAAAAAGTGATTTATTACCTACAATCTCTCCTTCACCCACGCTTCCAGCCCACCGGCGACGATCAACTCCTGGGCGGCCGCGCCGAGCGGTGCCAGTTTGTACTGCTTCCCATCGGCGGTAAGCTTGGCTGAAGCGAAGTCGATTGCGGCTTTGATACCGGTAGCGACCGTAAGCTTGTCGGTGCCGCACTTGTTTCTCAAATCGCGCACCAGCTCCGGCGCTTCGATAGCCAGGAAGCCGTTGTTGATGGCGTTGCGTTTGTATGTTTCGCTGAACGAACCGGCCAACACCAGTCGGATACCTCGGTATTTCAGAGCTGTCGCAGCCTGCTCGCGCGAACTGCCGGTGCCGAAATTAAACCCACCCACCAGAATGTCACCCTCTTTGGCCAGTTTGCCGAATTCCGGATCATAGTTTTCCATCGCGACTTCTGCCTGCTGCTGAGGTGTGAAATCGTCGATGTAGGTATACTTGCCGGGATAGATGCCGTCGGTGTTAAGGTTATCCTGAAAACAGGCGATCATGTCGCCGTCAATTGTGACCGGGAAACCGTCGACAATCGAAACCGCTGCCGAACCGGTAGCCGGTTTTTCATTGGTGCGTATGTCAGCTATTGGACCGGTGTTTTCAAACTCAGCAGGCGCGTCAATGTATCCTGCGATAGCCGAGGCAGCCACAACCGAAGGTGACGCCAGATAGGCTTCGGCATGCTTGGAACCCATGCGTCCCCTGAAATTGCGATTAGTGGCCGAGATACCTGTCTCACCATCTTCGAGCAAGCCTACACCAAGACCAATACAGGGGCCGCATCCCGGCGACAGCGCTATAGCGCCGGCTTCCACAAGGGCCTGCCAGTCACCACGTCCTTCGCTTTCGGCCTGCACCTCGCTTGATGCCGCCGCTATGTAAAACTTCACACCCTCGGCCACATGTTTTCCGCGCACCGCCTCGGCCGCCTGAGCGAGATCGTCTACCCGACTGTTGACACACGAGACAAGGTAGGCCTTCTGAATTGCAACGCGGCGCGCGCGCATCTCGTTGATCGGTGTCATCGTCTTCACATTGTGCGGCCCCGAAACGTGTGGTACCACAGACTCAAGATCGAACGAAAGATGTTTGGCGTATGTCGCATCATTATCGGGAGCCAAAACATTCCGCTTCAATTGATCCAGTCGCCGACTGTTCAAACGTGCGTTTTCTTCATCGCCGTCGGCATCCGACGGCACCCCGGCCGGTCCGCGTCGGGCGAGATGCGATGTCCGTTGGGCAAGCCAGTCGAGAGTAACTTCGTCGACCGGAAAGAGTCCCACCAAAGCGCCCCACTCGGTGGTCATGTTGGCGATGGTCAAGCGCTCATCGAGAGACAGAGAGGCGATGCCGCCGCCGGAGAATTCTATGGCGTGGTTGAGAACTTCGTCTGAGTTGAAGAAACCGCACAGCGTAATGATAACGTCCTTCCCGGTAACACCCTGTTTGAGCCTGCCGTGCAGTTCGCATTTGGCTACCGGGGGCACTTGCCACCAGGTGCGACCGGTGGCCCAAATAGCGGCGGCGTCGGTACGCACTATCGGCGTGCCGAGACACCCAAGTCCTCCGTACATATTCGAATGACTGTCCGAAGCCACCACCATCGTCTGAGGCCAGGCATAACCTTCCTCGCACATGATCTGATGTCCGATACCACGACCGGCCGGATAAAAGTCCACACCCATCTCATGCGCGAACGATTCGATCTTTTTATACTTGGCTATGTTGGCTTCGCTTGTGTCCTGCACGTTGTGGTCAAGGGCATAGACCGGCTGGCGCGGGTTGGCGATTTTCGTGGCACCGATACTTTTGAATTTCGGAATCACAGCGCCCGTGTTATCGTGGGTCAGGATGTGCTCAGGACGAATCGACAGGTAGTCACCGCTGTGAACGACGTGTCCATCCGATAGATCCACGGCAAATCGTTGAGCGATCTTTTCGACCAGGTTTTGCGCAAGCATGATGGACCCTATTTCACCAGTTCGAAATCTATGAAGTCGGCGTGATGGAAGATAATGCTCTCGGGTGATCGTTTTTCGCCGACCCCTTCTTTGGAGTGCGTCGCGATCACATGCATCACTTCCGACGGCAGACCATGTTTGAAAGCCAGACCGACCCCGGAGAAGGGATGACGAATATGTCGACCATACTCTGATTTCCTGGGTTGATCATCGACGATTTCAAATTCCAACAGTTTACCCACGTCGGCCAACAAGGCGCCGGCGATCAGGTAGTCACGGTTCACCATGGTTGCGTTGGAACCATGTACCTTGGTGAGCACATCATTGCATGCGATGCACATTTGGCATACGGCTCTGACGTGATCGATAAAAGTGATTTTCACGTTTTCGGCCAAAAGGGTGAAGGGGATGTTTCGCAACAACTCTTCACTCCAGCCCCGAAACTGGATAGCGTCATTCCAGCAGGTAATCACTTGTTCTTTCAGTTTTCCATCTTTGATCTCATCGACTTCCGGTAGCAGTCTTAGCACCAGATCACTCATAACAACCTCACTCGCTAACAGTTCTTTTCTCTCGTGCGTGGTGTACGTTCTCGTGCACCACGTCAATCCCGGGGCAACCCGAGAAAACCACCTTCACACGACCGGTCGTCCTGAAAACGGAGTCGCGCAGGGGATGCTAATAATATCAGCCGAGGGGCTGGAAATCAAACGGATTCTGCTGTTTTGTGTTGGCGGAATTCCAGTAAAAAAGCCACTCCCAATTCAGGGAGTGGCCGAAGAAAACTGTCTGAAACCAGCCGAGCCGACTAACTATCGATCGAACATGTAATCGATTAGTATCAATAAGTCAGAAATGTCCAGGAACCCGCTTTTATCCATATCCGCACCGGCCAGGATCATCGGTGCCGGTCCGGATTGGAACTGGTAGTCGATCAGGTAGATCAAGTCGGCAATATCGATCTGACCATCCAGGTTGACATCCCCCACCAAAAGTCCAATCAGACGGACCAACCCGGTCTCGGTGAAGTCACCACCGTCTGTGAACTGACCGGAAACCGTGTAAGGCGTCAGAGTGGTGTCATACAACGGCATGTTGTTCTCGATAAAATCCCCGATCGGTTCGGTAATCTGCAACACTTCGCCGACGAATCCAGGGAAGGTCGGGATAACTTCTGTGCCGGTGGGGATCAGTGTTCCGTTTATCACGACCGAAGCAGGGTCCACATCGAAAGCGCTGTGGCCATCGGTGAAATTTCCCAGGTAGAACAGCGCCGATATCGGATCGACCCGGTAGGCGTCCACCATGCGCATGGGATCGGGGCGCGCAATCGTCGTGTAGTCAGCCACGCCGACCTGCAATTGGACGGCCACGTCGCAAGTGTCGCCGCCGCAACTGTTACTGGCTGTCACCGTGAATCGGTAACGACCCGTGGTATCCGCATGGAAGCAAAGCTGCCCCTCCTCCCAAAAACCACCACCCACAACACCGATTCCGGTAGCATTGCTGATCGGCAGATCGACACACACCAGACCGGCATCCTCAATAAACACGGCCAGGTCGCCGCCCGGGCAGTCGATAGCCGGCGGCTCGATAATTGTCATGTCCAGCAGTACATGGCAGGAGTCAACTCCGCATTCGGTTTGGGCGATAATCGCGATGTCAAGCGGTCCGGAACCTTCTATCGGGACACAGACCTGACCCAACTCCGGCACCCATGAACCTATCGGTAACACTGTGACGTTGGCTGTATCCGGACTGATCTCGACCGGGAAACAGTATACCTGAGTACCGCAGATAGTATCGATGACAGACTCCGGGCATTCTACTACAGCCGGTTCACCCTCAATCACCATTATCAGCGAATTGTTGGTGTCGGCATCGCCGCAGGCATCGATGGCGATTATCGTCAGGTCGAACAATCCGGCCGTATCCGGCACGAAACAGTAATTGATTCCGTCAACATAACCGGGAATGCTGAAGATGGTATCTATCACCTCGGCCTCGCTACTTTCGACATGGAACACAGTACAGAGTGGCGCCCCCAGATCACAGACCACAACCGAGTATTGGGCTCCGGACATTCCGACCAACGGATGGAAATTCACGTGCGGGGTGACCGAGAAAGTACAGGAGTCAACTGCTTCCCCTGAGCCAGCAACCAACGTGATTTCCATAGTCGCCTGCGAGTCTTCAATGCCCAAGTCCAGACAGACCTGGCCGTTTTCGATATAGGCCGGCTCACTGGCGGTTACCCAATCGGCGTTGGCAACTTCAAACGGAAAACAGACAGTACCCGGATCGCACAGGAAGACACTCGTGTCGCCCGGGCAGGTTATCTCGGGGTTACTGGCCGCTTCACCGACCGTGTAACAGTGCGGTCCGTCCCATCCCGGGAAGACATCCGGCCCCGCCCATTTCCAAACACCGGATGGCGGATAGTAAGCCGAGTCCAGACAGATTTCACCTCCGTTGTAGGCAGCGTCGATGGGTCCGATTTGAATTGTGTAAGCTACGTCGTCGAACCCGGCCGGCAACCCGGTGGAAAAGAACTTGAAACCACCAAATCCAACCGTATCCTCACCCATGCCGTCGGCGCTGAAGTAGCTGATAAAGAAGCCGCCGTCAAACTGCGCTTTGCCCAGCGTTCCGGTGGTATCTCCAACCGTACCACCCCATTGGGCGCCGGTCGATGATGATACCACGAAGCCGTTGGTGGCGCCGCCGTGGCTGTCGTTATCGCTGGTTACACGGATATAGAATGTCACCGGGACACCCATTTCGAGTCCGCCGCCGGCATTGAGTCCATCGACATGGTCAAGTGATAGTGACTGTCCCCAAGCCATGCCACCCGACAGTAATGTCATCAAGGCGGCCAGCAAAAGTGCCCTTGTCTTCATTTTAGGTCCCTCCTGGGATCTTCTCGTGTGACTCTTTCTGTTTTCATCGAGCGTACTGGTCGTAGTAAATGTGAACGCCCAAAGTAGTATCTTCACCTACAATATAGCTTAGAACCCGAGTATGTCAAGCGGCACAGAAAACCGGGATAAGGATTGCCTTTTAGCCAAAAATCGTTACCATGGGAGCCTATGTACAACGAAACGGTGATGAAACACTTTGCAAATCCTCGCAACACCGGCGAGATCGACGAAGCTGACGGCGTCGGCACGGTCGGTAATCCCAACTGCGGCGACATGATGAAGCTCTACATAAGAGTTGTCGACGGACGTCTCGTAGAGGTGAAGTACAAGACCTTCGGGTGCGCTGCCGCTATTGCCAGCAGTTCGGTGGCCAGTGAACTGGTCAAAGGAAAGAGCCTGGAGCAAGCTTTGTCGGTCAAAGCCGAGGACATAGTCGATTTATTGGACGGTCTGCCGGATGAGAAAGTTGCCTGCTCGGTGATCGCGCCGGATGCTATCCGTGCTGCCGTGGAAGACTATCGTAAGAAAGCTGCGGGCAATTCACCGACATAAGCAATCTTGTAGGTCAAGTCTCTCTTTTCTTGGAGGCCTGACACAATTGTCAGGACCACAAGAGTTCTGATTTCCCTCAGTAGAGCGGATGGATTCCCGCTTTCGCGGGAATGACATAACACAGAACTCTTTTGTAGGGCAGGTCTGTCCTCAGACCTGCCGATAGTGGCGGGTTCGAAGATGTACCTGCCAAACTTCGGTAGCCCACCCATAGGCCTTGCGGCGGGTGGGTTAATTCTGACCGTGCAGCCTTCAAGTCTGTCATGCCGGACTTGATCCGGCATCCATATTTCCCTGTGCTGTCATGCGAACCCGCGTGACAGCTCTTGTAGGTAAGGCTCCGTAGTAAACCCGTCCCAAACAGGGTTTGAGACGGCCACCCGACGAGACTAAGTTCATGCTTCGACTCCGCTCAGCATGAGGTTGTGTCAGGACTACGAGGGTCCTGACCTACCACGGTCCTTACTGCCTGACAAACAGCCCCTCTTCGTATTGGTGGACAATCGCGAAACCCAACTTCTCATAGCATTTTATGGCGGCCATGTTGTCGGCCTTAACGTTTAGGCAAACGCATCCACGCCTTTCCGCTACCAGTTCAGACACCAGGTGCGCTGTCATCAAGGTCCCCAGGCCGCGGCCACGATCAGCCGGCATCGTTGCAATGTTGCCCAATACCGCTATGTCGTACTCGACCGAATAGACATGCAAGCCGGCGGCGGCCAACAACTGGTTGTTTTCGAAGTAGCCGAAACACTTTCCGGTGTCAAGCATGCGTTGATCGAAATAGCTGTCCGGGTATGCCTCAGCGTAGAACGATTGTAGCATCGACAGATGCGACCGGTCGAAGCGGTCAACAGCATCGGAGCGTGGATCATTGGGCGGTGGTGTGTAGTCTTTCAATTGCATCTTGAGATGCGGTCCGAACGCTTGAATCTCAAACGCTTGGGCCAACAGTTTGCGTTGTGCCTTTTGAAAATGACAGAAGAACCTACCCGGAAGGTCTGCGATTGAAGCCTCGACAAGAGAATTAAATTCGTTTGACACACCGAAAGCGAGCACGGTTGGTGTCGATGGACCTTTGTAGATCAGTAGCGCTTCGTCGATTACGCCGTCGTCGGTTTGATATACCAACCATTGACATTTTGGGAAGAAGAAATCGTCCAGGTCACCTATATGATAGGCATACAGCACCGGGTCCTTGCGGAAGTGTTGCTCCAAGGCGGCTTTGTCGGTACTTGTGGAGATCATGGTGATAAATCACCCATAAATGGGTTCCTAGCGCTTCGCGCCTTCCCAACCTCAGCCTGAGCGGAGTCGAAGGGCCTGTCATTCCCGCGCAGGCGGAAGTGACAGACGGGTGTATCCCCCTACCGCTTGTACCCAATCTTCTTGAGGAATTCGACGCGCTCGGCTTTGTCATCATCGGTCTCGATACCCAACGGAGTCTCGCCGTCGATGACACCAAGCACACCACGACCCTGATTGGTTTCGGCAATCAGCACCTGAAGCGGATTGGCCGTCGCACAAAAGATGCGACAGACCTCGGGCACCGCTTTGACCCGGTTGAGCACGTTGATCGGGAAACCATCGCGCAGATAGATGAAAAAAGTATGCCCGCAGGCAACATCGAAAGCAGCCGATGATGCCATTTCGATCAATTCGGGATTGTTACCGTCGGTGCGGATCAAGCGTTTCATCGAAGCTTCACAAAAAGCAATCCCGAATTTGAGCGACATCGACGACGACACCAGCGCCTCATATAGATCCTCGACCGTCTTAATAAAATGCGACATGCCGAAGATCACGTTTGCATCGGCAGGGATTTCCACCTGCACGATTTTGGTCTTGTAATCAGTTTCAATCCTGGCCATCATTATCCTCGAAAATAGCGCTGTCGAATCCTGAATTTATCTGCCCATTGGTGTAGTACTCGGTGCCGGAGAATTTCACTCCGATTAGGAACATGGCTTTGCCTCGTCCATTGATGTCGAACTGTCGCGGGAGCCAGTGCCCCTCCGGGGTGGGTCCGAACTTGATCGACATATCCAACTGCTTCATTTTGAACATCAGGTTGCTGGTCAGTTTGGCCGGTGTGAAGTCTACCCGCACCAGATGAAAAGATTCGGAGTCAAAATAGTAGTCACCGTTTATTCGCGTGGCATCTTTTTCTTTGCAACTGATTTGAAAGTGATGACACGACCTGCCCTCGACCAGATCGCCCGGCACACCCACGTACACGATGTCGTAGAAATCCCGTTCGCCCTCATGAAATGGTGTCAAAAGCTGCCAGGAGACATCTTTGGATTTGCGTTTGATCTTTTTCGACAACCGTTCAGCAGCCTCTTTCCTGGTCTCTTCATCGTCTTGCAGTTCCCCCTCTTTGTAAAACTGCAGATACTGGTCGTGCATCAGCGTAGTATCCGGCAGGTACTTGATGTAAATCTTTTTGACAATTCGGACCTTCTGTTCAAACTCCCCTTCGTCGTTGGTTTCCCCTTCGACATACTCTCCGTCAAGGATCAGGTCGTTGATCTGCTCGGCCTGTTGAGCATCGATCATCAGAATAGTCTCGATCAAGGCGTGGGGGTCTATCGCCTCTGTCTGAGACGTGATCGACGCCTGAGCGAGGCCGGCCAAAAGGAGACATGAGGACATTAGCGACGTGATTTTCATACTCAACCTTCCTGAATGACTATCTTTTGAATAAGGTCACCGCGCACGATTTGGTCGACCACTTCCATACCAGCGGTCACCTGGCCAAAAACGGTGTAGCGCGCTTCCAGGCGCGGTTGGGGTGACAGCGTTATGAAAAACTGTGAGCCGCCGGTATCCTGGCCGGAGGTGGCAATACCCACGGTGCCGCGCTGGTACGGCTCGCCGGAGTATTCGCATCGTATCTGCCATGGCGGACCACCCCAGCCGTCCCCGCGCGGGTCGCCGCCCTGCACGACAAAGCCGGGCACCACACGATGAAAGACCAGGCCGTCGTAAAGCCCGCTCTTGGCCAGTTCGATGAAGTTCAAGACGGTGAGCGGCGCTACGTCGTAGAACAGTTCCAGTTCAACATCACCTTTGCTGGTGCCGATAACGGCATACGGATTAGGCTGGTACTTTTTGAAACCTTCGTGAATAGCGTCGATCTCTATGCGGGCCGGGGCCGGAGGGACTATACCAAATCGATCCTCCCCCAGCACATCCTTGTAGACAATGGCCGCCTCCCGCCTGACGATGTACTCCGAGTCCATCAGGGAGTTCATCAGTATCAATGTGGCGTCGGCGTTCTCTGTCTCTTGATCGAGAAAGGCGCGAGCCACCTGCACCAGCGACCGGCGCAGATCAATCTCCAACACCGAGGCAGTCGCCATCATACCACTCAACTGAGGCAGATAGGATGAAAGCCGCGCGGACTGTATATGATCAACGGCCAAAGTTTGCAGCACCCAGTCCGGATCGGCCAGCGCTTTCTTAATATAATAGTCCTGGTTGTTCTTATCGATCTTGAGCAGGCCTGCAAAAGCCGCCGCCCGCACCCAGGGATCATCGTCGTTAAACAGCCCGGCCAGTCTCGGGATGACATTTTTCCTGGCTATCAAGGCATATCCTTCGGCTGCGGATTTTCGCAAAAACGGGTCCGGTTCGGCGGCCAGCGAATCGAGCAGGTTGACCGCTTTGTCTTTAACCCGCGAGGCCAGGTAGACTGCGGCCGCCGCCGTCACATTGGCCGGCTGGACGGTTTCCAACAATTCCCAGGTTGTCTGCACGGCTTCGTTGTTTTCCTGCAACCTGAGACCGTCCATGAGAGAGCCCATCAGCTTTTCATCCCAGCCGGACTCGACCCGTTTGGCCAGTTGATCTTTTGCTTTTTTGTCTTTGCTGCGGCTAAGTTCATTGACTGCCTCGGCCACCACGTTGGGATCAGAGTCATTGAGCGACATTTGCAACAGATGGAGCACCTTGGACGACCCCGAGCGGCCCAGACCTCGCACGCAGGTTTGCCGCACGAACGGATCGGTGTCGGCCAGATTGTCGACAAACAAATCATTTGCCTGGGCAATCTCCATCCGGGCCAACGCATAGAGTCCAGCAGCGCGCACCAAATCGTCGCTTTCACTCTTAAGATGTTTTATCAACAGCGGCGCCTGTGCTTTGGCCTTGGCGTTCAAGAGTGCATAGCAGATGGCTTCGCGCACATCCGGCGAGGGATGGTCCAGGAATTCCGCCAACCGTTCGGTGACGCCAGTTGTGCTGCTGTCGACCAACCGACCAACTGATGCAATCACTTTGGCCGCGGCCGATGACGGCAGATCAAGGGCAACATCCAGAAGTCGACCGGCGTACTGCGACTGGTGGGTAAGTCCCATGGCCAGCCCGGCCGTTCCGGCCAGATCGATGGACTCATCGGAGATCATGCCGAAAAGCAGATCGGCTGCTTTCTGACCACCGATCCGCCCCAAAGCCATGGCTGCGCGCGCGCGGACTTCCGGCGACGGATCATCAAGATAGCCCTTAAGCTTGTCCGATACCACCCGACGGTCTTCATCGTGAACTATCTCGGCCATTCGTTCGTTGACACTGCGCTCGCGGAATTGGTCGTACAGATAGTAGGCGGCCGCGGCAAACAGGGCAACAACGATTAGAATCGCCAGTTTTTTCAGCAAGTTCTTCATCGGCGAAAAATCTACCCACTGCCGACAAGGCCGTCAATGTTTAATCTGAAATACATGTGGGCGACAAGTGGAATCCACTCGTGGCCGTCCTCGACTGCCCATGCTCCTACTGCTTTCTGCATGACGTCTCCACGGCGCACGAGGACGTACACCACGCACTGAATATGAGCAGTAATTTCCTGTCTTGCGAGCCGTTCTATTGGCCGTTCAACAGTCGTTCGGCAAGTAGGTGCAGGAATAGACCGACATCGGTTACAATACCGATGGTCTGAAGAGAACCACGATCCTTGAGCTTGGTCACGACCGAAGGATTAATATCGACACAGACTGTGAGCACCCGCGCCGGAAGCATGTTGCCCACCGCTATCGAGTGCAGCATCGAGGACAACATCAGGACCACGTCGACTCCTTCGAGCAGTTTTGAATGGTGTTCCTGAGCCTGATTCATGTCGGTGATAGTGTCCGGCAACGGGCCGTCATCTCGTAGCGACCCGGCCAGCGAGAATGGCAGGTTGGCTTTCACCGTTTCGTACATGATACCTGATGTGAGTGAACCTTCAGCCACCAGCCCGGCAATCGATCCGGCCCGCCGGACTTCGTTGATCGCGCGCAGATGGTTGCGGTGGCCCATCTCGACCGGACGGCCGCTTGTGAGATCAATACCCAACGACGTCCCCAGCAGCGCAGCTTCGATATCGTGCACGGCCAGCGCATTACCGGCCAGAATGGTATGTACATGACCATGTTTGATCAAGCGGGCCAGATCGGGCGCACCGCCGGTGTGCACGACCACCGGTCCGGCCACCACGGCCACTCGCTTGCTGTCCTCACCGATTGTCTGGGCCACCCGGTCGACCGCCAAACGCACCTTGCGCTCAGACGAGACTTCGCCGGACATGAATCCAAAATCGTCGCGGTCGCGGCGCGCGAACTCAGGCTTGACTTTGATACCCGACAAGCCAAGAACGATCTTCTCACCCTTTTTGACATCGCGAAACTTCTTCACCGTCGCGTAGTCGTTGTCTACTACGATGACGCCGTCCATGCGTAGCTCTTGTACGGACAGCCATTTGCCGCCCAGGTGGATTTCTGTTTCCTGATTGGTGGTGCTGTAAAACTCCGGCGGCACGACACCATCGGCGGGCGCCGGGCTGAGTCGGATTTCTTTTTCTTCATCGACCACACAGCCGAGCGCCGACAGTTTGAGCAGGATTTTATTCATGGCCACCGCGTCCGGGGCGGCGACTTTAAGACAGGCCTGTGAGAACTCGTCGTTGTTGCGTCCGATCTCGAACTTGAGCATCTCGAACTGACCGTTGTCGGAAATGATCGTATCGAATATTCGACGCATCAATCCGGAATCGATCAAATGACCTTCGGTGGTGACGATTTTCTCTATCCTTTTCGGCATACAGTTGTTATCGGACAATGTCGGTTGGTTTTTACTGCCCCCAGCCCAACCGATATGCACTATGTACAGCCCTGGTTTTGAAGAAAACTCAGCGCCAACGCTTTAGTACCCAACCAAATTCATAGTTGCGTTGTTGCGTATTGATTATGTTCCTGATCAGGCGAGGAGTTCCTCTTGAACTCAGGGGATGATGGAGTCAGAGAAAGCAAAACCAATCAGAGGTTACTGAAATGAAGCACGAAATCAAACTTCCCCGTGGCTACGACCCGAAAACGCAGACAAAAGTTGGCCTATTCGCCGCCCAATTGGACGATCAACTGAAGCGACTGAAGAACAACGTAAAGGGACTCACCATCAAACAACTGGAATGGCAGCAGAAGCCGGGAATGAATACCATAGGCATGTTACTGGCGCACCTGGCCCTGGTGGAAGTATGGTGGATCAGGATAGCTCCCAAAGGCATTCCCTGGCAGCCCGACGGCAAGAAGTTGATTCAGAAAGCCTGTGGTTTCGAAGACGACGGATTGCCAATGCCGCCCAGTGGTCGACACTCGAAGTACTTGAAGGGATACTCCCTCGAAAGATACCTGAAAATCCTGGCCAAAGTGCGGCGATCTATTCACCGTGAAATGAAGGTTTGGCGTGACCGTGATCTTGACAAGTTGTATGCCTTGGGCAGCAGGCGAATCTCCCGGATGTGGACGCTGTACCACGTGCTCGAACATTTCGCTGCCCACTTTGGCCAGGTACTGATGCTCAAGCACCTCATGCGCGACGCCGGCGTACTGCCTCCTGCAAAGAAGAAGAAATAGACTCATAGGTCAGAAGTCGGTGGGTGGCCGACAGCTTGCTGTGGGATGACCGCAGAAAGCCACCACCTCATGCCGAGCGGTGTCGAGGCATGAACTAGTGGTAGACGCAAATCCGCCCGGACTCTCAGTGGTGTTGGGCGACCCCGCCCGACACCTGCCGAATGCCGAGCGCAGACTTCTCTTCGTCCCCTCTTGAGAGGGGTGGCCCCGCTTCGGCGGGGGCGGGGTGTGTTCTTTCGCGGCAGATGTGGACATCTGCCGCGCACTTGGCCGGGTGGCCCACAGCTTGCTGTGGGAACTGTTGGCAGCCACACCACATCCTGGACCTTCAATTCGCATTGGAGAATTAGTTTTCCCTGCGTATATTAAAGCAGTGGTCATCGATAACACCAAAAACGAAACCGAAAAAGCCATACTGGTCGGTCGCGCCCCGGATTCCCGGCAACGGGCTGAAGTCGAAGCTTCGCTTGAGGAGCTGGCCCGGCTCACTTATACCGCCGGGGCCAAGATCGTAGCCAAACGTATCCAAACCCGGCCACGCCCGGACCCGGCCATGTTCATCGGCAAGGGTCTGGTGCAACAGTTGAAAGAACAACTTGAGTCCGATGGTGCCAACTGTGTCATTTTCGATGACACCCTCAGCCCGGCTCAGCAGCGCAACCTCGAAAAAGCGCTGGATGCAAAGGTGATCGACCGTCCGATTTTGATTCTGGATATTTTCGCCAATCAGGCCCGCACCCGGGCCGCTCGTTTGCAAGTGGAGTTGGCCCAGCTTGAGTACACGCTGCCACGGTTGACCGGCGCATGGGTTCATTTCTCGCGCCAGTACGGCCAGATCGGCTCCAAGGGACCGGGTGAAACGCAGCTGGAAATCGACCGTCGGCAGGTTCGCACAAAAATCGCCCACCTAAAAGGACTGCTTAAGAAACTCGACAAACAACGTTCGACCCAGCGCAAACAACGCCAGAAGATGTTCAAAATCGCTATGGTCGGTTATACCAACGCCGGTAAATCGACCCTGTTCAACCTGCTGACCCGGGGCGGTGTGACCACGGCCGACCGGCTCTTCACCACCCTGGATTCAACAACTCGGCAGATGGTCAGCCGACATCCAATCAACGTAGTTATCTCAGACACGGTCGGTTTTATCAAAAAACTCCCGCATCAATTGGTAGAATCGTTCAAATCGACCCTTGAAGAGGTCAGTCTGGCCGACCTTTTGATACATGTAGTCGATTGCTCCGCCGTAGACTTTGAGCAACGCTTCCAACAGACACGCCAGGTGCTGGCTGACATTCAGGCTGAAAGGGTCCCTTACCTGTTGGTGTACAACAAGATCGACCTTAATTCGGAGTTTGTACCGCCAACTGCCGATGCTACCACCAGCTTTCTGGTTTCAGCTTCCAAGAAAGTGGGGATTGCCGCTCTACAAACGGAATTGATCGCCCGCTCCCAGCACGGCCCCAGGAAAAACGACCGCCAGAGCTAAGTTTTCGCGCCTTTTCTGCCGATTATATTCAAAAGAGCAACTGGGAAGAAGTATGACCAAGTCTATTTTGATCGTTGACGACAACCCCAACATGTCCTCGCTCCTATCGGAAATGCTCGAAGTTTTCGATTATGAGTCGGTCAGAGCAGCCAACGGCAGCGACGCTCTGGAACAACTGGCCGATGGTGAGTTTTCGTTGGTAATCACCGACATGCGCATGCCGAAAATGACCGGTATGGAACTCTTGCGTGAGGTCAAAGAGAGGTTCCCCAAAATCCCCGTGGTGCTCATTTCCGGCTACTCAGTCGGAGACATGGAGACCGAAGAGTCCACCGCCAAACCGGACGGCTTTCTGGCCAAACCGTTCATGATGTCCGACATTGAAAAATTGCTGAATAGTCTTCTGTAAGCAAAAAACTCTTTCCGCCTTTTCACATTTTCCTTATCAAGAACTCTGATCTGTGCGTTTGTCTCTTTGAGACTTCAGTTAATTGCACAAGGATTTTAGTTATGCAGCAAATATTGAAGATGTCGCATCTGTTCAGCGAATTGGAGGATCGTTCGTTGAATGAAATCGCCTCCGCCTCAAGCCTGAAATCCTGCGACCCCGGAGACACGTTTTTTTTCGAGGGTGATCCGGTTCATTCGTTTTTCATTGTTGGTTCCGGTCGGGTAAAAGTGTTCAAGCTTTCACCGGACGGCAAAGAACAAATCCTGATGGTGGCCGAACCGGGGGACAGCTTTGCCGAAGCTGCGATGTTTGCCGGGGGGCGGTATCCAGCTTCGGCCACGGCCCTGGAACGATCTGAGGTACTGGTGGTGAACCGCGAACGGTTTGTCGGCATTCTTCAGCGAGAGCCCGGCCTGGCACTCAACATGATCGCACGACTGTCTGAGCTGCTCAGAAGCCTGACCAAGCTGGTCGAGGGTCTTTCTTTGACCGATGTTACCACCCGACTGGCCAAACATCTCCTGGACCTGATTCCCGACACGGACAGTAATGAAGCGACGGTGACTTTGAACGAAAAGAAAACGATACTGGCTTCCAAGCTGGGTACTATCCCCGAAACGCTGTCGCGTTCTTTGGCGCGGCTTTCCCGCGAGAAGATAATTGCAGTCGAAGGCGCTACTATTCGCATTCTCGACCGCCAGCGTTTGCAGCAGCTGGTCGAAGGCAACTCAACCGGCGTCCACCCATAAATGGCCCATAAAAGGGCTTTATTCGCTTCGCACCTGTTCATGTCATGCCGAGCGGAGTCGAGGCATGGGTGGTGTCGCGGCATGGGTGGTGTCGCGGCGACCTCGCCCGACACAGGTACCCCACCTAGAGCCTTGCGGCAGGTGAGTTTTTTACCGAAGACCCCACCAAAACCTCGGTGCATGTCATTCCGGCGAAGGCCGGAATCCAGGTCTGTATTCCAAGACTGGATGCTGGCCTACGCCAGCATGACGTGGGCAAAGGCGTAGCGCTTGAAACCCATTTATGGGCGATTTATCACCGCTAAGTAGATTGTGGGGGAGGTTTTGCAACTGCTGCGGCCGAGTGGCCCCGTTGCAAATGGTCCAGCTGTTTCTTGAGACGACCCTCCAAATCAATGATATAGGTGTCGTCGTGGTATACGGTGGTTTTGAATTTGGTCAACTCCTGAAGCTCGGCGATAACCGATGTGATAGTGTTGACACCCTCAACGATCGTGCTCATGGCACCGGCCGCCTCACCGTTGGGATCACCGATTTCATCGCTTTTAATCTTCAACTCAATTAGTTGCGCCCGCCCGAGAATGGTGGCCGAAGCGTTGTTGATATAATGATTGAAGGTGGCCGTGATCGTCTTGAGCGCTTCCAGGGTGGCTTTCTCCATCTGGGCACGAGCTACTTCCTGTTGCATCCGCCGGTTCTCGCTGAGCAGATTTTCTACCGAGAGATAGTGTGAGTAGATAATCCGATTTGCCTCTATCAGCAACTCTTCGGGCGATCCGATTTCGATTTCAAGGAACTTTGCTTCCTCTATGAAAGCCGACAGCAGGTCTTCCTGTAATTGCACCAACCTGGGCGGCGCCAGTTCCAGAGCGGCGGATAGGGTCGACATACTCTCGGCATTCTCAGCCAGTTCCGGCCGTACTTTGGCGATCGTAAACCTGGAAACCAGATTGGCCAGCGAAACGATCTGTGCCGGACGCAACTCCGGATCGGTGCTCTCGGTTAATATCTGGCTATGATGATGTCCCACCGCCTCACATATCACCGCCGGCAGGCCCCATTGTTCCAACAAGAATTGACCGATCCGAGCATGGTTGGTGCCCCAGATATGCTCTTCCAATTCACTGATTGATTCACCGGCTTCGGCCTGTTTCCAGATACGCTGAAACTTGTCCGGGAACGATTTTTCCAGGATCAGTATGCCGATATCGTGCAGCAAACCGCAGATGAAGGCCTCCTCCGGGTAGGCATAACCGCTCTCACGGGCAATCATCCGAGCCGCCATAGCCACTTCCAGTGAGTGTCGCCAGAAACGCTGCCGATCCACCGAAACCTGCCACTGCCCCGACAGATCATAAATCGAACTGGACAAAGCCAGAGCGGAGATAGCCCGCGTGCCCAGAGTCATGGCTGCCTGAGTGACGGTGGTAATCTCGCGACCGGCGCCGTAATAGGGACTGTTGACAATACGCAGCAACTTGGCTGTCAGGGCCGGGTCCTTCACCAGCACGTCGGCCAGATCACGAGTGGAAGCGTTCTCGTCTTTGACAATCTTCAGCACTTCGGCCAGTGTCTGTGGCAGCGACGAGAGTTCTTTGTGGTCTTTCAGAATCTGTTCAAAGATATCATTGGTCATAGTAATCCGCCAGTAATCGTTCCTAATAGTTCTATCGGTAGGTAACGGAACCTATTGAGAGCTTTTGGCAGAAAAGAGCGTCGATCAGCCCTTTATCCTGGTCGTGAGCCGCTTGATTCGATGCTTCAAGCTATCCCGATGACTCTTGCCGTAGGGGCAGATGCGCTGCGCCATCTTGGCAAAGCGTAGAGCTTGGTGGTAATCCCGGGTGGAATGCTCGAAGTGTTTGGCCAGTTCCAGATTGGCCCAATATGCCTCGCGACTGTCACCGCCTGAGAGTGAGCGCCAAAGCGAAGCTGCCTGCTCTTTTTCACCGGCCCGCTTGAAAGCCTGAGCCTGGAACAAAGCCACGTCCGGCTGCGCAACACCCGGCTGGATCTCCTCGCGGCGACGACACAAATCGACCACCTTGTGGTGATATTTACGCCTTGAGTAAACTCGCGCCAGAGAATGCAAATCATCGGCTGAGTCAAGTGTGGAACCATCGCTGGCAAAAGCCTCTGCGACCATAACAGCAAGAAACCACAGGCTGACGATATCAAGCCGATTGTGCTCCAGCACACCGAGCAAACCGTCAAGCCGGCGCGTGCCAAGCCAGTCGAAATAGATCGACGGTATCAAGTAGCCGGGGACATCATCTTGGCGATAAAACTCAAACAGTTCACGCTCGACGTTGGTCAGCGAGCAATCTCCCAGCCGCCTGCGGAACAATCGTCGTGCTGCGTGCAAAAGATCGAGATGGTCGGCCATGGCCAGTTCACGAGCCACTCGATTGACAATCATGCGGCCCCGCAGAAGCGGCAGATCGAATGCGGCGCCGTTGTACGTAACCAGAGTTTTGTCGGACGAAAACTCTTCCTGCAGCGCTTCGAGCATAGCAGCCTCATCGGAGTAGTCAGGCATCAAGTATTGACGCACCTCGAAGCCGTTTTCGGTCACCGAGCCACATCCAACCAGGAAGGCAACCGCTCCACTACCGCCCAACCCGGTGGTCTCGGTGTCGACGAATAATAGCGAAGATACCTCCGCGCTGCCCGGTAGTTCTTTCATGGCAAAAGCAGAGCGGGCCAGCGAGCGGCCGAGTTGTTCGGTCGGCAACTGAAGCCGCCCATGACGATAGGCGCCGGAGTAGAATGTACGAACCAGACAGTAAGCACCGGCATGATTGGTTATCAGTTCACCGGCCAGGGCTTGCGCCAGTGTTTTGTAGTGCTCGGGGACGTTGGTGGTTGGCCGGTTCTTACTCTCGTCGGTTGTGATCAGTTTGTCAAGACGGCGCAGTTTCTTGTGCAGCTTGTTATCGTTCATGAGCGAGAGAACCGGTAGCGGAGATCATCTTTAGGCGAGCCAAACGATCCGGTTCGCGTTCGGCAAAGAACTCGCTCACTTTGGAGCCGTTGTCACCGGCGGCATGAGTCAGAGCCAGGACGGCGTGGGCGCGTCGGTCGGGGACCGCCGAGTGAGCCTGGGCCAGCAAAACAGCAACACACCTTGGTGTGCCTAACCGCCCGAGTATGCGACAGCTCAAGGAGCCCAACAATGGATCGGATGCATCGATGGAATCGGTCAACGCTTCGACTACTGCCGCCGTGTCCAGACTCAAAAGTGAATGTTCGGCGGATAGCCGGGCGCCATAGAAACCGTCTGAAAGCAGATGCACCAGTCTGGCGATACCTGAATTGGCGGCCAGCTTGCCTGCCGAGACAGCCGCTGCTTTGCGCACTTGTCCGATACTGTCGAGCAGCGCTTCCACCACCACCGAGGCGGCGGCCCGGTCACCGATTTTGCCCAAAGCTCCAATGGCCTGATCTCGCACCTGCCAGCGCGGATGATGTCGGACTTCAATCAGAGGCTGCACCGCGGCCGAATCGGCAATGTCCCCTAACGCCCAACAGACTCGCTGCACCACCAGTCCATCCGACAGGTTCAGTGCCTCCACCAACAGCGGCACGGCCGGGCTGCCGATTCGTTTGAGGACATGAATCACCGTCCACCGTTCGCGGGCCGATTTGGTGGTGAATTTGTCGATAAGGTGGGGCACCACCTCGACACCCATGGCGGCGATTGAATCCTTGGCCGGCTCGACCATATCTCTGAACTGGACTTCGCCTGATGATGCTATCATGAACAGAGAGTCAAACTTCTGCTGGACACTACCGGATGCTTGCGACTGAGTCACCATACCCAATAGTAACAGGCAGATGGTCGCCATGACTATCACATTTGAGCTTGTTGAGAAAGCCCTTGCCGCATGTTGCGGCGGGTCCTGCGCAGTCGCGTAAGCGAATTCGTGTGACCCGCAGCCACTTTGGGTCACGTTGCTCGTTGTCGGGTCACAACCACGCCTCCGGCGTGTCCAAGACCCGACACAACGGTTCGGGGGCACCGCACTTCTCACATATTGCCGTCTCATTGATCCCCCTCGCTGCTGTCGACCGGGTTCAACTCGATATCCATGCCGCCGCCCCACTTGGAATCGGTTCGCCAGTAGAAATCGTTGCGCCCGTTACCCAGGTACTGATCGGCGCCGCCAAGATCGATGAACAAGCCTATCGAGCCAAAGTCCCTGCGCGGGTTGCCATACCCTTGTGTATTAAGCGGATTCTTGACAAAATAGCGATCCTCCCCCTCGCTGTCGATCAGCAAGCCGACACCGTTGGCCGAGCCTGCCCCCTGCGAGAGGTCGTAGGCGGTGTAGGTATCGTTGCCGTGTCGGTCCAGAAGGATACCGGCGGCATAGTCGTGACCACAACCATGCATCAAACCCTTGCCGAAATAGGCATCGGAGCCGTAATCGTCGATCAAGATTCCCAGCGTCATGTGTGTGGCCGCTCCCTGGGCATACTGGAATGACTGGTAGTTGTCATTACCGGATGAATCGTATATGAACCCCAGCGACCACCAGTAGCTGGCCGCCTGCGCGAAAATATCGGAGTAGTAAGAGTCGTTGCCCTTCAGATCGATAATGGCGCCGATGCCGCCTGACATCCACGGACGCACGCCGTAACCGAATCCTTGCGACAATGACAAGTAGTGATCCTCATACCGCAGTATGTCTTTGTACTTTCCGCCGGCGTAGTAGCTGTCGGAACCGTCGCTGTCATAGATCAGTCCGATGCCACCGACCCCGCCGAATCCCTGAGCGTACAAAGCAGCGTTGTAGATGTCGCGGCCACCTTCATCGATAAGCAATCCCAAACCGAACACGGCGGCGGCTTCGACATGAGTGTCGCCTTCGTAGCGGTCGATCCCCTCGGCGTCATAGAGCAACCCGAATCCGAAAAAGCCTGAGCCGAGCGCGAACGATTTGGCGTCGTAACGATCATCACCGCCGAAATCCACCAGCAGGCCCACCGATAGACAGCCGGAAGCCAGTCCAAAATCATCTTCGGTGCGATATATATCATTACCGCTCAAATCGATTATGATTACGCCGTGAGGATTATCGGGATCATATTCGAGATTGTAAACATCGTTGCCGCCCAAATCGACGATAAAGCTGAAGTCGCCTTCATAGTAGTCATTACCGGGACCGCCGACCTTCCATCCGGACTGAAAACCGAGATAGGCCTCCCGGTCGGCATCGTCCGGCAGATATCCGGTGGTGGTAAGCATCTGATGGACGTCGCCGGATTGTAGTTTCCGTCTAAGGTTCTGAGACTCAAGCAGTACTTCACGCAGACAATCAATCCCGGCCGCTATGACCGGATCGGGGTCGATCAGGTGTCCGAATTGGGCAAACTCCTCGGCATATCCTTCTTCGACTTTCTCCACCGAGTCGGACTGCTCGACCGTGAAGAACTCATGCTCAACGTGTTCGACAATCAGTTCCTTGAGTTCTACGGTCAAGAACTTCCGTTGGGCCGGGGTGAGTTTCGAGAGCATCATTTCGGTTGAGCCGGGAAAGATGACATTAAGATAGATCGCCGCCCTGGTCAACAAACGATTCAGGTCTTCGTTCCTATAGTGCAGGTTGTACTGCCGGGCAACTTCCGACGGATCGCCTCGATATGGCCGGGCTCGAACGGTCTGGCCCTCGCCGGCCAGGTCGGAGAACAGAATCCCGGCCAACACCTCAGGCTGGGTCGGCACGTGGGCATCTTTGAGCATCTGCGTGTAGTCGATCATCTGAAGAGGTCGCACCATCAGATCGGATATGATCTGGAGTCGAAACGAGTCCGGCTCGGTATAGTCGGGGCGGAAGCTGATATCGGACGGCTTCAGCCCCAGATACTCGGAAAGATGCATCAGTCCGAACTGTTCCGGGCTCAGACCGGTGCTATCCTGCGCCACCGTTTTCGAAGCGAACAGACAGAGCAGTAAACATAGAGCAACTCGGTGTATCATACTCCAGAGGTTAGGTGCACCGGCTGTCTATATCAACCATAAAATTGGAGAGTCTTTGACCGAGGTACGTCCCAAAAGGTCGGGCGCATGTAATTCAAGTTGCGCTGGGCCCTTTCCCGCTGAGGGTAAAGTTGTATACGAGCGAAGCGCAAGAGAGCCGTTTATGGCTCATCTGTCAATTACTTTAGCAGCAGCATCTTCTTGGTCTGGGTGAACGACCCCGACTCCAGACGGTAGAAATAGACACCGGCGGCAACCTCTCCTCCGGCCATCGAACGCCCGTCCCAGACAAACTCCTTTCGACCGTGCCCGAAGTACTGTGTCTTCTGATAGACAACGCGGCCGAGTACATTATATATCTTGATTCTCACGTCGCCTGCTTGTGGCAGATCGAACTGTATGACCGTAGAATTATTGAACGGGTTGGGATAGTTCTGTTCCAACGCATATTCCGTCGGCACGATTCCATCGTCTACGTCGATACCCAATACTTGATCGATAATCGCCTCGACTTTGGCGCCGGTATAGGTGCAGGTCTGTACTTCCAGCAGCGGCGCATGGACATTGCCAAGCAGCGGCCCGGCCGGGATGCGGCCGCCGCTTAATGATCCCAACCAGACACTTGTTGTCGAATCGGAGCGGTGATGGTAATCCATGCCGACAACATCGGTCAGATTCTGCGGTGTAACGACGCCGCCGAAATGAAACCAAACCGGACCCAGAGTGTCCGGGGTGGACACACTCGCCACACCATCAGACGCCTGTCTGAAGATAGCCGGGTTTGAGGATGTGCTGTCCCACTGAAAATAGGGGTCGCCATCACCGACGATTATTTGGATAATGTACTGCAGGTCCGCAATCGACAGCGGGATTCCGTCCTGATTGGCATCGCTGCGTTCGGCTATACAGGTCGTGTCGCTAAACACCGACAAACCTCTGACAAAGTAATTGGTGTAGAGAACAGCATCGGACACCTGGAAAGGTACCCCGTCGGAGTTCAAGTCACCCGGTTGACACCAGCCGGTGGTGTCACAGGCTATATGTAAGGCTCCGCCGTAAAAATCGATCAGGCGATGAGTTTGGTCACCTCGCGAACCATCCAGACAGCTATCCGGCGCCCCGGAATACGACGGGATCGTCTCCGGCGTCAGCAGACTGCCCTCGCTATCGAAGACCTCACGCGACATGAAGATATCTCGACCGGTTTTCGATGAAATCCTGTTGTCGAAACAGTGCTGCCAGAAGAAGTCGACCGGAGGTGAATCGCATTCAAACGTCCGGTCATTGGTGACCAGAAAATCAATCGTAAACAGTGTCGCAGGTAAACTATCGGGAAAAAAGCAAGTCGGCCGAAGAGTGTCTCCTTTATGGCCGGCTTGCCCTGATACGCGAAATAGTCCCGGCGGCAGATCGTCCTGCGGCGGTCCGATGGGACCGCGATGGAATTCGAGGTCCGCCCAATTACACTGCTGGAAGAACGGTCCCGGACTTGCGCCTACCGGCATCAGGGCCGATACGTTATGGGTCAAAGAGAAACTGAATCCGCCCATCGGTATGTTGCCCTCCTCCAGCACCACGTCGACATAGGCGTGTTCACCCTGCTGCACCTCCTCCAATGTCTGGATAACTATCCGGTACGGTTGTAACTCCTCGACCACCAGATCTATTTCACAGCTGTAATACTCCCCTGAAATACTAATGCACTCGATCACCAGATGGAACGTCTGATCTCCATCCAGACTGTCCGGCAAAACCGTCAAACGATGAGTCTCTCTGTTGGGACTGTTCGATCCGCGATTCTCAACCACATCTATCGTGCCGACGAACGAGGGTGTCACCTCTGCCACTCTAACCCGTGTCTTAGAACAGTCGCCGGCAAAGACCCGCATATTGAACGAAGATGAAATCTCCGATGGGATCGTTATAGGCTCACCGCAGGTGAAATCCATGGGATGAATGCCGACAGGTTGCTCGATTACTGTCACATTGAAGCGGCAGTTCTCATCGCCGCTGGTAACGACCGGTCCATAACGAGCCGCGATTTCGACCTCATAAGTCTGACCGATATCCGCTACTGTCGGTTCGAAAGTCCAATGCCAGTTTCCCACCATATGGCCCGGGCCGCTGACCAGATCGTAGAGTATCCCACTACTACTCACAGAATCCGGAAAGCGCGCCAACGGTGCATAATGAACCTCGTCACACGCCGTCATAGTTATGTCGTCTGAGCAGCGATAGAACACCGGGGTGGGTATGTTTTCTCGTGTATCGAAGTAGAACTCATGCACCGGGGTGGGAGGACCGCCCGGCGTATGGAGAGTAACCTGGAACTTCTTGCCCTGGTCAGCCTCAGCCGCCTCAAAGATCAGCTTGTCATTCTCGATATAAAGCGAACCCGCGGGTGGATACCATACGCGAAATATCTCCACTGTCGGTGCGTCACACTCATCCGGGTCAACTATTTCAATGTCGAATTCATGTACCCCCGGGGCTGTGACGAAAAAGATCGACCGGTGCGGCTGTCCATCCAGAAGGATACGGCTGAATACATCCTGCGGTTCCACCATGAACCGGCAGTACTCCTCCGGTGGCGTCGTATGCATCGGGCTATGGCCGACCGAAGCAGCAATCTCAACCGAATGCCACCAGGAGAAGGTTGCGGTGTCAGTATACCAATGCCACCAGCCGGTATGCTCGTCGATCTCCCCCGGTCCGGACATAAGATGGTAGCGGATGTTGGCATTGTTAGGATGATCCCTCTCAGGTAGTTCCGCTCGCACCTGAAAGTAAAACGAATCACAATGGTCGCCGGACATTCTGGGTGAGCAATCTACGAATTGGGGGTAGCTTTGATCGCCTGCATTGGCTGTCCCAACCGAACCGGCAGCGACAATAAGCAACGGCAATAGATAACTCAATAATATGGAAGTCGTTCTCATAGTTGGTCTCTTCCCGATGAGTACGTGATGTCTGACTATAAGATATCAGGAAATCCATTTTTGTCAACGCCAGGAGAGAAGAGTTTTCGGTTTCGCCTTGGATTGAGTCGATTTGTCGCTATATTGTTGCTGACAGACTTGATTCACCGCATTCGGAGGACAACTTGAAGATCAGATTGCTCTTTGTTATTCTGCTTCTGTTGATGACCACTCCCGCAGCATCAGCCGCCGATTCCAAACTGATGCAAGTGCGGGTTTACCTTGACGCCAAAACCGAGTACTCGAAACTCCGCACCCTGCACCTCGATCAGGTATATCAGAAGGACAATTATATAGAGGTGGTTGCCGATCAGGCTGAGTTCGAGACAATTGAAAGCGCCGGATTCAGAACCGAGATCGTCATCGAAGATGTAGTAGCGTACAACCAGTCACGGCTTGATCTGTCCAAAGACATGGGTGGTTACAAAACGCTCGATGAGATCAATATCTATATCGACGGCATCATCAATGAACACCGCAACACTGTCGCCCCCAAGCTCAATATCGGCTACACTATCCAGGGACGTCCCATTTGGGCGGTCAAGCTGTCCGACAATCCCACGACCGACGAAGATGAACCGGAAATCCTGTTTCACGCCGCCATCCACGCCCGCGAGGTTATTACACCCGAGGTCTGCCTGGCTATTATGGATACACTCACCGACTACTATGGAATCGATCCGCATATTACAGAACTCGTGAATACCCGCGAAATCTGGTTTATCGTGCCGGCTAATCCCGATGGCTATTACCACAATCAGGTGATCGAACCAAACGGCGGCGGTATGTGGCGCAAGAACCGTCGCGACAACGGTGATGGTTCTTTCGGCGTCGATCTCAACCGAAACTATGGATACCAGTGGGGCTACGACGACGAAGGCTCCTCACCCTGGCCCGATGATCCGACCTATCGCGGCACGGGGCCGTTCTCGGAGCCTGAGTCGCAAAACATGCGTGACTTTATTGCCTCGCGCAATTTCGTTATCACCATGGACTACCATGCTCACGGTAACGAGATTCTCTGGCCATGGGGGTACGATTACATTCTTTGCCCCGACAATGACTTGTTTGCCGTTTTAGGCGACTCGATGCAGGTTCTCACCGGTGGATACGCACCTTATCCGATTACCGGCCTCTATCTCGTAAACGGCGGCACGGTCGACTGGGGGTATGGAGAGCAGACGATCAAAAACAAAAACTTCGCGCTGTCAATCGAAGTAGGTTCCTACAGTGACAATTTCTGGCCGCCCTTGAATCGGGTGGAACCACTGGTCCAGGAAAACCTGGGTGCGGCGCTGTACTTGATTGAAGTTGCAGGCAGCATCCACCAGATCGCTCCGCCGGAGGCGCCCCTGTTATTCGTTGCCGACAGTGTGGACAGCATCGGCTACGAGGTTGCCTGGAGTCATGATGACACCTTGAACCCGGCGGTGCGGTACGAGTTGATGGAAATGCAGAACCTCCAGCGAATATTCGACCCGGCTGACGATTTTGACAATTGGACCAACAATCAATTCTCCATATCTACGGCGCGCGATCATTCGTTCCCATCCAGTTTCTACTCCGACTCCGGCCACAACTGGCAGAGATACGTAGAGACCGCCAACCCAATCCAGGTGTACGGAGAAGACAGCGTGATAGCCTGGCTATGGTACGACATCGAAGAAGATTGGGATTACGCCTACGTGGAAGTGTCCACCGACGGCGCCGTTTTCAATCCCATTGCCGGCAGCATCACCACCAACTATGATCCCTACGGCAACAATCGCGGCAATGGCATAACCGGCTCCTCGGGAGGATGGATCGAAGCGAGCTTCAATCTGGCCGCCTATCTGGGTCAGTTGATTTACATACGAGTCTCGTACCACACCGATGCATCGGTAGCCGGTGAGGGTATCTACGTCGACGATATCTATCCGGTCGAAGGGTTTGGCACAAAGACCATAATCGCCTCCGATCTGCCCGACACTTCGTATAGTTTCGCCGAAAAACCGACCGGGGTTTACTACTACAAAGTGCGCGCGCAGGATGCCGAGGATCAGTGGTCTGCATTTTCCGAAATCGATGAAACGTTTGTGGGTTCGTTCTACGTGTGTATCGATACAGACGCCGACGGTTTCGGCGACCCGGGTCATCCGGAAAACTCGTGTCCGGACGACAATTGCCCGTCGCATTACAATCCCACCCAGTCCGATGTGGACCTGGACGGCCTTGGTGATCTATGCGATGATTGTCCCAACGATCCCGATAACGACATCGATGCCGATACTGTCTGCGGCGACATTGACAACTGCCCGACGATAGCCAACCCCGATCAGGCGGATACTAACGGAGACGATGTCGGTGACGCCTGCTGTTGTACGCTGCGCGGCAACATCGATCATGCCGGTGGCGCTATGATCGATATCGCCGACCTTATTTGGATTGTCGACTTCATGTTCAACGACGGTGACGGGTTTGGCTGTCCTATGGAGGCGGATATCGACGCCAGTGGGGCAGGCCCCGATATTGCCGATCTGGTGTTTCTCATTGACTACATGTTCAACGCCGGGCCGCTGCCGCCGGTCTGTCCGTAAGGGGTGAACTGCAACATTTGAAATAGAATGATCTCGCGGATATCGCAATACAAGGCTGACAGGTGTGGCTTGCATGAGCGGTTTACAATCAGTATCATGATATGACATGACGGACAAACCCTGTTATAACAAGTAAGTCGGTGACCCGGTGACCCATTTCACAAGACCAGCAAAGCAATGTGCCATGCTTTCGGCTTTGGCGGTATGCCTGTTTGTAACGCTGGGATCGCCCAATGTCGCGGCCGCCGCCCTGCCGAACGAACCGACAGATTCCATAACCATCGCCCACTCGCTTGACTATCGACCGATTTGTTATGTCGACAGTTCCGGCCGGTCAATGGGAATCCTGATCGACTACTGGCGGCTGTGGTCGCAAAAAACAGGCAGCCCCATCAGGTTCGAACCGGCGCCATGGGATGAGTGTCTTAAGCGCGTTCGCGCCGGCGAAGTAGACATTCTGGCCGGCGCGTTCTACTCGCCGGAACGCGACCGTGAGTTCGACTTCTCGCAAACGTTGATTGAAATCAAAACGGCCCTGCTGGTTCGCAAGACCCTAACGGTAGCTGATTACACTGATCTGGCCGGACGGACGATCGCGGTTACACGAGGTGATCGAGCGGGCGACTTCCTGAAAAAGTATTATCCGTTTCTAACGGTACATGAATTCAATAGCTTCGAGGGACCGGTGCAAGCAGCAGCATCCGGCGAAGTAGACGCCCTGGCTATGGATTCCCCCAGCGCTGCACATTTCCTGAAAACCTACAGTATTGATGACGACTTTCGAGCGTTCAAAACGCTCTATGTGGGACGTTTGTGCGCCGGTGTGGCCGAAGGCCGGCTTGATCTGCTGGCGCATGTTGATGCTGGAATTGGGCAGATTCAAGATGAGGAGTTGGCCGACATTTTTGACCGCTGGGCGCCAACCAAAGCCGTCACCGGATGGCTGCTACTCAAGTGGTTGTTGGGAAGCCTGGTTGCTATCATTGGAGCCATGAGCCTGACCCATATTGTTACTCTGCGTATCCGTTTGCGACGGCACAAACTTGAACTTACGGCCGCCCAGGAGAAGTATCGACTGCTGTTCGAAAATGTTCCGCAGGGCATCGGCGTGAGCCGCGAGGGACGCTACATTTTTGTCAATCCCAGCATGTCGCGGATGTCCGGCTACAGTGCGCAAGAACTGACAAATCGTGACAAGATCGATCTGCTCGATCCCGCCGATCGCGCCAAGGGTCAGGAGTTCAAAGCTATGCGTCTGCGGGGTGAAACACTGCCCACCAGCTACAGTCTCCGGATAAGAACCGCCGATGATTCGCTTTTGTGGCTTCAACTCAACACGGTCGAGATCGAATGGGAAGGGGAGCCGGCGTTGCTTGAGTTCATCACCGACATCACGGAGTTGAAATCGGCAGAGGCGGCCTTGATAAAGGCGGATCAACAACTGCGCGCCATTGTCGACGTGTCGCCGGTGCCGCTGATTGTAACCAGGTTTGACGACGGTCGTATTCTCTACGTCAATAACAACCTGGCCAAACTGATGGACTATACCAAGGATGAACTCCTTGGGCAATTGTCGCCCAACTTCTACTACGATGTGGAGGATCGTCGGCGCCTGTTGGAGATTCTCATGCGCGACGGCCGCATAGACAATTACGAGGTTCGCCTCAAGAAAAAAGGTGGCCAACCGCTCTGGACAATCTTCTCTCTGGCCATTACCAATATTTCGGGTGAACAAGTCATCATGGGCGGCCTGTACGACATTACGGCACGCAGACAAGCGGAGGAACAGCTAAAGCTGTATCGTGAAATCTACCTGAGTTCCAACGATGGGATCGTGGTGATTGACGACAACGGAAAATACGTCGAGAGCAATCCAACCCACAAGGAACTTGCCGGCAAGACGGCCGAAGACCTCAAAGGGTGCAGTTTCGACAAAGTACTACCTATTGATTGCGCCCAGGAGTGCCACCGGCAAATCCAGCAATCCGGCAGCTACCGCGTTCAGAACACACACACCGCCGCCGACGGACAGGAACGAACTGTTGACATTTCAATCTTCCCCATCAAAGATGAATCGAATCGAAACAACTACTACGTCGGTATCGGCCGCGACGTTTCCCAAATGAAGAAACTCGTGGACGAATTGGAGAATGCAAATCAGGAATTGCGCGATGCCCAGACTCAACTGATTCAGTCTGAAAAGATGGCTTCGCTCGGCATGTTGGTGGCCGGTGTTGCGCATGAAATCAATACACCTCTCGGCGCTATCAACAGCATGCACGATACTCTGGTGCGGTCTGTGGATAAACTCAAAACTGCCCTCGAACAAGCAGGTGACCAAAGCAATGAACTGACACGCCGTCTGTTCAGTTATCTTTCCACAATCGACGATGCCAACCGGGTGATCACTACCGGCAGCCAACGGGTCACCAACATCGTTCGACGCTTGCGCAGTTTTGCCCGCCTGGATGAAGCGGAACTTCTCAACGCCGACATTCATGAAGGAATCGAAGATACCCTGACCTTGATCCATCATGAGATCAAACACAGCATTACGATAGTCAGGGATTATGGTGACCTTCCCCGCATCAACTGCTATCCCGGTCAGCTCAACCAGGTCTTCCTGAACCTATTGATTAATTCCAGCCAGTCGATCAGCGGTCAGGGTGAAATCAAAATCACGACCTTGGTGCGTGATGGACATATCAGGATTGCCTTCAGTGACAATGGCCACGGCATTCCGGCCGAGCAGTTGCCGAAGGTATTTGATCCCGGATTCACAACCAAGGGGGTAGGTGTTGGTACCGGGCTGGGTCTTTCCATCTGTTATCAGATCATCCGGGATCATCACGGTGGAATAGAGGTCGACAGCGAAGTCGGGCGCGGTACAACATTCACAGTGGTGCTCCCGATCGAGTCCGACGAACCATCGTAATAGATTTATATTGTGCAGGCTCCTTTGGCCCGCCACCGGCGCTTGTTAAACAGGTCCCGCTTGGCGTCATTGCGAACGATCCGCCGTCGGCGGAGGAGCGCGGCAATCTCATCCTCTGTCACCCTGAGCGCAGTCGAAGGGTGGAGCTCCAATTACGAATTGAGATTGCCACGGCACGCAAGGCGTACTTCGCAATGACGGTTCCGTGGGTTCATCAACAAGCCTCTTGCGCCGGACAACGTGGTGCACGAGGACGTACAGCACGCACACTCGGTGTCTTGAGTTTATCTATCGACAATGATTGCGATGTCAGGTATCTCCTATTTCAACCAGCGCGCCAGCCATAGAAAAACCCGCCGGCGCGAAGCCGGCGGGTATGGACATCGTATCAAGAAATGTGCTTACGGATGCTGTGGAGCGGCTCCACCCTGGAACATCCAATCCACGAAGTGGACCAGATCGGCGATATCAACCTCGCCGTCTGCGTTCACATCCGCAGTTTCCAGAAGTACGGGAGCGTCGCCGCCACCGAACATGTAGTCGACCATGAAGACCAGATCGGAGATATCAACGATGTGATCAAGGTTCAAGTCGCCTGAAATGTGACCGCAATAGGTAAAGTCGTCACTGGCGGCGAAGGCGCCGTTGTCGTCGGTACCATATACGGTGTAACTGCGGCTGTCGCAATCCCACATCAGGCCCTCGTTGTACATCATTGTGAAGTCAGCAAGGTCGAAAGTCAGCATCATCACCGGATCGGTCAGTCCCGGGTAATACGCGATGTATTCCCCGGCACATGGAATGGTGGCTCGGCCGTTTCCTATGGTCATGGAACCCATGTCCATATTGAGGACGCCGAGGTCGTCACCCATGTAGATGTGTCCGTCCATGTCCTCGTACTCGTTGATCATCATGGCGTTGATGACCGCAGGATCGATTACGAGAGTATCCGGCTGGACAGCATCACCGATGGTAATCGTGCACGGCACGATCTTCTCACCACGTCCGTCGTGAGTGATCTTCAACGCGGCGTCGTACACACCGTCGGTGAGATCGGTCGCATCGTAGTTAACCGAAATCGGCAGCGTACCACCGGCCGGAACGACGCCCGAAGTAGGATCGGCACTCAGCCAGAGCACCGGACCGTCCGGACAATCCAGGTTGATCCAGTAGTCGTTGTTGGTGCCGCACGGGTGGTCGTAGTAGTCCTGGTGACTCACAAAGACCCAGTAGGTACCGGGACCACAAGTGCGAGTGACACTGACGACATCATCCGGGTTACCTGTTCCGTAAGGATCGAGGGCTCCCGCGATGGCGCAGTCGGAGGTATCGACGAAACCGATGACAAACGCGAAGTTGGCGCTTCCCGAGAAGGTCACTTCGGTCTCAACGAAGAAATCAACGGTGTACCAGTCGGTGTCACGAGTGCCGCCATCGGCCCAGATCGTACCACAGATGGTCTGGCCGCAGTTGATAGGCTCAAACGCAGGCGAGGCCATGTTGCAGCCGCCGTTGGAGTCGCCACCGCAAGCTTCCGCTTCGGTGCTGGCGCCTGGCGGACATTCAAACGGATCGGGCTCTTCGTACTGGGTGACATTCAGTTCGTAGTCACCGGCATCGCCGCCATAACCGTCAATGCAGATATAGTAGGTATTGCCTGCGGTCAACGGCACCATGAGAAGCTCGGAGCGATAGCCCGGACAGGCATCGTCGTTGCAATCGACCAGGTTGCCGACCGTGTTTTCGTAGACAAACACCTTGGTGTCGTAGCCGGAGTTACAGAGATCGATATCGATCATCATATTGGAACCCGGCGCAAACGAGTAGACAACGTCCGGTGAAGTCGATCCGGTGTACGGACAGGCTTCATCGTAGTCGTCGGTGTAGCCGACTGTGGTACCGGTGCTGCTATGCGGCAGCCCGGCGATCACTGTGGCCGAACCGATATCGTCGCCACCCTGTTTCTGACCCGAAGGAACATTCTGCGGGCCATCGTAAGGCGGTTTCGGACCCGGGGCGACAGGGCTAAGATCAGAGTAAGGAACGGCGTTGCTCTGAATAGCCCCCTTGGAGTAGTCATAGCCAATGGAGAAATTGATATCTCCGGGGCCGTTGGCGCCGAGGGTCAGCGTCTGGCTGCCCTGGGAACCAGCCGGCTGGGTTCCGAAGTCGATCGACGCCGGAGATGCCGTCAACTCAGACGGAGCCAAGCCGACCACATGAATGGTGTAGGGACCAACTGAACCATAACCGGGATCCTTCATTACCGGATAGTAATAAGTACCGGCGGCCAGATCGTCATACACGATAGTGACGTTGCCGTCACCACATGAGGTGAACTCATAAGCGCCTGCGGCAGTGAAACTGTCGCACGGGCAACCATAGGCCAGGTTCAACCAGGCGTTACCCCAGGCCGGTGAGTTGGTGCAGTAATCCAGAGTTACATCCATCTGCGTCGGCAGAGTGAATGCCAGCCAGGTGTGCGGACCCGGGAAGGAAGCGCACTGGTTGGTGGCACAACTGTTGTCACCCGTAAAGGTCTCTGTTGCGCCGTGGAGCAACGTGACCGGGGTGACGCCTTCGCAGTTGTCATTGTCCGGAGGTGTGCAGGTGTCAACGCCTATGTTGAGAAGACCGGCACCGGTCGCACTGGAATATCCACCCACTTCGATCAGGATCGGAACGTCTTTCACAAACGGGATATCCAATATCTCAGACTGCAAGGAGCGGTCCTTGTAACAGTCGGCATCGTCGTTACAGCCCAGCATCACGGCGGTGTACGGATCGAGTCCGTCGTAGACAGCCAGCTTGGTATCGTAGCTGGAACCACACAGCTTGACATAGCCGAGACCGTCGGAATCCGGGGTGTAACAGTACCAGCGGTTAGGCGAGTACAAGCAACCCTGGGGACCGTCCGGCGTGAAGCCGACCGTGGTGAAGGCCAGGTCGACAACTTCGCCGCCCAATGCTTCACAGTCTTGCCAGGCATCGCCGGGTTCCGGCTCTCCCGCCAAAGCGATCAACAGGTTGAAGTCCGGCATACAATCCGGTGACGGCCAGGTATCAACCTGGATGTAGTAGTAGCCGGCGGCCAGAGTCAGATTCAGAATCGTGACGTCGCCGCTGGAGGCGGTGGCCTTGGCGATACAGGAGTTATCAGAGTCCGGGCACTCATCATCGACCGAGAAACCCTTCCAGGTGGAACCGGAGCTCAGGGTCAGGTCAATGGTAACCTCGGCGCCGACGTCGAGCATGTAAATCATGTCTTCGCCACCGTCGTAGGAACCCAGACAGGTCGCATCGTAGTTATCGGTGCGGCCACAGGTATAGCTGGTGTGGGCGAACTCATCGTCAACCATATCATCCGGCAACTTAACCACGAAAGGATCGCCGCAGTCGTCACCAGCTTGTGGCGGCGGCGGCGCTTCGAAGGTCAATGAGAAGGCCGGTAGACAGGCCGGTGACGGCCAGGTGTCGACCATGATGTAGTAGGTACCAGCAGCCAATGACAGTCCGTCAATGCTGTGCGGGGCACTGCTGCTGCTGGTGGAGTAGTCGATACAAGGATCGAAGGTGCCACAAGCATCGGAGATCGACACACCTGAGTAGGTAAGACCCATCGGATCGAGCGTGATCTTAAGATCCATTGCTTCGGTCAGGGTAAGTTCCATGATGAAGTCTTCACCGCCATCATAGTAACCCAGACAGGTAGCATTGTAGACATCGCCCATGCCGCAGGTGAGCAGACCGCTCTCGGTGTGCGGCAGATCGCCGGACCCGAGTGAGAGCGGATAAGGATCACCGCAGGAACCACCCGGAGGCAGCGGAGCGGACTCAGACAGACTGAAATCGAACGAGAAGTCCATTCCACCCTTGAGACCATCGTCGGTATAGACCGGGAACAGATAAGTAGCCGGTCCGGGGAGACGATCCCAGTTCATATCCGGGTTGGTGGTGCCGTCACCACAGTCGTTAAAGGCATAGCCGTTGGCAATGATATATGAGTTGCAGTCCAGCGGAAGAACTTCCGGATAGACGACAATTCCTACCGTGTAAATGTCCAGCGGAGTGCCGCAGTAGTTGATATACACGTCGTTTTCAGTGTATGGAGCCTCAAACACATACCAGACAGCTTCCCAATCCAGCACGCCGGGGCAATCGATAGTGGCCGACTGAGTCGAACCGGTGACGGTTTCACCGTCGACGATTACGATAGCGTTTTCCGGATTGTCGTTCGGCGGTACCGAAGGACACGGCGTGGTGCAGTCCAGGCCGAGGGTCCAGTTACCACTCAGAGCGGCACATTCACCTTCGGTGTTATCCAGGCATTCGAGCATGTCGACGCCGTAGCAGCAACGACCCACCGGCGGGGCGGCATCGTTGATCGACATTGCGTCAACCGAGAACTGGGCGCCGTCGTAACCGGTGTAGACAAAGGCGATTTGAACGCCGTCTACCAGATAACCGGCCAGCGAAATCTGAGCATTGTACCATTCCCAGTTGGTCCAAACGTCGGTCGGCTCGGTCCAGAGATCGTCCCAGTTGGAGCCGCCGTCGGTGCTGATTTTCACCGTCAGGTCGCAGTTGTCGTTAGGATCGACCGACCAGTAGTAACTACCATTCCACCAGAAATCAAGCACCCAGGCGGTACCGCCCGACAGATTGAGCGACGGGCTGATCAGCCACTCGTCCTGGTTGCCTGAGTAGGTAGCATCATATTCACACGTGGCGTAATACAGTCCCTCATAGGGAGCATAGTCGCCCTGTGCCCAGGTCTGGACGTTGTTAACAATCGTGGTCCAGCCAGTTGGCGGAATGCCGTCGTTAAAGCCTTCAAAGAACAGCTCCGCACTCGGGTGCATGTACTGCTTGGCCTCGACCTGAATCGGCGTCGAGCGCAGGTCCAGTTCGAACCTGTGCTGAGTGGCCATTTCAAGCAGCTCGAGTTCTTTTTGGTCGATAACTGACTGGTCCGGCGTCACATCCTCTTCAGGATCTTCGTGCACCGGGGCCAATTGTTCTTTCAGTTCAAAGTCGGCGCCGTCACCCTGAGGCAGGGGTTGGATTGGCACCGGGCTATCTGAGCCGATAACCACCAGTCCAAAACCCATCAACAGAGCGCAGGCTGCCAAGGCTTTGAAAACAGTTGAGAGTTTAAGCATGTAGTAACCTCTCTGCAAGTGTGCAGTAAGTTAGGGGTTCTGTAAACTACTCTAGATAGAATTCTGCTAAGTGTGAAGAATTTTGTTACTCTCCTTCAACAACTCCCGCTCAATGTCAGCAGACAAACATTGGTCGGAGTGGGATTACCTCATACGTCTCTCCTCCTTTTGCATCGTAGATAGAACATGTTGGAATTCAAAACGCGAATATCTCGATAAATTACCTCATCCCGTCATTTTGCCAGTCGGACCCGACCAGGGGTATGAACATATCCTGCGTCGAATGGTAAGGGACCGCCGGACTGTATAATAGACACGTAACCTGATATTCTCTGTTAAATTAAGGCCGGTTTGCCCTATAGTCAAGGGGTTTTTTGGATTAAGGCCAACAAAACGGCCTTGCGGGCGGGTTTTGTGGATGTCGGAAAAACGGAGGAGGGGGGCTACAGTGACGTTCTCCAAACGAAGAGTGAATCCACCCACGTCGCGTATGGACTAGTGAACCGTCGGCCAACCTCACCCGGAGTTAATGAGATTAAAAGTGATCGACCTATCGCTCGACGATAACCGATTGAACTAGAGGTTAGTACGATGGCACCGGAGACGCGGTGTTCAACCGCCCGAGTCTCTCAAACGGTTGCCGTTCTCTTGATCAAAAACAAGAACCTGCGCGTTTTCGATATCAAATCGGACGTGGTTGCCTGCCGAGAGCGGCTTTTTGCAGCCGGCTGCGGTCAACTTGAATTGCTTGTAGTCTATTTCAAGCACGTACTGGTTGCCCAGGTATTCACACCCAGTCACGGTTCCTTCATGGCTTCCCTCATCGACAATGCGGATTGATTCCGGTCTGATTCCCAGTAGTACACCGGACTCAACGGCCATCAGTGCGATGGATTCATTTGAAAAACCAAACAGAGCCAACTCTGCCGGAGTTTGAACGGGTATCACATTCAGTTTTGGTTGCCCGATAAACTCAGCCACAGCCAGACAGTCCGGATCGCGATACAGTTGCTCAGGTGTGCCGACCTGCCGCAAACTCCCTTCATGCAGCACGGCAATGCGGTCGGCCATAGTCAACGCCTCCGTTTGGTCGTGAGTGACATAGACTGTCGTGACACCGAGCATTTTCTGAAGGTCTACGATCTCGCGTCGCATGCGTGCCCTTAGATCGGCATCGAGGTTGGATAACGGTTCATCCAACAGAAACAACTGTGGCTTTCGAATAATAGCTCGCCCCAGTGCCACCCGTTGCCGCTGGCCGCCTGAGAGCATGCCAGGTTTGTCGGTCAGTCGTTCTGACAACCCCAGCATCTTGGACGTTCGCAGCACCCGATCTGCAATCTCGGCCTTGTCCACACCCGCAATCTTGAGGGGAAAGGCCAGATTCTTCGCGATGGTCATGTGGGGATAAAGAGCATAATTCTGAAACACCATAGCCACTTGTCGGTCTCGAGGTCGCATGGCGTCTATTCGTGTTTCATCGAGATAGATCTCTCCTTGATCGGTTGTCTCCAAGCCTGCAATCATTCTAAGCAAGGTCGTTTTGCCGCAGCCGGAAGGACCCAACAACACCAATAGTTCACCGTCCTTGAGAGACAGCGAAATGTCCTCCAGTACCTTCACCCGACCAAAACTCTTGCTGATTTTTGTTAACGTCAGTCGAGGCATCCTAACCGACCATTTCCACTTTACCGTCCACAATTTCAAAGTTGCGACTGTTTTGCCTGAGTGAATCCGGCGCCGTCACCGCCGTGGTTAGAAAAAGCTGCCCCATATCGCCAAATGCACCGATTAGAGCGTCGCAACGTTTGGCATCAAGCTCCGCGAAGACTTCATCCAAAAGCAGAATAGGTGTCTGACCACGTCGCTTCTTCAATAAATCAAATACGGCCAGTTTGAGCACGATTGCAATCGAGCGCCACTGCCCCTGGGAACCATGACTGCGGGCCGGAAGATCAGCCAGGCCAAAGTACATGTCATCCCGGTGCGGACCCACCAGAGCCGTCTGTAAGATCGCCTCGCGATTATGCATCTGTTCTAACCGAGCTTTCATGCTCGCCGCAATAGCCTCGGAATCTGATTGTATTTGATCGAACGACACCGAGGGCCGATACTCAATTGCCAACTCCTCGCCGGAGGAAAGCCGACGATAAAAAGCAGAGGCCAGTTGATTTACGTCGGCGATAAACCTCGCTCGGGCATGCATGATACGACTGCCGACAGCCACCATGATAGTATCAAAAGGTGAACTGTCACCTTCGGATTTTAAGGCGGCGTTTTTCTGCGCTAAGGCTCGCTGATAGTCACTGAGGTCGGTAAGATAACTAAAACTGAGTTGACTTAGGTGGATATCCAAAAAGGCACGTCTCACCGACGGTGAGTCGGCCACCACACCATTGTCCTCCGGCCCGGCCGAGACAACACTGAAATGTTCGTACAATTCAGATAGACGGGCCGACAGGCCGTCAATTGTCAGTTTCTTGCGTCCTCCTCGTTGGTAAGCGGCGGTCACATCACATATCTCGTTTTCGTTTTGCAACTCGCCCTCCAACCTATACACATCCGACTGCGAACCTAACAGCACCTGGTCACCGGCGCCTCGCTGGGAGCGACCAAGACAGAGGGTGTGGATTGCTTCCAAAAGGTTGGTCTTCCCGGACCCATTATCACCCGAGAGGATATTTACCCCATCTGAGAACTCTACCTTAACAGAGGAGAAATTGCGAAAGCCAACGACGGAAAGAGACTTGATCTGCATGGTCTACACCGTCGATATACTCACTTGAGTGTGGGTGGTTGCGGCGGTACGACCGCTTTACTCGGCCAGACGTAACGGCATTACGAGACAGAGATAATCGTTGCGTGGTATTGATGGAGCATATATTACCCCAGCCGCCACCGGCGTCGATAATTCGAAAATCACCTCTTCACCTTCCATTTTTCCGAGTATTTCGGTCACGTATGTAGCGTTATATCCCATTTCAATGTTCTCGCCGTTGTACTCGCAATCCAACTCTTCAATACCCTCGCCACCCACATCAGCGTTGGTCGTAGATAAAGTCAGCCGTCCGGACTTGACGGAAAACCTAACCTGGTGCGTCAGAACGTTTGATAGAATCGATACCCGACGCACGGCGCCGGCCAGTTCATCTTTGGATACTACCAGTTTCTTATCGTTAACAGTTGGAATAACCTGTTCGAAGTTCGGGTAGGGGCCCTCGATAAGCCGCGATGTTAAGATGATATCACCAAGGTTGAAAATGATATTGTTCTCACCAAAAATAATCCCGATCTCCCGCGTTTCATTTTCAAGAAACTTCGGAATTAGGTTGAGTACTTTTGGCGGAATGATCACATCTTCGTTTATTCCGCGCAGTTTTGTATTTTCGATAGACATACGTGCCAGGCGATGCCCGTCGGTAGCCACCATCTGCATCCGTTCGCTTTGGGTCTGCCAGAGTACACCGTTCAGGGCCGGGCGGGTCTCATCATCGGAACAGGCAAATGATACCTTACGAATCATCTTCACCAGGCCGGCCCCCTCGATTTTGATCTCTTTTTTGGTATTGACCGCAGGTAATTTTGGAAAATCTTCAGCCGCCACGGTAGCTATCTTATAGGACCCGTTCGGTATTTTGATTTCCATGCGTGACCCGGTAGTCTCAAACACTATCTCCGATTCAGGAACTTCCTTAACGATATCGAAAAGTATCTTGGCTGGAATAGAGGCTGACCCCTTTCGGCTCACCTTACACTCCAGTGAGGCGGTAATTGAAACATCCAGATCGGTCGCCGATATTTTCAGTTTATTCTCCAAAGCCTCAATCAGCACATTGGTGAGAATCGGCAAAGTAGATTTACTTGGTACTACCTGAAGTATATGCTGCAGATAATTCGTAAGTTTAGACTTGGGCAACGAGAACTTCATTTCATGTCTCTCCGTCAGGTTATCCTCAACTTATCCTTAAAACAATCCAGTATATCTCAAACTAATAGTATTAATAAGGTCTGTTAAAATGTTCACAGCTGTCATTTAGCGTCTTTTTTTACTTCGTATAAGCTGGGCGTTTAGACACTTAGGGTGACCCTCACTTATCCTCAAACCTACCACCATTCCATCCACAACACAACACCTTTTCCACACAACTCAAGCCAAAAACAAAACCTAACATCTTACACACAGTACAGTCCACACCTTATCAATAGAGCAATGATGCTGAAATTTGGTCGATACGCTCACGAAATGTAGGCTCCACAGCCATTTTTTTCGAGATTAAATCGCAAGCGTGAATAACCGTTGAGTGGTCCCGCCCGCCGAATTCACCACCAATCACCTTAAGCGAACTGTCAGTCAGCGACCTGGCCAGATACATGGCTACTTGTCGGGCCAGGGCGATGTGTGATGTCTTTTTCTTGGCCTTCATCATGGTGGGGTCGATATCAAAATGATCGGCCGTCGTCTTCTGGATGGCGCCTATAGTAAGCTGTTTCTTCTGCCTGGTGAATGTGTCAGAAAGAAGCTTGCGAGCCATCGACAAATCGACAGAGGTTTTTTTGAGTGATGCATAAGCTACCAGCCGGATCAAAGTGCCTTCAAGTTCTCGAATGTTGGTGGTGACGGTATCGGCGACCAGTCGAATAACATCATCGGGTAGAGATATCCCCTCGGAAGTCAGCTTCTTGTACAAAATAGCCATACGGTTTTCAAGATCGGGCGCCTGAAGATCGGTCACCAAACCCCACGAAAAGCGGGAGAGTAGCCGTTCTTCAAGGTCCTTGATTTCGCGCGGGGGACGATCGGAGGTAAGGACTATCTGCTTGCCGTAATGGTAAAGAGAATTGAAAGTGTGAAAGAACTGCTCCTGGGTCGATTCCTTACCGGTTAGGAACTGAATATCGTCAATCAGTAGGGCGTCCACCTCGCGATACATCCGAGTAAACTGAGAGACAGCTCCCTCGGAGATAGACGTGATAAAATCGGATGTGAATTTCTCCGAGGTGGCGTACACCACTCTCTTGTTGGGAAACAACTCCACAATACGATGACCTATAGACTGAAGCAGATGCGTCTTTCCCAACCCGGTACCGCCATAAATGAATAGCGGATTGTAGCGAGTAATCCCGGGAGCATCGGCAACAGCCATCGATGCCGCGTGAGCCATCTGGTTAAAATCACCCACCACGAAAGAATTGAAGCGATATCTTTGTGACAGGTGCGGAGTATCACCACTCTTGACCGGGCGGGTCGTTTCTGCGGTGGCTTTTGCTTTTTCAAATTCAATAGCCACCTGATGCTCCGAGCCACCGTTTTCATTTATGGCATATCGCACGGCATAAGGTTGCCCCAGGACCTCATAGAAAGCTTCCGTGATCAACTCGCTAAAGTGACCGCTGATCCAGTCAGCTACAAACTGATTGGGTACGCTTAGCACGAATTCACCATTCTCAAGCGGTGCTCCGGTCGTCTGCTTGAGCCAGGTGTTGAAAGACTGCTCTTTCATGCGTCGTGACATGTAACTGAGGCAGTCTCGCCACTGCTTTGAATTGGCTATTTCCGTTTGCATGTTCTGGCTACCTCCCTGATCTATCCACATCACGGCCGCTAATCAATCGGTTGCCCCAGTTCGAATTGACGGACAGCACAGTATTGCCGCGATTAGATTTCAACATTTTGTTCCACAATTTCAGCCCTGCAGGTTGTCGCTAAATCCATATAGCATAACAGACCTGATATTCAACAACGAATCAGCCCACATGTTATCAACAATTTGTGATTTGACTCTCTTCATGAGCCTATTTACGGAATACGTCCCCCCCGGTCAAGCAACGCCTGTTGATAAATCGGACTATTCTTGAAGTGGCTGTTTACGAGAGCCTTACACCACAATCAAAAAACCATCAAACAAAGACATAGAGAGCACATGTTTGTCGGATGATAATCTCGGATGGCAAAAGACCGTTGGTAGCACACAGTTATCTACCTGCTGTACCGTCGATCAATTGTGCAATGCTCTCGAACAGTTTCACCTGATCAGGCGTACCGTCCGATGCGACCGGTTTGCCCGAGTCGGATCCTTCGCGCAACGACGTCATCAGAGGTATCTCACCAAGGAATGGGACGCTGAGTTTTTTGGCCAGGTTCTTACCACCGTCGCGACCAAAAATGTATTCACGTTCCCCGTTGGTCTCAAAGTAAGCCATGTTCTCGATAACACCGAGTACTCTCAAATCTGTCTTTTCAGCCATCTTGGCCACCCGCCCGGCTACATGGGTCGCCGTCGCCTGCGGTGTGGTGACCACCAGCATCTCGGCCGAAGGAATGGCCTGGGCGATGGTCAGGGATACATCGCCGGTGCCGGGCGGAAGGTCCAGAAAAAGATAGTCGAGCTCATCCCACACGACGTCGCGTATGAACTGGTTTATCGCTTTGTGCAAAAGCGGACCGCGCCAAACAACCGGTTCGTCCTCGCTGATAAAGAGGCCCATCGAAACAACCTGGATATTGTCCCCCTTGCGTAGCGGTATGATCTGATCGTCGATCATGGTGGGACGGCCTTCGACACCAAGCATGTGCGGAATCGAAAAACCGTAAACATCGGCGTCCAACAAACCCACTTTGTAACCAAGTCCAGCCATGGCCACGGCGACATTGGTCGTGACAGTCGATTTACCCACCCCGCCCTTGCCGGAGGAGACAGCAATAAACCGTTTGGCATAGCTGACCGGGGCCGGGCCTTTGGCTTGAGCTGAATCACTGAAGCCGAGTTTCTGACGCAGGTTCTTGCGTTGTTCATCGGTCATAACATCGAATTCGACCCGAACCGATTCAGCACCCGACAGCGCCCCCACGCCGGTAGTGATATCGCGCGAGATTTTTTCTTTCATTGGGCAGCCGGGCACAGTGAGCGAGACACCGACGGTGACATCGCCGCCCTGGATATCGATAGATCGAATCATGTCAAGATCGGTCAGCGGCTTTTTCAACTCCGGATCGTCGATTTTGTCGAGTACTTCTCGGACAGCAGTTTCGGTAAGCATAAGGAATGAATTCCTTCTTATCAGTTTGGTTGGTCGGCCTCATATCATACGTGCCCGACGGGTGGCACCCTCAAGGTTTCTTTGGGGGTGATTTTTCTCCAGCCGATTCCCGTCCCAAACAAGGTTTGAGACGGCCACCCAACCGGATTGCGAGGGCCTAATATACTGCCTTCTTCTCTATATAAAAGCAGTTTGTAGCGAACTTGGTTCCCAGGCCACAGGTGGCTTACATTGGGTGGCACCCTCAAACCCGGTTTGGGGGTGGCGATAGATCGCTTGCTAGTTTGTATCCTCACCCTGAGCTCATGCACAACTCGTCATGAGGTGACGCCGCGCAAAGCGCAAGGAACCCATTTATGGGCGGCTTGACCGTGTCGCCCTGAGCGGAGTCGAAGGGTGAATCTACTGCGCCGATGGCGAAAGTCTCTGGGCATGTCATTCCGGCGAAGGCCGGAATCCAGGTCTGTATTCCAAGACTGGATGCTGGCCTGCGCCAGCATGACGGACACAGTAGCCCACCTAAAGCGTCGCGGCGGGTGGATTGCATGTTCCTCCGGTTCCTGCTTTCGCCGAAGGCGAGGGTGTGATCCGGAGGTTTCAAAAGCTGCTTTTACACAATGCCTTAGTGAGAGTCGAAGGGTCACAATCCCGTCTTCGTCGAGATCAGGACCCAGCCAAACGCCATTCTGACACATGAAGGTCTGAAGTGGCCACCCAATTGGGGTGGCAACGCGGCAATCTGTGGGGCATGCCCTTAATAACACAAGTGCCCCCGGTCCTAGCCGACCGGGGGCTTGGTGATGTTTCCAGAGGGGGGTGGAAACATCGATATCAGGAACTAACGACAGGAGAAACTAATCTTCATATTCTGATCTTCTAAACAGTTAGTCTGATAAACCCGGACTTGGTTCACTCAAATCGATCGAATTGGAGAGGAAAAACGGCCACCGTCACCCCGATCGGAGTCGATGGGCAAGCGGAATCGAAGCGTATGCGGAATCGAATGACAGGCTTGCCTGTCGGGACCACAGGGGTCCTGACCTACTTCATGCTGAGCGCAGTCGATGCATGAACGACTCACAAAAAAGACGCCACCCGGGGTTAACCGAGTGGCGCCGTGCTCATCCCTAAGCAAGGTCGTCATCCGATGACCTTACATAGAATTCTTATCAGTTTTCTCCTTCGTCGGCATCCCCCGCAGCCACACGTTCGTGTGGTCCGGGCTCACTTTCCTCACCAATCTCGGCGACAATCTTACCGGCCTCGTTAAAGCGGTATAAAGTAATACCACCCCAGCTATGGAACTCGTTGGTCGGCTGCATGCTGTCGTTGGCTGTAGCCACATTTCGTCCTGTAAAGCTCCAGAGCAAAACCACTCGGTCACCCTCTTCAACCGCCTCATGTATGGTCACCTGAGTGTCCTTCCACCTACTACCAAAACCGACGGCAAACTGTTTGACCGCCTCGCGGCCGCGAATTGCAGGTTTGTTGAACAACTTCTGGAAGATAGGATAACTTATGACAATGTCATCGCTGGCCAGTTCGTCCACAACGGTTGGGTCGCCTCCGTAGACACCGCGAAAGAACCTTTCGACCAAAGCTTTGCGATCAGATTTCACATCAACTCCTGTATTGCAGCAACCGTTCAGCAGGAAGAGCATGAGTGCGAAGCAAAGATGTTTGAACACTTATTCCTCATTCCCTTACGCCATCACCCTTCGACTGCGCTGAGGGTGACAGGCTAAAAGCTCCTCCTATGTCACCGGGCACGAAGCGCCAAGAACGGGCTTGCCCGCCGTCCCAAACAAGGTTTGAGACGGCCACCCGAAGATGGATTCCCGCTACCCGCGTGAAGCTCAACAAGCACGGCTTGACCATGTCATGCTGAGCGGCGTCGAAGCATGACGTGGGCGAACCGGGCGCGTAGCGCCAAGAAAGTGATTTATCACTAACTACACCCGGACGTGGCGCCGCACGAGTCGCATTTGAGACAGGTACCGTTGCGAACCATAGTAAATTGTCCGCACTCACCGCACATGTCTCCCTCGTAACCTTTCATTCTCGCCGCTCTGATTGCACTGTGGAGTCTCTGGCTTCCTTCATCGGTCGCCGTCGATCCCGTCTGAGCGACGTATTCCAGCACACCCTCCGTTTCTTCAACTGTCTGCTTTGCAGCCTGATTGTCCAGCGACTTACCATCGGCAAAACCTCCTTGATGTCCCTGCTGGTCTCGACCGTGCCCATTGCCGCCGTTGTCGGCTTCCCTGGAGCCCAGACGCAAATGAACGGAACGAATATCCTGGGCGGTGCGACTCCCTGTCGCCACCGATCCGGACATAATACTGTCGGCTGCCTCCTCTTCTTCGAATTCAACCGATGATTCTGTCGGATCGCCCAGGGTATCACCGCGCAAGTCCTCTTCGGAGACGTGCGCGAGATCATTCCGGCCGAGATAGCTGATAGCCAGTTCACGGAATATGTAGTCAATAATCGAAGTCGACATTTTGATGGCCTTGTTGCCGCGCACCATACCGTTTGGTTCAAAGCGGCTGAACAGGAATGCTTCCACATACTCCTCCAGCGGTACGCCGTGCTGAAGACCAAGCGAGATAGCAATGGCAAAGCTGTTCATCAAACTGCGGAAAGCAGCCCCCTCACGGTGCATATCCAGAAAAATCTCACCCAAAGAACCGTCGGAATACTCGCCGGTGCGCAGGTAGACCTTGTGCCCACCGACCACCGCCTTCTGCGTATAGCCGCCGCGTCGATAGGGCAGCTTGCGCCGTTTGGCAATGTAGCGATAGATCACCTTGCGAGCCGCCTGTTCGGCCACCTGGCTGACCGTCATCTCAATCGGTTCATCTTCCTCGTCTTCATCGATCAACGATGCCGCCAGCGGCTGGCTCAGCTTGGAACCATCGCGGTAAATGGCAATCGCTTTGTTCATCGTTTCCCAAGCCAGCCGGTAGGCTGTCTTGATATCATCGATAGATGCCTCGGAGGGCATGTTGATTGTCTTGGAGATGGCACCCGAAATGAACGGTTGCGCCGAGGCCATCATACGAATGTGTGACTCGAAGCCGATCAAACGACTGCCTTTCTTGCCGCAACGACTGGCACAATCAAAAATCGGCAAGTGTTCATCTTTAAGATGCGGCGCTCCTTCTAAGGTCATGGTGCCGCAACAGAATTCGTTGGCCGCCTCAATCTGCTCTTTCGTGAATCCCAGTTCTCGCAGCAGGTTGAAATCCCATTGATCGGTGACGTCACTTGACAGCCCCAGTGACTCGATCAGAAAATCATCACCAAGCGTGTGGCGGTTGAAGGCAAAGGTGATGTCAAAAACATTCCCCACCGCCTCTTCCAGCAGGTTGAGTTCATCATCGCTAAAACCTTTGGCTTTGAGCGATTCATGATTGATGAAGGGCGCTTGTTTAAGAGTCTTGTGACCGGTGGCATGAGTGATGATATCCTTGACCTGATCACTGGTGTAACCCAGGCGACGGAGCGCGACGGGGACCGAGCCGTTAATGATCTTGAAATAACCACCACCGGCCAGCTTCTTGAATTTGACCAGCGCATAGTCCGGTTCGATACCGGTCGTGTCGCAATCCATGACCAGCCCGATAGTGCCGGTCGGCGCCACCACCGAAGTCTGCGCATTACGGAAGCCGTAGATCTCGCCCTGTTCCAGGGCTTGATCCCAGACCACCCGCGCCGCCTCGACAACTTCCTCCGGGAGATAGGCCGGGTTGATGCCGGATGGTTTTATGGTAAGTCCCTCGTATTCGGACGGGTCGGCATTGTAGGCGGCCCGACGATGGTTGCGAGCCACCTTTAGCATGTTGTCACGGTTTCGATAGTAGCCCGAAAAAGGACCCAGCTCTTTAGACATTTCAGCCGAGGTTACATAGGCTTGCCCCGTAAGCATCGAACTCAGAGCGCCACACCAGGCGTAAGCCTCCGATGAATCATACGGAATGCCCATGCGCATGAGCACCGAACCAAGGTTGGCATAGCCAAGACCGAGAGTGCGATATTCAAAACTCTTTTGGGCTATCATCGGCGATGGATACGATGCCATCAGAACCGAAATCTCCAACACCACCGTCCAGAGCCGAATGGCGTGCAGGTATCCGTCGAGGTCGAAGGAACCATCATCACGCAGGAACTTGCCCAGGTTTATCGAAGCCAGGTTGCAAGCGGTGTCGTCCAGAAACATGTATTCCGAACAGGGGTTGGAAGCGTTGATCCGACCGTCTTTGGAGCAGGTATGCCATTCGTTGATGGTGTCGTCAAACTGAACACCGGGATCGGCGCACGACCAGGTGGCATGACAAATCTTATCCCACAGTTCAGCCGCAGGAAGCGTGCGGGCAGTACCACCGTCGGTGCGCGAAATCAATTCCCAATCCCCTTTGGACCTCAGTATTTCAAAGAACCTGTTGGGGACACGCACCGAGTTGTTGGAGTTTTGCCCCGATACCGTCATGTACGCTTCCGATTCCCAATTGGTATCCAGCTGAACAAATTCGATTTCCCGAATGCCCTGGTCGGCCAGTTCAAGAATCTTCTTGATGTAGGCCGATGGAATGGCCAGACGACGAGCGGCGCTGATCGCCTGCTTCAAGGATTTGTTTATGGCCGGGTCAGCTTCGATGATAACGCCGTTGCCGTTGTCTGAAATCTGTGTTGCCTGGAAGACCTCCTGAAGCTGTTGTCGGATCACGGCCGAACCGGTCACCATGGCCGCTACTTTTTGCTCTTCGATTACTTTCCAGCTTATGAACGCTTCGATATCCGGATGATCCAGATCAAGACAAACCATCTTGGCCGCGCGTCGTGTCGTGCCGCCGGACTTGATCGCGCCCGCCGCTCGATCACCGATGCGCAAAAACGACATCAAACCGGATGACTGACCACCGCCGGAAAGACGCTCACCGGCGCCGCGCAGATGGGAGAAATTGGTCCCGGTGCCGGAACCATACTTAAACAGACGCGCCTCACGCACCCAGAGATCCATTATACCGCCGTCATTGACCAAATCATCCGACACCGATTGGATGAAACAGGCATGGGGCTGAGGGTGTTCGTAGGCGTTGGCGGCCCGGGTCAATGTTTGCGAATTAGGATCAACATAGAAATGACCATTCGATACGCCACCGATTTGATATGCGAAATGCAAACCGGTGTTGAACCATTGCGGCGAGTTGGGCGCTGAAACCTGCGAAGCCAGCATGTAACAAAGTTCATCGTAGAAGGCCTGAGAGTCGGTCTCGGTGTCAAAGTAGCCGTGCTTCTCACCCCAATGTCGCCAGCAACCGGCCATGCGATGAAACACCTGGCGTGAATCGGTCTCGCCTGCCAACACGGGCTGGTCGTCCTTGTCGACAATCGGCTGACCCTGTTCGTCAATCTGAGGAACCCCCGCCTTGCGAAAATACTTCTGAGCCAGTATGTCAACAGCTACTTGCGACCAGTTTTCCGGAACCTGAACACCATCAAGTTTGAAAACCTCCGAACCATCGGGGTTTTTGATCTCCGAAGAACGCTTCACAAAATTGATTCGACAATAGGGCGATTCCCCATCGCGAGTAAAATACCGGTCTATCTTCAAGCTGTACCTCCTGTACAAGAGCAAAAAAATACCAGGACCGGCCGGTCCGTGGCCAGGTGAGAATCCTGATAATTCCTTACTGCCTGATAAATTATAATAGTCTCAACGTACACCCCGGGCAATGGCCCAGAAAAAAACACCCATTTCCTGCTGCGGGGTACAATATGTAGTGTCTGCAATGGTCCCCCCCACTAAAAATTGTGTTTTATTTGATAATAACGTATTCTCCTGAAGGTCAGTCCTATAGCTTGAAAACTCAACTGAACAAAAATAGTGCGTGCCCTTTGCGCCCCCATATTGAAAAAACCAAGTCTCGCAAGTAACTATCTCGCAAATAATTAGAAGCCTTTCAGTTTTTAGTCGAAGTCAACCCAACTTATCCACAGACCAAAGAAAGATAACATATTGATTTTAATCACTTTACCAATTCGCCAACAAGCAAATAACAAGGTATACACAATCCTTGTGGATAACAGCGAGTTTCGGCGATATGCTCTTTTGAGCCAACTGTCGGGTGTTGTCAAGTAGTTTCTGGATACTCGTCCTATTAATGGTGGACAAGGAAAAAACCGCTTGGGGGTTGGTTTTTCGCTGTTTACCACTGCTTTTTTTTTGAGTTATTTGGATTTTTCGCTTGACAAGATTGTGAAGTTTGTTATGTTGGGTGTGCAATCGGAAAGTGTTACTCTTTCTGTGGATTACCTAATATCGTCCGCCCAGGCAGGCACCACCTGTCTGGGTTTTCTTTTTGGTGATAAATCACTTTCTTGCACTTCGCGCATTTGTAATCTCACCCAGTTCGCCCCCCAACCTCATCCTGAGCGGAGTCGAAGGATGAATCTACTGTGCTGAGTTCTGTCCTTGAGAAAGTCTGAGATGGCGGCCGGGAACAAATCCTCAGCACCAAGGTTTTCATGGCAACGGTCGCCAGTCTTATAGGGCGGGTCCGTCTTCGCCTGCGCGCCGCGGCGTGAACCCGCCGATTGCGTCTGAAACCTAATCTCAGGAGAAACAAATGAACACACTGCGTTATTTCATCGGCAGCTTCGTAGTCTTTCTGTTTATCTTCATGGCCGAGTGGCTTTTCCATGGCATGATTATGAACAGCACCTACATCGAATCTCAGCATCTACTACGACCTGAGGCGGAGGCGGTGGCCTACTTTCCATCGATGATTGCCGGCTTCCTGGTCTTGTCGTTTGGGTTCTGCTACATTTTCACCAAAGGATATGAAGACAAGGGGCTGGGCGAAGGTGCACGGTATGGTTTCTTGATCGGTTTGGCTTTTTCGATTCCAACCAGCCTGATGAATTTCGCAGTCTTTCCGATACCGAGCAACTGGATTATTTCCTGGTGTATCGGCGAGCCTATAATAATGACACTGGCCGGAATCATCTTCGCCTCGATATATCGACCGCGGAAGGTCTAACACTCTTCGGTACCCCACCCAACGGGTGGATTTTCACTATGTGTCATGTAGGTCGGGTCCTTCACGGACCTGACTTAATCTTGTAGGGCGGGTCCGTCTTCGCCTGTGCGCCGCGGCGTGAACCCGCCAAATCTGCAGAAACACGGCTTGCATGTGTCAGGACCACAAGGGTCCTGACCTACTTGAACCACCGGGCGGCCTGATGGCTGTAGAAAGTCGCACAGACCTAGTGCCGTGGGAAGAGCCCTTCCCATCTGTGGTTACTAGAATGTAGGATGGGGATAGTGTTATTTGGGCATCTGTGGTAGAAGACAATCACAAATCCACACTCACCATATCCCTTTGGCTTCTTTGCATTCGCGGGTGGCCCGTGGGCTTGCCCCAGGTTGCTGGTTTGGTTCATCCTGCGACTCTGCTGAGGAGGAGGTGGAGGGAGCTCAGGATGAGGTGGAGGGAGCTCAGGATGAGGTAGGGGGAGCTCAGGATGAGATAGGGGGAACTCAGAATGAGGTGGGGGGTAATCAGCCAACGAAGTTTTGTAGGGCAGGATCCCTGGGATCCTGCCATGTTCGGCGGCATCGCAGGGATGCCGCCCTACTGTCTAAAATGCTCTCAGTGTGACGAAGATGGATTCCGGGTCAAAGCCCGGAATGACGGAGCCGGGGAACTCTGTCATTAATGAACAATGATGCAGGTCCGTCTTCGAAGCCGGCTTTCTTGGCTTTAGCCTGAGTAATTGTTGACTGGGCAACCTCTATGTATTAAGCTGTCGAACAACGGGCGGCGTCGAAAATGTCTATGCACCGAGCTTTCCAATCGCGACGCGGTTGGTCTGTTATTCTTGGTGACAGCGCCGCCGGATAACTACTTTCTCGATGGTACGGAGCAGCAATGGATCTTGATTTACAAGGACGAATCGAACGTTTCACCCTACCGGAAATCCTGCAACTGATAGCATCCAGCCGCAAAACCGGAACGCTCGGTATCCAAAAAGATGACTCTATTGTCATGGTCTATTTCAAAGAGGGGAGCGTCATCTACGGCTACGGACCCAGACAGACCTTTCACCTGGGCCAGCTTCTCAGAGAGCGCGGGGTCATCACCGATGAACAGCTTGAGGATGCAGTACGTGTCCAGGCCAAAAGCGAAAACTCCAAACGGCTTGGCGAAATAATGATCTCCCGCAACTATATCGACCGGGCCGATCTTGAGCAAGTGGTCATAAAGCAGGTGAAGGAACTTCTGTACTCGCTGCTGTCGTGGCAGAGTGGATCGTTCAAGTTCTACGACAACCAGTTTCCGACCGAGGAAGAGATCACTATCGACCTCTCGATAGAGAACGTGATTTTGGAAGGCCTGCGTCGGGTCGATGAAATGAATATGGTTCGTGAAACTCTGCCGGACCTTGAAGCCGTGTTCACGATTTCCGCATCCCAGGCCGGACGTAAGCGCGAAGTGAGTCTCGAAGCGGACGAGTGGAACATCATGGCTCTGGTGGACGGTCGTAGAAGCCTCGATGAAGTCTGCAAACTGGGCGGCGGTCAGCGCGATGAAACACTCAAACGGTTGGCTCATCTTAAACTGGCCGGCCTGATCACCAAGACTGAGAAAAAAGAAGAAGCTGCCTCCCCACAGCTGGACAAAATAGCCAACCGCCTGGCCGGCTTGTTCGAGGACTATCTGACGGCCAAGTCACCCAGCCGCCCAGCCAAAAGAATGGTCACCGAAACATTCGTCGAGGAGGCTGATTGAGCCAGGTCGATTCATTGCGCACCCTTGAGAAGACGCTTGAAAGTTTTCTCGACCGAGCCTTGGCCCAGAAAGAAAAGCGGTTGAGTGTGCTCGACGGAATCAACCGGCTGGATGAAATCGCGCGCGACGATTCCGGTGCATCAACAGCCGAAGCGGTCGGCAACTGGTTCGCCCGGCACAACCAGCAACTCAAACAAGGCGATTTGAAATCAGCCGATATCGACCGGATCGGCGGTATTCTCAAGCACATCAAATCAAGGCTGTCAGACTCAAGTACACCCGAAACGGCCAAACTCACTTCGGAGATCGACCGTTGGGATCAAGTGGCCAAAAAACCGAGTAGTTCGATTACGCTCAAGCGCCCTCCTGAAAGCCAAACAACAGACGATGATTCCATCAGCTTATTCGGCAAAACCATGGCTCGCACTTCCGGGCTGTTCCTTGGTAAGGCCAAAGGGCGCAAACATCTACTCTCAATCCTCGATGAATCCCTGAACACCGCCGCCCTTCAGAAAAACAGAGAGGCCTTGCTTTTGTCCGGGTTTATCATATATTATCTCAAAATCGGCGGCTACAAAGTAGAGCCGTTCGTGAAAAGACTCAAAGAAGCTGAGCAGATTCAAAAAGAGAGTGCTGCTCATGCTTAACACGGCGGAAAAAGCATATTTTCAGGCCCTGACGGCGCTGAAACGTAAGAATTATCCGGCGGCTGCCGAACAGTTTGATAAGGCGGCGCCCTTTTTTGAGAAAGACAAGGAGTTTGGAATCCTAAGGGAAACCACTCACCTTTTGGTAGCAACCAAGGCGGAATTGAAGAAACTCGAACAACAAGAAGCAATATCTATAAAGGAGTCATTTTCAGATGGCTAAGAAGCAGTCGTTTGCAGATAAATCCAATAAACGTGCCCACACCATGACCTGCCCCACCTGCGATGAGGCCCTCCAGTTCATCAAGCTCATGAAAGCGGTCAAAGGAGACAAAGGCGGCTGGAAAATGCGGGCTCAGAATGTCGGCGTCTGCAAGTGTAACAACGCAGAGGTTTACGGCTGATACTTTTCAAGCCGACCCAAATTTGGAACCCTCCCAGGTTTATACGGGAGGGTTTTTTCGTTGTCTGAGAACACTTTTGCCGATAGACTGGGGTAGCTCCTAAGCGTAGGAGGCGGCCTGGTGTCGCCCCATTGGTTTGTCACACTTCGACGGTGCACAGCATGACTGCGTTCGGCGGACACAGGCAAGTCGACAGGTCAGTGCTTTGCGCTTCGTGCCTTTCTCCTGTCATCCTGAGCGCAGTCGAAGGATGAGCACAAGGCGCGAAATAGTGAATTACTGCGGTGGACTTGCAGGACCCGCCGCAACTATGTAAATTCGGCGGACCCAAGGCCCGCAACTACGCGGGATTAGAGCCGATTGAACCGACTCGGATGTGAATGATCAGTATGCACAACGACCCGCCCAAAAGATCGAATCAGCTTCACATCACCGCCCTGGTGTCTCTGTTGATGCTGATGGTCTATTATGTCGCAACATGGTTTCCGCAGGGGCGCGTCTGGGGTCTTAACCTCTGGGCGTACTTTCCATCGATAGTTCCCCTGGGTCTGTTGACCGGCGGCCTTTTGGTTGTGACAACACTCTGGCTGTTCGGGCGCCGACGGAATCGACCCGACGATGCCACCCAGCCGGATATCGGTGTCACTATATTCTGGGCGGCCACGGCGGCGATGACGCTGCTTATGACCGTGCTGTTTTTTTACCTGCGCGCACGCACACATTTTCTTGGCGACGGTTACACCGTACTTTCCCTGTTGGCCGCCCCTGAGCCTCTGGTCAAAACGCGCGAATATGGTGCGGCAATGCTGCATATATGGGTCAAGCAGCTTTGGGGCAGTGGTGAACCGGCTGCTTTGGCCAGTTTCAGGTCCATCTCAATCGGTTGCGGTCTGCTCTTTCTGATGTCAACGGCCTTGCTGTCAGGACGACTCTTCCAGCACAACCGTGATCGCTTTCTGTTCCTGGCCGGACTGGCCTCGTGCGGATACATGTACAACTTCTTCGGTTACGTTGAAAACTACTCGCTCTTTATCCTGACCAGTCTGCTGTACTGCATGACCGGGCTGTTGGTATCCCTCGGTCGAGCACCGCGATGGACCATACCCCCCTTGCTGGGACTGACTGTGCTTAGTCATATTTTCGGAGTCGTATTCCTGCCGGCCACAATCTACCTGATGTTGGCCGGGACTACCTTTGGCAATCGGGTAGGACGCTGGTCAACCAAGACCAAAGGAGCCATCGCGGCCGGTCTGTCGGTGGTCGGCATTTTGACGTTTTTACATTTCTATTTCAACTACTACTATTTCCGTTTCGCCATCGTCCCGCTGTTGCCGGATCGCTTCACTGTCGAGGGATATCATCTGTTTTCGCTTGGGCACCTGGTCGACATTATCAACCTGGCTTTGCTGTTGGTTCCAGCTCTGCCGATTGTGATCGTACTGGCCTTTGCAATCGCATTCAAGCGCATCTTCCGCCGTTATGAATATCGTTACCTGGCCATACTGGTTCTCTCTTGCTGGGCAGCCATGTTCATTTTTGATCCCAAGCTGGGGATGCCGCGCGATTGGGACCTCTTTTCTTTCGCCGGGATTCCGTTGGCTCTGTTTTGCTTTTATTTCGTGCTGGACCCGAAAGTTCGTCCGGCCCGGTATATACCTATAACTCTCATGATGATTGTGTTGGCTTCGGCGATGCTGTTCCCGCGGGCGGTCAGCCAAACCAACCCGGATCAGTCGGTAGTCTGGTTCGACAACTACGGCGCCCTGGACAAAACCAAGAACATGTACGGGCGCACCCTTTTGAAGAAGTATTACGATCGGCTCGGTGATGTTGCGGCTGCTGACCAGGCGGGTCGACAATACGTTACCGATTATCCGCAGTTTGTTTTGAACCGGCAGGGTATCGCCTTGAAGGACCAAGGGAAATGCGCCGAGGCAATTGAAAAATACCGCGCCGCCCTCGAGCTGCATCCGACCTTTGTGGCTCCATACGCCAACATCGGCATGTGCTATTTGATTCTTGGCCAGTTAGACAGCGCTGAAGTGATGTTGCGAATAGCGGTCGGCATGAATCCTTACAACCATTTAGTCCACAACACCCTGGCTCGAACCTACTTCGAAAAGGGAAACTACGCAGCCGCTGAAGGGCTGCTTTTGCGTGCTCACGAACTCTCGCCGTCTGAATTGGAGCCGTTGGTCGGACTGGTGCAATTGTACAAGAAGACCAACAAGTTGGATAACTGGTTCAATTACCTGAATCAACTCGTCGCGCGCGATGACGCCCCGTTAGTGGCGCTGAACGAGCTGGCCGATTATCACCTCAACCACCGACGCTACCTTCTGGCCGCCCCTTTGTTCCGGCGGGCCGTACCTTTGGGACTGGACAGTGCGTACCTGGCCCATTTGCGCCGAAATTTCCCGCAACTGGGCTTGTGAGCGGTCCACAGATCATCATACTTGCACGTCGGGTCCGTCTTCGCCTGCGCGCCGCGGCCTGAACCCGCCGGAGACCTGAGCAAGTTGATACAAAGTCATTCTGGCGAAGGCCAGAATCCAGTCTTCGGCTTGGGTGCCCGCCTCAAACCTTCAGGCTTGGTCATATTCTAGTCTAAGGTGGTGTCGGGCGACCCCGCCCGACACAGTCAAGCCTGGTTATCGCTGCTGAGCCATAATGTGGTTTCGCAGAGGTCATGCTTCGACTCCACTCAGCATGAGGTTATAAGCGTGCGATGTGCGATAAACCAGGTTTGCCTGTCACCGGCAAACCGAGTTTGAGGGTGACACCCGGCCGATGAGAAAAATCTCTAAACGCGGACCCACTTTTCCGGGAGCCTAACATCGTTGACTGTTGTTAGACTTTCAGCTTATATTGTTCCGCATAACAAAAGGAACTGTGAACCATCCGTATTGACAAGCAGCGCATCACTGGATTCGAATGAAAGACATAACCGCCAAAAGTGAAACCTCCAGGCCGCTTCTCTCGGTCGAAAGTTCCGGTTTTATGTCCCGGTCGGTGTTGGCGCTGATCTCCCTGGGTTTAGTTGTAGTTTTCCTCGGTTGCGACTCGGAAGAAAACAGCATTCCCTGGTCGACATATCATCCGCCGGTCTGGATGACGACCCAGGCGGAAGGGTTTCATGGTACTGATGTCCTGACCAATGGACTGAAGGACTGTCTCAAATGTCATGACAACGATTTGACCGGCGGGATCACCGAAGTATCCTGCTTCGAATGCCACGGCAGCGGCCAGGACAATTGCGTTGCCTGCCACGGTGGCTTCCGGGATAATACCGGCGCACCCCCCCCCGGCTTGAGAGGGGAGGTAGCCCCCGATACCCGCGCGGTCGGGGCGCACCAGGCTCACACGGTCGATGCTACTATTTTCACCGGTATGGCGTGCGTGGCCTGCCACATCGTTCCCGAAGTTTCGTGGGATTCGGCTCACTTTGACTACTCACTTTTTGAAGAACCCTCCCGGATAGATTCTATAGCTGAAGTCACCTGGAACAGCATTGATACCACTGTCATGTGGAATCGTGGGGCAAACAGTTGTTTCAATTCTTACTGCCATGGTAATTTCACCGGCGGGTTCTTTACCAACACGCCCTACTGGATCGGTGCCGACCAGGCAGCCTGCGGGTCCTGTCATGATGTCGGCGCGAACCCCGGGTTCATTGACCGGCTGCATAGTAGCCATGCACGGAGTAATGTTGGCTGCGAACAGTGCCACGCCACTGTCGTTGATGCCGATCTGGAGGTTATCGGCCCTGCGTATCATGTCGACGGTTTGAAAACTATCGAGTTCCAAATTGATTCAGGTGGTGTCTTTATCGACAGGACTTGTAGCGATCTGAGTGTCGGCTGTCATGAAGCGCGGGATTGGAATTGAGGTTAACCACGAGGCCGCATGACTAAGCATCACGCCTGCCGTCGCTGTTTTCTCGTAGTCACCTTGGTTAGTATGACAGCTTTGAAGCTGTCGTCGGCCGAGTACCACATCGAGCGGTCACCTGAAACAATTGTATCGTTCGTTTCAGAGTCTCCGTTGATAGACTTTGAAGTCAATACCGACAAAATCGACGGCTACGCTTACTGGGAGGGTGAAGGATTTCCCCCCGATGATTCTCAACTACAATCCAGTGAAGTCTATTTTGAGGTGCAACTCAATACTTTTGATGCCGGCAACGGCATGTACAACCGCCACCTGAAAGAACGATATTTCGAAACCGAAAAGTACCCTTATGCTTCCTACAAAGCCAGGATTACCAAGGTGGAATCTATGGCCGACAGTTCTTTTGTTGTACATACAACCGGTGTCTTCTCGCTGCACGGCGCCACCAAAGAAATCCAGGTGTCCGGTTCGGCGGTATCGACAGACCAGGGATTGACCATCCATTGTGAGTTTGCGGTTAAAGCGTCCGACTACGATATTGAAATGCCCAGCCTGATGATGATGGAAGTGGACGACGACATTAATGTCCGGCTTGAGTTTATTCTAAAGATCGCTAAGTAACAGACAAAGGCAGGAATTATGTTAAGATGGGTCAGCCTCACGGCAGCACTGCTTGTGGTTATTATGTTATGGCCAACGAAATCCTTGGCTCAGCCAAAATGGCAGCGATCCGATCCCGAGATCGAGTTGGGTCTTCAGGTTTTTCATTCCACCAAGGTGCTGGGGCTACCGACCGCGGCCATGCTAAAAACCGGCGATATCGAGTTTGAGATATCGCATCGTTTTGTGCCGCCTATAACCGACGGCTATGACGTTCTCTACGGTTTTGACGGACCGGCCCGGATGCGTTTGGCCTTGGGACATGCGATCAATGACGCTTGGATGATTACTTTGGGTCGAAGCAGTATAGATGCCAACACCGATCTTTGCATCAAACACAGCCTGCTGCAATCCAAAGAATCTGCCATGTCGTACATGGCCGCCGTTCAAGCAGGAGTGGCCTGGAACCCGGTGGAGACATCCCGACGTGATCACCGAGACAGCGTAATCATAAGACCCAAAAGCCACAGCCGACACTTCCAGTCTTTCGGCCAGTTGATTATCGATCTGCAACCGCACCCGCGGTTAGCCGTCGGTCTGGTGCCCTCTTTTCTGTACAACCGCGATATCAGCGCCAGGGATATTGAAAACACGTTTACGCTGGGGACCCATGGTCAATGGTTCGTGCGTTCGCATCTGAGTTTTGTCGGCGAGTATTCTTTTGTACTTTCGAACAAGTCAAACTCCCACAACCCGGTCGCGCTAGGTCTCGAATTGGAAACCGGCGCTCACATTTTTGAACTGTTCATTACCAACCAGGTGCGAATCAATCCGTCGCAATATCTGGCTGGAGCCGAATTCCCTTTTGACGCTGATAACTTAAGAATAGGTTTTCTGATCAACCGGATTCTCTGAAAGATGCATCAGTCGCTCTCAAAAAGTCCGTCGCGAATCCAACTGCCGATACTATCGCTCAGTTGACGGGGGAGGGTGTCGTCTATCGGCATGGCCGGCGCACTGGTTCCGACCATGGTGCGATAGAGCAGGCTGGCTTCGGCATTACCGGGCACGACCACCGGACCGTTTTCCGAACCGGCCAGGATATCTTCATAAGATTCCATGTTCAGCCCAACCGCCGGTTTACTCCCGGCATGACAGGCGGTGGTGGCACACTTCACGTCGAGGATGTGTCTGACATCGGCGTAATACATGGTCCTGGCAGAAGGGACGATTGTCTTCTCCTCGGAACAACTCATCAACAGCCATGCTCCGGCTATTGCAATGAACAAGTATATCGTGGCGTTGCGCATCTGTATCTCATTCTGCCAATGTCTTTTTGGTTTGCTCCAGCTGTTGCCAACTGTGGTTCTCTTGCATCTTCCATGTTCACACTCGGTCAAGATACTATTTCGCATGTAATACGCAAGGTTGGGCGGGAATCATCGTGTTCGGGTCGTATATGGGACGAAGTTTCGCGCATGTCTTTGATCGCCTACTGGTTGCCCGGGCGGCGGGCAAGCCCGTTTTTTGCGCTCCGCGCGTGCTGCCGTAAGAAGTGCTTGCGTGAGTAACAAGGTGCGAAACACAAAAAGTGATTTAGCACCCCCAAACCGGGTTTGAGGGTGCCACCCGCATCGTTTGTTGATAGAAGTTTCGCGCATGTCGTCCACTGCTGCTGGTTTTGCTAAGACGCGGATTGCACTCGATCCAACTCCTTGCGGACCGCGTGGGCCAGCGACTTGATGGTCAGGGGCTTGCGCACAAAAACACCGGCGCCCAGATTCAACGTTTCCTGAACCCTGTCACTTTCGGCATAACCGGACACGATGATAGACTTCTGGTCGGGATGCAGGCGGAGGATCTGCCGATAAGCTTCGGCGCCGTCGATTCCGCCCGGCATGATCATATCGAGTATTACCAGGTCACAGGAACTCTCTTTGAGCAGATTGACAGCAGCTTCACCGCACTCGACCGCCGAGGCGTCGTACCCCAGTTTCTTCAACAAGGTCACGGTAACATCGCGCTGGAATGGGTCGTCGTCGACCACCAGCACCTTTTCATCCCCGCCGACAATGTGATCGTCGCCGGGATCGATCAAAATCGATTCACGAGAGGCCGGGAAATAAAGAAAGAACGATGTTCCTTCACCGGGAGAACTGTACAAATCAATGTGGCCGCGATGGTCCTCCATTACGGCATGTACAATACTCAACCCAAGTCCGGACCCGCGTCGCCTGTCGGTCGTTTTGGTAGTAAAAAACGGTTCGAAAATCCGGCTCATGAGATCATCCTGCAGTCCGCTGCCGGTATCCGAGACGGTCAGTTTTACATACTCTCCCATGGGGATGGGGCCGTAGACTCCAACCATGTTGTCCAGATAGAAATTCTCCGTCTTGACAGAGAGACGTCCGATATCCTGCATGGCGTCGCGGGCGTTGGCCATGATATTGGCTATGGCGCGGAAAACCTGGGAGGCGCCGCCTTTGACCGGCATGAGATTCTCGGCCAGTTCAACCTCGACCGCCAGAGTTGACGGCAAGGGGCTGAGTTGTTTGACGACTTGCCTGACCGTATCGTTGAGCGAGAACGGCGCCACGGTATAGTGCCCTCGTCGCCCCAGGGTAAGCAGTTGCTGGTTTATTTCGGCGATCTGCTCGGCCGCGTTTTCGATCTTGTCGACAAAGTCACGCGCATCGTCGCCTTCGGGCAAAGCCTCTTTGATGAACGAAGGGTAAGCCATGAGCGGCGCCAACAGATTGTTGAAATCGTGGGCCACCTGACCGGCGATACGGCCGGCTGTTTCCAGTCGTTGGGCGCGCACAGCCAGTTCCTGCAGGCGTTTGGTGTCGGTGATGTCCCTGAACACCAGCACCACGCCGATCGTCCGACCTTCCGGGTCACGTATAGGCGCGCCGCTGTCGTCGATGGATCGCTCGGTGCCGTCTTTGGCGATCAAAAGCGTTTGCCGTGTGAAACCAATCACTTTGCCGGTCTGGACCACTCTGGTCACCGGACTATCCATGTCCTGACGTGTTTCAGCGTCGATGATTCTGAAAACCGCCCCCAATGGTTGACCCACCGCCTCGGACTCTTTGTACTCCGTAAGCTGCTCAGCCATTTTGTTGAACAGAACCACGTTTCCTTCGATGTCGGTGGCGATAACGGCATCCCCAATGGAAGAAAGTGTCACGGCCAGTCGTTCACGCTCTTTGGCCAGCGCATCCTCCGCCTGTTGGCGGTCGGTGATATCTCTAAAGGTGCAGACGAAATGCCTATGGTCCACCCGGAAGCAGGAGATGTCAAAGGCCATGTTGAGATCGTCGCCCTCGTAGTAGAAGTCCTCAATATGGGCCGGTTTGCCGGTAGCCATTACCTCGGCATAACGATCCATCAAACCGCGCTCGATCACGTTTGGAAACAACTCCAATACTCTCTTGCCGACGATGTCGACAGCCTTCACGCCGGTAATCTTCTCGGCGGCGGGATTCCAGTCGACAAATCGATAGTCGATCATCCGGCCATTTTCATCAAAGATCCCCCCATGCAGTGCATAGGCATCCATCATGTTAGCTATGGAGAGTTTGAATTTGTCGGCGACTTCCTTTTCTTTGCGGACAGCCTCCTGGCCTCTTTCCTGCTGTGCGATACTATGAAGAGCAAAGGCGATGTCACCGGCGACTTCCTCAAAAAGCGCAATCTCATCGGGATCATCCACTAACGCCTTGGGGATGGCGGCCACCAGGTAGCCAAAGGAGTCATCCTCATGGGTCAACTTGGTGCTGAGGATACCTGCGTCAAAATCCAGAACGACATGCGGACAATCGCCACATTCGCTCGAATCTCTTAGTATAGCCACCGTTTCGACATCCCTCGCCCGCAGGCAACAGTTGGGCCATTCGCCGCGATCGAATTTCTCGGCCAGAGATTCAAAACTCTCGTCGAGACCCGCCTGGCAGGCAAAGGTAGAACCTGATTCCCGGCCGCCCAGCACCATGAAGGCAAAGAAGAAGCCGCGTGTCTCCACCAGGCATTGGCATGCTTTTTGGGCCAGCTTGTGAGGTTCTTTTTCGCGAGTTATCAACTGATTGACATTGCGCACAGCCAGCAAAACTGAGTTGAGATGCTCGATACGACTTTCGGCCTGGCGACGTTCACTAATATCATGGAAGACTAAAATCGAACCCAGAATTTCGCCGGATTCTCCCTTGATCGGCGCGCCGCTGTCGTCAATCGGCTGAACCGTGCCGTCTTTTGCGATCAGGGAAGTGTGGTTGGCCAGCCCGACGATGACTCCCTCACTCAGTACACGCACGACCGGATTATCCGCCTTCTCACCGGTGTCTTCATTGACGATCTCAAACACATCCTCAATCGACTTTCCCTCGGCCTCGGAAAGCGTCCAGCCCGTCATTCTTTCTGCAATCGGATTCATGAAGGTTATATTGCCGGCCAGGTCGGTGGCGATTACGCCGTCACCGATAGAGCGCAGTGTGACGGCCAGATGTTCTCGCTCTGTACTCAGTTCTTTGGTGCGAAGCCTCACCTCCTCGCCCAATTCCTGATGCCAGGACTGGATTCGTTGAATCATGGTGTTGAATGTGGCCCCCAGGCGCCCCACTTCGTCGGCTGAAGTTACCGTGGCGCGCGCTGAAAGATCACCATCGGTAACAGCGTTAGCCGTTGTTACCAGATTCCGGATAGGACGGGTCAGCCAATTGGTAGTCAGTGCGATTAAGATAAGGGACAAAAGGGTCCCAAGAATACTTATGCCTACGACATACGATATTTCCTCACGCAAATCGGCGAAGATTTCCTGCTCATCCTGTTTGACCACCAGCCCCCAACCTATTTCGGTTGACAGCCTGAGATGCCGGTAGGCGGCCAGGACAGCTACGCCACGATAGTCCCGGGCTCTGATAATTCCTTCTTCCCCCCGAGAAGCAAACCTGGCCGGCTCCGCCTCAATCTGGTATTCCAGCGGTCGAGCCATACTGCCATCGGTCAAAGGATGTTTCAGCGAGGCCAGAATCCGCGTATCGCTGTTGATCAATAACGCCTCTCCGGTTCTGCCGAGACCTTCGCCAGTTTGCAGGATAGGGCGGAGGACTTTGTCCGGATCAATAGCCAGCGTCATCACGGCGACCGCCTCTCGGGGTTCACCCGAGCCGGTCGCAGGCCCAAAGATCAAACTGGAAAACAGGAGTCGTGGTTTTCCGGTCACAGAGTCGCGCTTGATGTCGGTGACATGAACTTCCCCGGCAACGCGCAGGGATTTGTAGTAGTCTCGATCGATTATCGACCACCCGACCAGAGTTGTGTCGCTGGATACCATGACCAGGCCAAAGTGGTGATCAGCAATTGAGACCGTTTCGAAATCACCGTAGGCATCTCGCATGCGCCTGAGTTGTGCCTGGACTTCTGAGTACAGATCGCTCGTCTGCATACTTGCCCATAAGCGGTCACCACTCAATCCCCTACCTATTTCACGATGCAGAAGCTCGTCCAACCGAGTCGCCTGAGATTCTATAGTGGGCGCCTGCGAAGCCAGCCTCAGATCACGGCTGCGCTCATCCAACCAAGCCAACAGTTGCCCCTTTTTAAGGTCGGCCAAGAGTCCTAACTGCCCAAATCGGAGAGCCTGCTGATTGTTGAATTCACCATCAAATCCGGAAAACGGCAAACCGTATGCCTTTGTCAAGCCGATACCGATAAGTGTGATGATGAACAGCATTCCAAACGAGATTAGGATTTTCATGCGTAAGCCGACAAAACCGGAAGGCTGAGAGTTTACACCGGAATCTCTGTGGTCGGATTCAGTCATCGTCATCTCCCAAAGATATCAAACCAAACACGGCAAAAGAGACCAGCGTCCTCATCTTTCGGGATAGCACAACAGCTATCCGACCATCGACAACTCCCTCATCGGCCATCACCACTCCAGTTTCTATGCTGCCTAGACGTGAAGAAAAGACAAATACTGTGGGCATGTCACGCCAGAATCCTTTACCAGGCTTGCCAAGCTCCCGACATCTCTGCCGAATATGAACTCGGCTTGACTCTGTGAAACCACGTAAGTTAAGAGTTTACACCCTTCTTGGCGGTTGTGTCAAGTCAAATCGTTCGACCGGCCCGGCCGATTATCGAGATACCTCTCCAATCAGCTTAGCTGATCGCACCGGGCGACTCATGTTTTCATAGGCTGTTTTGAACATGGCGGCCGCTTTGTCCAGATATGGACGGGCCAGCTCGTGCTCACTTTTGGCCAGGTCGACAGTGAGGTCGTCGAGTCGGTAGCACGAGCCCGGCTCGCCTCGGAGACGGTAAATGCTGTAGTAATCACCTTCAATATAGCCCACCCTGAACCACTCGGAAAACTGGGCAAAGTCGGTGATTGGCGCCAGGCTGTCCAGCAGGTCGTGCCCAAAACTATAATTGTCATAATCCAGACGCACCTGTCCCATAACCGTGGCCAGGATATCAAGCTGACCGCCCAGTCGATCAATACGTCTTCCAGCCGGTAACCGGTGATCGGTGTCGATTATCAAAAGCGGGATTTGCAGGTAGCTGAGGTCCAGGTCTAATGTCGGTGCAAAGGGCGTGCCGTTGTCGGCCGTTATGAATATCAGGGTATTGGACATGGCAGGATCGTTTTGAATCTGCCGCACGAACCGCCCCAGCGCCCAGTCGGAATACTTGAAAGCATTCAGTTCATCGCTTCTGTCTACATCCTCCGGAATGCGCTCAAACGGCACATCGGGGACCTGCCAGGGTCCATGGTTGGAAGTGGACAAGAGCATCGCGAAAAAGCGGTCATGTTTACCCTGGCTCAGCACCTCGACAGCCCGATCGAACAAGATATGATCCGGTACGCCCCACGTGCCTATCCATTCATCGGGATCGAAATCGAGCGATGAGTACATGCGGTTGACGCCGTTGGACATGGTGAAGCCCTGCATGTTGTCAAAGTGTGGATCGTGGGTGGTGAAAAACAACGTCTGATAGTCATGACCCTTGAGAATAGCCGCCAATGAATGAAAGTGCGTGTGTCCCGGCACTTGCTTCATCACCAGTTCCGTGAATTGGTGGGGATACCCGGTTAGGGTGCTGAACACGCCGGTGTAGGTATGCATCCCGGCCGAATAGAAATTCGTAAACAGGATACCCTCGGCCGCCAGAGAATCGAAGCAAGGAGACAAATCATGTGGAAAGCGGTTGTCCAGCGCACCCAATTTGGTATTGCCGAATGATTCCATCACTACCAGGATTACATTCGGTGGATCGTCGTTGGGTGGCGCGAAACGCACCGGCCTGAGAATCTTCTCATCGCTTCGATGTACCAGACTATCGGGCAAACCCAGCAATCGTCGCACCATCGGTTCGCCGCCGGATGATTGCACAGTGGCCATCATTTCTTCCAACCGACCTTTGTCGCGCGCATCGTATATGGCGTCGCGCCAAAACGTGAAGGCCGGATTCAATGCCAACTGGTTGGCAAAATCGTATTCGGAAAAGTAAGCCACGCCGGTTCGGATGGGCGACTTGTCAGCCAAGCGACCGCGGGCGCCGACAAACAACAACGCCGCAACCAACGGCAGGTAAACCCAGTGCAGCCAGATTGGAGCCTCCTTTTGGCTCATCAGCAGCCGGGCTTGCAGGCGCCGCATCAACCAGACGAATCCAAGCAGCACGACCAAAATCAGCAGGAAATACCAGATTACCGGAAACATGTTCCAGGCCATAGATAGAACCATGTCCGGCGTGTCGCGCCAGGTGAGGGCCATACCGTTGAGACGGGAATTGAAAAATGAAAAGAACTCCAGGTCTATCACGTGCATGAAAAAGATGACGGCGGCCACGGCTGTCATAAAGGCCAGATGAACTCGTCGCACCCAGGTCCTTCGTGTGATTTCCAGCCAAGGGATGATCGACAGAACGTAGAAGACCACGGTTAGGTAGCAGGCGATCACAAGATCGAAACGCAAACCGATCAGGAACGACTTGAACAGATCAACTCCCGGTACCGCCGCCGCCAGGTCCCATTGTCTGATAAGCAAGGCCAAACGCCACAGTTCAAAAAAGCAAGCCAGCACGACCACGGTGGCCAGCGCGTACAAGGCCGGTCCGGAAAGATACTTGGCAGGGAGACCGAGTAGCCGATGGTTTGAGCTGTTCATGCGGGCCATGATGCAGATATCAGAGCCGCTTGTCAAGAGTGGGTTCATTTGTTACGCAGTGTTCGTGCGACCGATTGCCGGTGCTGTCAGGCGACTCGCCTGGGGTCCGCGAATGATGTGTTCGCACCACCCGCCATTCCTTGTGCGTGGAGTACGTCCTCGTGCGCCACGTGGGTACAGCGACGACGGGTAGCCGTGTTTGTCACCCCGGCGAAGGCCGGGGTCCATCTTTTCCTCTGCCGTCATGCCACCCTGCGTGACGGCTCTTGTAGGTCAGGACCCTTGTGGTCCTGACGCGGTCAAGGCAGGTTCACGCCGCCGCTCACCATGCGCCACAATTGTTTTATGTGGTTCTGAATCGTTTTGCCTATATTGCCGTCAAATGAATGAGAAGCAATTAGTAGCCCAGGCCAAAGCCGGCGACTTTGATGCCTTTGCCAAACTGATCGAGGCCAATAAGCAAAAAGTTTTCGCCCTCATCCGAAGGTTGGCCGGCAACAACGAAGATGCCGAGGATATTTTGCAGGAGAGTTTCCTGAAAGCGATTGACAAGATCGATCAGTTCCGCCAGGAATCGACCTTCGGCACCTGGTTGTCAAGTATCGCTCTCAACCAGGCCAGAGCCTTGCATGCAAAAAGTAAGCAAGCCGATTTGAAGCCGATTGAAGAGTATCTTCCCGGCGGTTCAACGCACGGTGATGGTCATCATGATAGTCTGCGACTGTTCGATTGGAAGGACCCACATCAACTGATGGAGTCGCGCGAAATCAAACAGTTGGTCGATGATGCCGTGGCGGCGTTGCCCTACAAATACCGCGAAGCATTTCTTTTGCGCTATGTCGAAGAACTGTCGGTGAAAGAGGTGGCCGGGTTGACCAACCAAAGCGTCGCCTCGGCCAAGTCTCGTATCCTGCGCGCCCGGCTGGCCTTGCGTGAGACGTTGTCTTCAGAATTCGAGGATCGTTATGGCAAAAAAGTGTCCTGACTACATACAGAGTCTCAACGACTATCTCGATGGCGGCGTTGATCCCGAACTGTGCGCCGAGATCGAGTCGCATATAGGCCAATGTGACAACTGCCGAATCATGGTCGACAGCCTCAGGCAAACGGTCACACTGTGCCGCGACGGTAAAGAAGAACCGTTGCCTGCTGCTCTCAATGAAAAACTAACCGGCTTGCTTCGCGAACGCTGGAACAAGAAGTTCGGGCCATAAATGGCTTACTGCGCTTCGCGGTGATAAATCACTTTTTGGTGCATCGCGCGTTGCGCAAAAAACAGGGCTTGACCCTGTCACGCTGAGCAGAGTCGAAGGGCGACAATGGCTGGGTGGCACCCTCAAGCCCGGCTTGGGGGTGGATCTTGTTCACCGCACGTTTGTCATCTCACCCTGCGATTTGTGCGTGGTGTACGTTCTCGTGCGCCACGTGGGTACAGCGACGACGGGTGGCCGTGTTTGTCACCCCGGCGAAGGCCGGGGTCCATCTTCTCTTGTGCCGTCATGCGACCCCGCGTGACGGCTCTTGTAGATCAGGACCCTTGTGGTCCTGACGCGGTCAAGGCGGGCCCACGCCGCGGCGTGAACCCGCCGAAGGGACAGACGAAGACGGCCACCAGTGACTTCCACTTGCCGCCCACAACCACATGCCGAGCGGAGTCGAAGCATGGCCAACCGTCCCCAACAAGGTTTGAGACGGCCACCCAGCACCCGCCAACAGAACCCACGGCATGTTGTGAGGTACCCGGGGGGCGGGCGGTGCGAGCAGCTCGAAAAACAGGGCTTGACCCAGTCCACTTTTTCTTGAATCATTTTCCAAAGCAACCTATCTAACGAGCTAAGTAAGAATAGAAGCCGAAAGAGACTCCGAATATGAAAAAAGCTCTTACCGAATTCGCCATTAAGAAACCTATCTGGGTTATTGTAATCGCGGTTTTGATCACCGCCTTTTTTGCTGCCCAGTTTCCCAAGATTCAAATCGATACCGATCCGGAGAATATGCTGGCCGAAGACGAGCCGGTGCGCGTTTTCGAACATGACATGAAAGAACTCTTCGGGCTGTCGGATTTTCTGGCCGTGGGAATTGTCAATGAACCGTCCGCTTTCACACCGGATATTCTCAATCGGATCTACCGGATTACCGCCGAGATTGAGGAAATCGACGGCGTGATATCCGAGGACATCATGGCTCCATCGACGGTCGACGATATCAATCAGGGCGAAGCCGGTGAGCTGATCATCGAATCGTTGATGGCCGACGAGATCGAAACACAGTCCGAGGCCGATCACATTTTTGCCCGCATTCAGGACAACGCCATTCTGCGTGGCAAGCTGGCCGGTGAGGACGGCAAAGCGATCGCCATCATGGTGCCGATTGAATCCAAGGACCAGTCGCGCCGGATCGCAACAGAAATACAGGCGATTGCAGACAAACATGCGGCTGGTTTCGAAGTACACATCGCCGGGCTGCCGATGGCTGAGGACTCATTCGGCGCCCAGATGTTCGCGCAGATGGCATACTCGGCCCCGGCCGCCATGCTGATCATATTCCTGCTTCTGTGGATACTGTTCCGAAAGGCAAAAGTCGTCGCGGGTCCCATGATTGTGGCTATGATGACGGTAATCTGGTCGATGGGTCTGTTGATTCTTACCGGCAACACCGTTCACATAATGTCTTCGATGATTCCGATTTTTCTCATGCCGATAGCAGTGCTGGACTCCGTTCACATTCTCTCTGAGTTTCACGATAATTACAGGAAGGGAAAATCCAAAGAAACCACTATCCGACAGACTATCTCGGAGCTTTTCACGCCGATGCTGTTTACATCCCTTACCACCTTCGCAGGTTTTCTCTCTCTGACACTGGCTCCCATTCCACCTGTTCAGGTTTTCGGTATCTTTGTTGCCTTCGGAATCCTGGTGGCCTGGCTGTTGTCGATAACTTTGAATCCGGCTATCGGGATGCTGATCTCTGAAAAGACGCTACGCAATTTCGGTGGCGAGGACAGTGAAAACAGTGCGCTCGCAAAAATCATGCACGGCTTTCGCGGCTTCTCTTATCGTCGCAACAAAGCCATCATTTTGGGTGCTTTGGCGCTTATGGTGATTTCTGCGGTGGGACTTTCGATGATCGTGGTCAACGACAATCCGGTCAAGTGGTTCAAGAGATCGCACCCGATCCGAGTCGCCGATGCCGCCATGAATATGCATCTGGCCGGAACCTACATGAATTACCTGGTGCTGGAAGGTGCCGAAGAAAATATCATGAAACGCCCCGACGTCCAGCATTATCTGGAAGCACTCCAGGACGATCTTGTCAAAAACGAAATAGTCGGCGCCGTGACCGGTCTGCCGGATATCGTCAAAAAGGTTCGCTATGAACTGTTCGGCGCGGATTCGTCCAAACTTACCCTGCCCGACAACGCGAATGAAATAGGTCAAATGCTGTTCCTTTACGAGATGTCCGGCGGTGACCCTGATGATCTGTTCAAATTTGTCACGCCGGAGTACGATCAGGTGAATCTCTGGGTTCAAATGAAAAACGGCGACAACCTGGCCGTGTCATCGGTAGTCGAGCGGGGGGATAGGTATCTCGCTGAACACCCGCTGCCGGATGGAATCACCGCCCGTTGGGCAGGTCTGCCGTACATAAATATCGAATGGCAAGATCAGATGGTAACGGGAATGCGCAACTCCCTGTTAGGGTCTTATGTGGTTGTGCTGATCATGATGATGTTCCTGTTCCGCTCATGGCGTTGGGGTTTGGCCTCGATGCTGCCGTTGACTATGACGATCATGGCCATCTACGCCTTTATCGGATATATCGGTAAACCCTACGACATGCCGGTGGCGGTGCTGTCATCGTTGACGCTCGGCCTGTCGATCGATTTCGCCATTCATTTCATCCAGCGCCTGCGCATGATACACAAACGAACCAACGATTTCCGGGCCTCGTTCGAAGAAGTGTTCGAGAGCACGGGGAGGGCTATCGCGCGTAACGTACTGGTTATCGCAATCGGTTTTGTGCCCATGTTATTCTCCAGCCTGGTTCCGTACATCACGGTCGGATCGTTTTTTCTGGCTATCATGATCGTATCAGGACTGGTCACCATGTTGCTGCTGCCGGCCGTTGCAAGGACCTTCCACAAAAAAATGCTGCCGACCACAAATACAAACAAGGGCGAGTAACTGAAATCAGGAGGAATACTACAATGAAAACTATTACGATTGTAACATCGCTATTGCTGAACTCTCTTCTTGTATCAACCCCGGTGTTTGCCCAAAGCGCCGACGATATTATGCAAAAGTCGCATCTGGCTTACTACTACGCCGCCGACGATGGCGTGGCTGAGGTCACCATGCGTATCGTAAGCAAACGCGGCAAAGAACGGATCAAGCAATTCGTTATGCTTAGGCTTGATGAAGAAGATGGCGGCAATCAAAGATACTACACCTATTTCCGGAAACCGTCCGACGTGTCCCGGCTGACCTTCATGGTACACAAATCGCCCCACGGAAACGATCAACGATGGATCTACGTACCGTCGGTTGACCTGGTGAAACCGATCTCGGCCGATGACAAGAATTCGAGCTTCGTAGGCTCACATTTCAGCTACGAGGATGTATCCGGTCGTCACTATGGTGAAGACAAACACACGCTGTTGTCCGACTCGACTTTGAACGAACGCGCCGTTTATGTCGTCCGGTCGGTCCCGAAAGAAAGCTACAAAGGGTTTGCACAGAAAATGACCTACGTCGACAAGGCGAACTTTCTACCGCTGAAAGAGGAGTATTTCGACAAAAAGGGTAACATGGTGCGCCTGTTCACAGCCGAGAGAGTCGAGGTTATCGACGGCATCACCACAATGACCGCCCGCTCGATGGAGAATCTGAAAAAGGGCGGCAAGACGCTGATTGAGTTTTCAAGTATCCGATACAATGTCGGCCTCGAGGCTTCTTTGTTCACCGAACGATATCTGAAAAACCCGCCTCGGGATTACATAAAGTAGGTGGTGCGGAACGTGAAGAAAATCCCAATCATAATCCTGACGTCGCTGGTGACTATGACCGGCTCGGCATTGGCCGAGGTATCTTTCGACGGATTCCTGCAGGCTCTTTACGGCGGGCGGCTCGACGAGTCCAACCCAACGGCCACCGAACAAACAGCCTCAGAGACGCGGATGCAACTTCGCGCCGAACATTACGGCGACGGGGCTGAGTTCTTCGGACGCCTGGACTTTCTCTACGATGGCGCCGACAGCGCCGGGTACTATTGGGAACTGCGCGAAGGATACATGAAATTCCGGCTGGGTAGCCATCTTGACTTCAAGGCAGGTCGACAGGTCCTTACCTGGGGCACCGGCGATCTGGTTTTTATCAATGACGTTTTCGCCAAAGACTATCGGTCGTTCTTTGTGGGACGTGACGATCAATATTTGAAGGCGCCGCAGAATGCTATCCGAGCGGATTTCTATTCCGCTATTGGTTCATTGTCACTTGTGTGGACGCCTCGGTTCGAACCCAATCGTTTGCCTACGGGACGACGGTTGAGCTATTTCAACGGCATGACAATCGTCGGTGAAGGATTCTATCTCGATCCACCCAGGCCGGACCCGAAGTTTGAAAACAGCGAGATAGCACTGAGGCTGAGCCGTCGCATTGGGTCCTGTGCCGCTGCTCTATATTTCTACCATGGATTCTACAAGAACCCGCTGGGGGTCACGGTTGTTGGCAATATGATGACACCGCTGTATCCGAAACTGAATCTGTACGGCGCTTCGTTGCGCGGACCTTTGGCCGGTGGGATAGTCTGGTTGGAAACCGGGTACTTCGACTCGCGTCAGGACAAACGAGGCAAAAACCGACTGATGCCGAATTCATCGGTCACCGGCATGATCGGCTTTGAACGACAGATCGCTACCAATTTGACTGTCAACGCCCAGTGGCAGATTGACATCATGTCCGACTGGACCACCTATCAAGAACAGCAGAGCGCCGCAGCCGCTTTTGTTCGCGATGAAACCAGGCACCTGATTACTTCGCGCGTAACCAGACTGCTCTATGATGAACTGCTCACATTATCGATGTTTGTCTTCTACTCTCCCACTGACGAAGACGGCCACCTGAGAACCTCGGCCGAGTACAAGTACTCAGACGAACTATCGATAGCTGCCGGGGCCAATGTTTTTGAAGGTCGGCATGAAGCAACCGAGTTTGGGCAGTTTGATAAGAACGACAATGTCTACCTGAAACTTACGTATGGTTTTTGAGGATGGTCATCGCTCTGAGGTCCATATTGGAGCGCTGGATTGATTGGTCATAATAGAAAGGTGTTAAGATGTCTGTAGAAAACATGGTAAGACTATTGGCGGGGTCATTTGTGCTGCTGTCCCTGACTTTGTACTATCTGGTGTCGCCTTACGGTTTGCTCCTGGCGGCCTTTGTCGGACTCAATCTGATTCAGTCTTCTTTCACGAAATTCTGCCCGGCTGAAATGTTTTTCAATAAGATCTTCTTCAGCAAGTAGCCGCTTCCGACTGCTTACAATAAAAACGCGCGGGAAGTCCGGTTGACCCGCGCGTCGTGCAGCAAGAGGATCGGAATCAGAGAGACTGATTCCTGCAAAGAAGTTTTTTTCTCTTAAGTCACTTTTTCCACTTTATAGTTGGGCGAATAGAGCAAGAGGTGGGGAGGGTCTTGACCTCCCCACCTCAGTCTGGATTATTGACGAACGAAATCCTGTCCGTTCAGCCCCCTTTTGGTCTGTGTCGAGTCAGTCCCCCTTTTGATGCCCACCAGACACTGCCAGTCTACCCGCGCTCCCAAACGACGACCCGATTTCTGTCCCGACGACGCCCCTGTGTTAGCCACCCTTTTTGCCCCCACGTCGAACAGGCCTGTTCCCCCTGGTCGTTTTTTGGAGCTGTTGTATGTCATAGTCCCAGACTGCCATAATTGTGGCCGGAGCGGCGGATGTAGTGATCCCGATGCAGTGCCGAAACCGCACCGACCAAGAACATTCATCCTCCCAAGAGTCACCGCACCGCTTCGGATTGGAGCATGTTGCTGCTCAGTTGAGTTTAAGAAAAGGTGGGAGAGAGGGCCGTTGAGAGCCAAACCGAATTCTCTCTTGCGATCGAATCCGAGCCGACAACGGGTCCCGACCTCCCCCCTTCGCTTGACCGCAACGCCCCACTTAGAAAGTACTGCGGTCATAACCTCACACCCGCCGTCCCTGGCGCCAGAAGTGAATCCTGATTTCGTTGCGACTTGACCGCCGCTTACCTCCCACACAGGATCACCTCTGTCTAGCCTCCTTTGACCAAACCGTACCGCGGCCCCCTTGGCTGAAAAGCGGTTAAGCACCCCTATCTCCGGATTCAACTTCGAGACCGTCAGCCCCCGTCGACGGCCATGTTGAACGCCCCCGGTTCCGTGCTTTGATGTCGCAACGCCGTTGTGTTGTTTCGTCAGAGTTGTCAGCATCATCTTCCCAGCTTTGCCTAGCGGCGGTTTGTGCGCCGGTTGTATTCCAACCAGATTCTACCCCCTTGATTCGGCAATAACCGAAGTGACTGGACAGGACATGAACGAGTACAAAATGGCCACCTTAGATAGCCATTTTGTCCTTCATCCTATTGAATCGTAACACCGGCCCGGATGACGAGCCAGGCAGGCCGAAACCGCTGAAAATCAGACGTTGTCCCCCTGAGCGCAGTCGAAAGGTGAGCGCCGTCGAAGGCGATAATTCGCATTTTTGCGCTTCGCACGCCTTCTGTCATTCCCGCGAATGCGGGAATCCATCTTTCCTTGGCGAATTACCCGCCACTCGACCGACCAGCAGAATCGCCACAAACATCAGCCCGAACGGTATCCATGTACCGATTGGGCTTTTGAACATATCGAAACTCTTTTCGATCAAGAGCGCCACGATCAGGACATCGAGGGTGATTACACAGCCAATAAACAGCCCAGCCGTTTGTACCGGTGTTGTGTATGCAAACTTCTTGAAGTATACGAACCATACACCTGCTGCGATGAATGGTGCCGCGACGAGATGCGCGATCAACGCTGTCTCTTCTGTCGAGACACTCAACCCGACTCCCATGACTGCGCCGCACAGCCCCCACGCGACTATAGCGTGGGCGAGGAAGATGACCACTTGTTTGGGTGAACTGTCATTCATGTATTCTCAACCTGTCTGTCTTTACCTTGTCTTCTCTACGGTCAGCCTGTCTTCTCTTCGGTACCCCACCCAGAGCGCCCCGCGGCGGGTGGGGGAACGATTTAGGCAAAATGAAAGCCCACATATCGGTGGGCTACACTGGGCCTAGGGCTTCGCGATTATTTGTTCTTCGGGGGTTTTTTGGGTTTGTCCATTTTGACAAACTTGCGACGAGTCTTCTTCAGCTCACTCTGAACTACTTTGATGTCGTCTGTTGCCGGTAGCTCCTCTGGCTTGATGCCACTGATGTCAATCATAGTCGCTCGCACTTTGCTCCCAACTTGTTGTGCTGCTTTTTCGAGGCCCATCTGCCCGCGGATTTCTTCTTTTCGGATTTTCTGCTCAGTTTGTGTAATTCGAAATAGATTGGCGGCTAGCTCTGTCTTGCCCATGTAGTCGAGCACACTTCTTTGCCCGGATACACCTTTGAGCAACTTGAGCTGCCTAAGATTCATATTGTACATGCCTCTATAACCGGCGTTCTGAAAGTAACCGTAGTTTGTCACACCCGCTTCGTTCGCCGTACTACTGAGGGCCTTTTCACGTCCGGTAACTTCTCCTCTAAGGACGACTCTTTCAACATTTTCGGACTCTTCCAGATATAGCCTGAAGCTTTCGGCGATGGTAACAAAGTAAGCTTGCGCCGAAGCAACCTGCGGCTTTCGAACGTCACCATTCATGGCCACGAGGTAACATGCAAAACGTGTTAGCTTGAAGTCTTCGGTTCCATCATCTTGCTTAAAACTGATGAAATTCTCGTGTACCGGAATATTCAAAGTGATGCATGCTGAGGTAGCTTTGTCAATTGCTTTACGGAATGTGGTCATCGTTTCATAGCCCAACATCCGCATTAAGTCAGAAGCAAGCCAGTATCGAAATCCATTGGAGCTTCCAAAATCCTCGAAGGAGGTCTGACCCTCCTCAAACGTGAATACATCCAATTGTGTCACAAATGAGATTCCTTCGGTTATTGGCTTCCCACTAACACAGCCTTCGGCTGTGCTTGCTGCAGGAGTTCAACTAAGATTACCGCCAACGCATCCCAATGTCAACAATATTCCCCCCCTAATACAACCGCTCCCGCTTGGCCAGGAAAGCATACAGAGCTTTGTCGAAAGGCATCGCGGTGTCGATCGGGTGGTAGTCGATGTTCGACTGGCGGCAGGCAGTAGCAATCTCGTCGGAAAAAGCAGTCACAGCATTGGCGTAGTGCTTCTTGATCTGGTAAGGCAGGGTGGTAACCTCTTCGCCGGTCTCCATATCTTTGAAAATCGCCTCGCGCGGGAATGCAAAATCACGTTCACGAGGATCGAGAATATGAAACAGGATCACCTCGTGACGATCATAGCGGAAATGCTTCAACCCCGAGATGATCGCCTCGGCATCGTCTAACAAGTCGGACATGATTATCACCAAGCCGCGCCGTTTGATCCGGTCGGCCATCTCGTGCAAAGTCTGTGAGACATTGGTGGTGTCGGACGGTTGCTGGCCGGCGATTTCGTTCAGCAGCACGTGCAGATGGCCGGCTTTCGAGCGCGGCGGAATATAGCGGCGGATTTTTTCGTCAAACGTGACCAGCCCCACGGCGTCACGCTGCCTTAACATCATGTAGGACATCGACCCAGCCAGCAACCCGGCGTAGTCCAGTTTGGTCATTCGTTCGCCCGACTGGTAGGCCATCGAAGCTGAGCAGTCGACCAGCAAGTACGCCTTGAGGTTGGTCTCTTCCTCGTACTGCTTGATGTAGAACCGGTCGGACTTGGCGTAAACTTTCCAGTCGATATCGCGGATGTTGTCACCCGGCATATACTGGCGATGCTCGGCGAACTCGACCGAGAAACCGTGGTAGGGCGACTTGTGCAGCCCGGCGATGAACCCCTCGACCACCATTCGGGCACGCAGTTCCATCCCCTTGAGTTTGGAGACCGTTTCCGGATCGAGATACTTGCGATAGTCAGTAGCCATTGGACTATTATACGGCAGAGCCGCCGGAAAGCCCACAGGAAAAGCGGGGATAGGGACGCAGCTTCTTCAGTAGGGCAGGTCTCTCTTCTCTTGGAGACCTGTCGGTAAAGGCGGGTTCGAAGTCGGACCCACCCTACCAATGTCAGGAGCGCAGGGCTCCTGACCTACTCCACTGTGACGTACTCCATCACAAAGTGGTTTTCTGTTTCCGATGTAGTGCAAAATCCCAGCCGTAGATAGAGGCTGATGACCGGATTGACTTTGAGAACACGCAGCCGAATCGGTTTCTGTGCAGCGGCTGCTTCCCGAATCAGTTCCTGAACAAGATGCGTACCGATGCCCTGGTTCTGGAATTCCGGTCGAATGTAAATTGAGTTGAATTTGATACAGTCCGGTCGACGGTCAACCGACAAGGCGCCGATATCTTGTTCGCCTAATGTGATAATCTTCTGTAGTCCGCTGGCCCACCGGCGCGAGAATTGTTGTCGCTGGAAGTCTTCGTCCCATCCCCAGGTCGACTCGATATAATCGCCAAGCGCCTGTCTCAGTGTCTCAAATCCAAACTCGGCATCTTCAGCAGTTGCGGGGCGGAGTTTGATCTTTGATAAGTCTGTCATTGTATCGTCGTATTAATCGCCGGGTCACACCCTCGACTTCGTCGAGTGCAAGACCCGGCGAAACGTGCGTCGTCAACCGCGAAGCGCAAGAGAGTGATTTATCACTCCGTATCTCGGACACAGCGGACATGGTTATAAATACGGATAACATCACCCTGCGGACCGTGTCCATACGGCCAGTCGTTGGGGTCACCGGCCTTGGGGTCCGAGCGTTGCGCGCCGGCGCCATGAACGTCCAGTAACTGCCATGGGCTGCCGGGTGGAATCTGCATCCAGCCAAAGGCCTGACCAAAACTAACGTAAGCCGCGCTGCCACCATTCATCATGTTCTCATGGGTAGTGCTCGACCAATAGTACGGGTAGTCGGTACCGCCACCTTCGTCGGTAATCTGGGAGCAGTAGAATAACGGGTCAATCGCGGCTGAACCGGTGGTCAAGGGCGAACGAGAATAGTCGACAATACTCTGCAATTCCTTAACACTGGGTAGTCGCCAGTTGTCGTGTCCCGCGTGCACAAGATTCTCGGCATAATCCAGTGCTTCCTCCCAGTTCAGAGCCGAGTCACTGTCGGTCTGTTGCCAGATGAGACCGGTAGCATTATCGGTGATTGTGCCGTCGAAGTTGTCGACGAAGTCATTGATGCCGTAGTTTGCGTTACCCCGGACATACTTGACATAGAAAGTCTTGTCCGATCCAAACAGGGTCAGGCCATAGCCCTTGATACGTCCATCCGCGAAATTCACGCCGAAAGCAGTTTCGTCATTGATCATCGTGGTCGTATCATACATCGTGCTGGAAACATATTGCGCATCAATCAGTCGCTCCCCGGCCGACTCATCCCCCCAGCCGAAATCGAAAAAAGCAGTGTCTATGAACGGAACCAACAGGCTGGGGTCGCCCTCATAACCGCTGGGGTCCAGACCACTGAACAGAATCAGCGAGTACTGTTCTTTGATGGTCGGCAGCCGCCAGTCGGTATGACCGGCCAGACTGAAACTGCTCGCCCCTGCCACCGCCTCATCGTAAGTCACTTTGTCATCGGCATCGATGTCTGAGTCACCGTCCATGTCGGCACTTTTCTGCCACATCAGACCCGTCACCAGATCAGTGATGGTGCTGTCGCCGTTATCGAGATAGGCCGGTGGGTTGCCTGGATACTGGCCGTTCTGACCATAAAACGACTGGCCGGAATCGGGACAAGCTATCTCGCTACTGTTGTTATAGCACGTCGTCTGATTGGTGCCGACCACGACATAGGTGAGGTCGTTGTTGATCGGGGCGCAGGTAGGTTCCGGTCCACTGTTGAACATAAAGTCAACCAGGTAGACTAAATCGGAAATATCTATTCCATTCAAGCCGTCGACATTGGCTACATCCATTTCAGGCGGCGGCGGGCCGCCGGTGAACATGTAGTCGACCAGCCAAACCAGGTCTGCGATGTCGGTACCGTTGTCGCCACCGTCTATATCACCACAGGAATAGCCAAACGTCCCGTCGGGCAGAGCCAGACAGACTATCATCAAAGCGGTGGTCGTGATTCGTTGATGTACGCTCGTCGGTTTCATGTTTCGACTCCCTGCGAGAAGTGGTCTGTCCTATTTGTGTTGTCGGTAATAGGACATGGTAGCGACAGAAAAGGATTAATCGTCGGTGCCGGTTTTCATCTCTTGTTGCGTCAGGTCTTGCGATCGCCTCAGGCGAACGTGTGACCTGACGCGGTGGCGTCAACCGACTGACTTTCCTTCCTCAGGTATGTCGATGAGACCGGGGAGCAACTCGTTTAGTTGTTTCGAAAAAGCGCTGGTTGGGACTGCACAACCCAAAGACGTTTCCTGGTGGACACCAAATCTCTCGTGCTCTCTCTCATCTTGGTTTTCCAAAAGTTCGACCATAGGAGTAAACTCTATTCGTGAGGCAAAGACCACACCCACTACATCCCCATCAACTGTGAAGACCGGTGATCCACTGCTGCCGCCGTTGATATAGATGTCCAGCAGTAGCTGAGTCTGTATTGCCAACTTAGGGTGAGGTAGAATGCCAGCAAGGCATCCTGTTTGGAGGATAGGGCAACATTGTAAATCGGCTATAGTGTCAACTACCGGACCATCCAAACCTTGGGGAAAGCCGAGAATACCGACGGGTGTACCAACGTGTAGGTTGTCTGACAAAACTATCTTAACGGGTCTCAGAGCAATGGAATCGAAGGGTGGCTCCGTCAAGTCCATTCTGCAGATTCCGATATCGGGAGCTGCGGGCGGAAGCACAAGATCGGCTCTTTGTCCTTCAAAATCTACACTATCCCTAGCGTTAACCGGGTTGGACGCTGGCGGGTCATCAATCCACCTAAGGTCTTTGATTCTTGTATTTGCAAAGCCAATTTGTGGGAACGTGCTATCCTCTCCGTCCATTACGACGAAGTTCAGAGCTCGTGATTCAGGCCTGATGGACACATTCCCTTCATCATCAGTTCTTAACAGTGGCTCCAGCACATGTTTGTTAGTAAGAATCCAACCGTCCTCATGGATGACAAAACCTGTTCCAAAAATGTTGAATTGAGGTCCGTCGTGATCGCCTATGCCGAACACAGATGCCTCTATTTTTGACACGCCTTCCCTGAAATCAATCACGTTTACTCTCTCCTCTTGTCGTTCGCCTCTCTGAATCGAGTAGCTTGCTACTCTCTGAAAATCTTCACCACCGGTTCGGTGCCCTGCATCAGATGCCCGCGGTACATGCCCTCGGTGTTGAAGGGGAGAGCGAAATTTCCGTCTTTGTCAATCGCTATCAGCCCGCCTGTTCCCTCGCGGTCGGTCAGGCTTGTTTGCACCGATGCTTCGGCAGCTTGTGAAAGCGACATCCCACCGTAACGCATCCGGGCCGCTATGTCGTAGGCCACCACCCCGCGCATGAAAAACTCACCATGCCCGGTGGTACTGACGGCGCACAACTTGTCAGCATAAGTTCCGGCGCCAACACAAGATGAGTCGCCCACTCGTCCGTACCGTTTGTTGGTCATGCCGCCCGACGATGTCGCCGCAGCCAGGCCGCCCATCTTATCCAGCGCCACCGCACCGACCGTGCCGTGCTTGTCGTCTTCAGAAAGAGCAAGTGGCAAGCCACCCTTTTTGTTCTCGCCCGCTGCCTGCTCTTTCGCCAGTAAAGCCTGCAACTGCTCCCAACGCTGGTCGGTGTAGAAGTAATCTTTGTCAACCAGCTTGAAACCCTGCTCGACCGCGAACTGTTCAGCCCCCTCGCCCATCAGCAAGACATGCGGGGAATGACACATGACTTGTTTGGCCAGGTCGATCGGGTTAGCGATCCGCCTGACCCCGGCCACCGCGCCCGCCTTACCGGTGAAACCATCCATGATAGTAGCATCCTGCTCGTTGATACCGTCGTGCGTGAAGACAGCGCCACGTCCGGCGTTGAACAGCGGTGAGTTTTCCATGACGTTGACCGCTTTCTGCACCGCGCCAAGCGCACCATGCCCTTTTTGCAGCACCGCGATGCCTACATACAACGCCTCGGTCAGGGTCTCACGGATACAGGCTTCTTTCTCCGGTGTCATTTTGGACTGGAGAATGGTGCCGGCGCCACCGTGTATGACTATGCCACAGGGTTTGGTCATTTCAAAGAGAAACGTAACTAGTAGTGAATCGGTTTGAGCTGACAATCTGTTCTTTGGTTCGCAGGGGCTTCCTTCATTAGGCAGCTGGTTGGAGGATATTCTTACCTCATAAAGTACCAGTATCTATCCTTGACCAATTTCAATTCAAAGAACCATGACTCCTCGGCCACAACTGTTTGCGCCAGAGTGTCCACTAGCCTGGCGGTGAATCCAGCGGTGATTATGCTATCCTTCTTCACCATATCGATGCCTCCATGAGCCTCGGTCCCGTTCCACCTGCCATGGTTCTTCCACAAATACTTGTCACATTGATGCTTCAATTGTGGACACATTTTCTCGCGGGTCAGATCGGGAAACTGAACGCAGAAACTCACGAATTCTAGTACGACCTTAGGATAGTATCTCGGATGGTAGCGTTCTTCTTTGATGATAAGAGAGTCCGGGGGTTCAATCATATACTCGCTTACCAGGGCTATACCCACGTCGAACACCTCTTTGTCTCTTAGCTGCTTTACATTCCAGTCACGCATAGATAATTCAATACGGTAATCGCCAAACTCAACCGTAGGGTTAGTTCGGTCCGGCGGCCAGTAGTACCACGTATGGCCCGGGGGGAAGCGACCGCAAGCCGCCAAAACACAGGCAACAACTATCGATTTTGTCAACAATGTCCTGCGTATGAAAGAACTCTCTTTCATTTCGTGCTGAGGGTTTGGTTATGCCTGATCTGGCTACCCCTCCTCTTTCACTGTCTCCAGCACCCGCTTGATAATCTCCTCGGTGTCGACACCGTCGGCTTCGGCGTTGAACGAGGTCACGATACGATGGCGTAATACCGGATAAGCAGCAAAGCGAACGTCCTCCGGACCCGGCGTGGGACGGCCATCGAGGATCGCCTTGGTCTTGGCGGCCAGGATCAGATACTGCGAAGCGCGCGGACCGGCCCCCCAGTTGACCCAGTTTTTGATAAATTCAGGCGCGGTGGCATCGTTGGGACGAGTAGCCCGCACCAGGTCGACCGAGTATTGCACCAAATGATCGGACACCGGCACGCGACGGACCAGTTGCTGGAAGGCTATGATATCTTCCGGTGAAAGAACCTTCTCAAGCTGGTGCTCCTGCACGGTGGTGGTCTCTTTGACAATTCTGTTTTCTTCGTCCGACGACGGATAGTCGACAAAGACGTTAAACATGAACCGATCCAACTGCGCTTCCGGCAGCGGATAGGTCCCTTCCTGCTCAATCGGGTTCTGCGTGGCCAACACAAAGAACGGCTCGTCGAGTTTGTAGGTCTCACCGGCTGCTGTCACTTCGTGCTCCTGCATGGCCTGAAGCAGGGCAGCCTGGGTCTTGGGCGGCGTGCGGTTGATTTCGTCGGCCAGGATTATGTTGGCAAAGACCGGCCCCTTGACAAACCGGAACTCGCGCTTGCCGGTGGTGTGGTCCTCTTCGATAATTTCGGTACCGGTAATATCGGAGGGCATCAAGTCCGGCGTGAACTGGATGCGGTTGAATTTCAGATTGAGAACCTCGGACAATGTGGAGATCAACAATGTCTTGGCCAGCCCCGGCACTCCGACCAACAAGCAGTGACCGGAGGCTAACAGGGAAATCAGGAGTTGTTCGACAACTTTGTCCTGCCCCACGATCACCTTACCGATTTCGCTGGTGATTTTGTTGTATGAAGCGTTGAGGTTTTCTACGGCGTTGAGATCGGATCCAGCCTGTTGTACGGCCATTTATTCCTCCGGCGGTTGTTTACTCTTTCACGGCTTTAGCCACCCGTAATCAGGCGGAGCTATAAGGCTTATACGCAAATGTCGACCGAAGATACAAATTCCGCCTGAGAAAATCAACCCGGTGCGAACTGTAGGTGGCAGCTTGATCGATGACGTATGCAGGATTCTTGGTTTTTCAAGCCACCCTTAAATATGGGTCTATGTGTCTGATATTTAGGTGGAAAGAACCCGACCGCGCATGTTCACAAAACTGTGGAGCGAAGTCGGCATCACCGATACATGTGCGCGGCGAGGGAGTGAACATGGGTATTAATATCCAAATTCTTTTGCATAGCTGGTATTCAGACAAAGATTTAGGAGATACTAAACGTCAGTTGGCGCAACCAGGGCGATTGATAAACGGTATGAATCAGAGATTAGTAGCTGCGTCAGCGGTGCGGATAATCTAATGCATTGCCACAAAACAACATAACATCAAAAACGCCTAACGTTCCACTTGATCCCAATCCGCCTAAGAGACATGGGTACATGCAGTTAAGAGAAAGTGCGGCCTTGTGGAAAAAGTCTCTTGACAGATTGGCGTAATAGGGCTTATGTGGCTATTAGGCAATCATTTATGAGGCTGTCCACATTCTGGGACGGTTGTCCACAGACCGCTTTCATGCTCTATCCTCTCAGTCGTCCTGATCCGACGAAAGAGCCGCTTGCGGCTCAGGCTCGGTGGCCAAAAAGCCCAAATTGGGCGGACTGTCTTTCATGCTACAAGCGCCTGAGAACATCGCACCTTCCTCGATCACCAAAGATTTGGTCCGCAGGTCGCCGTCCATTTCACACTTGGCCTGCAACTCGATTTTCTCAGAAGTGTTGACATTGCCGCGCATGGTGCCGGCGACAATAGCGCTTTCTGCTTCAATCTCAGCTTCGACCAGCCCGCTCGACCCGACCGTAACACAACCCGAACTGATAATCTTACCCTTGACCGTGCCTTCAACCCTAAGGGCACCCTTCACATCGAGGGTCCCGGTGATAACTGTATCCTTGCCGATAATGGTGTTCATCAAGCCATCCGGTTCGTTAATGTTGTTTCTTTTCATGCTGAATATCCAATGGATTTATAGGTTCATCATGCACCCTTACTTCATAGTGAAGATGGGGGGCTGTAGATTGTCCGGTGTTACCGCTTAGTGCGATACGACTACCGACCGCCACGCGGTCTCCGACTGCCACCAAAAGGCTGTCATTGTGCCCGTATAATGTGCTGACCGAATCGTTGTGTTGCACCACCAAAAGTCGGCCATAGGTGGAATCATAATCGGCATACACTACGGTTCCGATTGCCACGGCCAGCACGGCGGTGCCTTCGGCGCAGGCGATGTCGATCCCGGGGTGGTACCGGCTGGAATCACTCAACTCGAAATCTTGCGTGATAAAGCCCTGAATCGGTAAGCCCGACGGCCAGCTAAGATCCGGTCCGGCCTCCCGGTTCAGTATCGCACCAGTGGTATGATCGATACTCGCAAACAGGGTGGAGTCATCCAGCAGTTCCGGCAACCGATATTCTATACCGGCCAGTTCGGCTATCTGCTTTACAACCTCTCGCGCTTCGTTCATGTTGTTTTCCAGTATCTGCACTTTATACTGATACCTGAGCAGGCCTTCGTTCTCGGCGGCCAATTTGTCGGTGAGTGCTGCACGTTTTAATACATCGGCATAGAATGCGAAAAAGAACACCTGCCCCACCAAAAGAATGGCCAATGCCCACAAAACCGCCTTGAGCACCCAGGCCCGGACGCGATATCCACGACGAGCTTCGGCGCCGTCGGGGATAAACATAACAGTGATATACCGGGTCGCTTTCATGACCGATCGCACTCACGAAAACAAACCGGTCGAAAGCAGTTCTTGTTCTTGCATGCAACTTCCATGTCGATACATATCTCATCAGGGCGCAGCAACTCACACTCACCATTGTCACAATGGCACCGGTTCATCCGACGATCTTGCGAAACAGATCGAGCAACCGATCCAGGTCATCGTCGGAATAATAATCGATCTCGATTTTCTTTCTTCTCAAACCATGATGGATCTTCACCGAGGTTCCCAAAGTTTGTTTTAGAAAAGTCTCGGCGTCCATGATGGCCGGCATTCTCCGCTTGGGTGTCAGTCGTCGTTTGGTAACGCGACCGGCCGAACGTTCGACATCACGAACAGAGAGTGATTCATCTATGATACGCTGCGCCTGCCGCATCATTTCAGCTTCATTATCAAACGACAGAACGGCCCGGGCATGACCCTCGGTCAGTCTTCCTTGGCGCAGCATGTTTTTGATTTTCTCCGGCAGGCTCATCAATCTCAGCAGATTGGTCACGGCCACGCGGCTCTTGCCGACACGGGCGGCCAGTTGTCCCTGAGTGAGGCCACACTTTTCGATGAGGGCGTGATACGCCTCGGCCGTTTCGATCGGGTTGAGGTCCTCACGCTGAAGATTCTCCACCAGGGCCAGTTCCAGCATACTGGTGTCGTCGGCCGCTTGCATCATGATCACCGGCACTTCGGTCAGGCCGGCAAGTTTGGCTGCGCGGTAGCGACGCTCCCCGGCGATGATAATATAGCCGGCGCCGTCCGACTTCACTACCAACGGCTGGACCACGCCATGACGCTTGAACGATTCGGCCAGTTGCTCAAGAGCCGTCTCATCAAAATCTCTACGCGGCTGCAACGGATTCGGCGCCAGTCTGTCAAGGGGTACCACCTGCTGAGATGATTGATCAGTGTCACCGACGCCGCGATCACTTGGTATCAACGCTTCGAGACCTTTGCCTAAAACAACTTTACTCATTGTGCCATTACCTCTTTAGTCAAGGCCATGTAGTTCTCCGCACCGGTGCAGAGGATGTCATACAAGATGATCGGTTTGCCGAATGACGGCGCTTCGGACAATCGCACGTTGCGATTGATGACAGTGTCATACACTTTGCTGTCGAAAAAACCGCGGACTTCTTCGGATACCTGTCTCGACAAATTGAGACGTCCGTCAAACATAGTCAGCAAGACACCGTCAACGGCCAATTCCGGGTTGAGATGTTCGCGCACCAGCTTGATCGTATTCATCAACTGCCCCAACCCCTCCATAGCGTAGTACTCACACTGAATGGGAATAATCACCGCGTCGGCGGCGGTGAGGGTGTTGATGGTCAATAGTCCCAGCGAGGGTGGACAGTCGATCACGATGTACTTGTAATCATCGATGATTTGCGCCAGTGCAGACTTGAGACGTTGTTCGCGTGACATCACATTGACCAGCTCCACTTCGGCCCCAACCAGCGATATCGATGCAGGTATCAGGTTCAAGTATTCGAGTTCGCTGGCCACGATCGCCTCACCGGTGGATTTGGAGCCAAGGAGGATATCGTAGACTGACGACTCGATGTTATTTTTGTCGATGCCCAGCCCGGAAGTAGAGTTGGCCTGCGGGTCCATATCGACCAGGCAGGTTTTGCACTCGGCGGCGGCCAGGCAGGAACTTAAGTTGACGGCGGTGGTTGTTTTGCCCACGCCACCTTTTTGGTTGGCTATGGCTATTATTTTGCCCAAGAAACACTCCTTGTTATCGCAACATCCTGCTATTCGAAATGATATTACCAGGTTGCGACGGTGCGCGCAACAAAAACCGACCTTGCTCAGCAGTTTTTTCGCACTATTGTGTAGTTCTTGATAGGTTCCGCGCCGTTCAAAGTAAACGGCTGGACAATAGTGGTATACTGCGAGGAGTCGATCTCGAATTCCGGTTTGGAGTAATAAACAAAACAACCGGCATCGGTCAGAGCGTTGCTGATCAGTCGCCACAAGGATGGCGTCAGTTTAACATAGCGCAGTGTGATCAAATCGAATCTACCGTCCGGAACGCCGGGGATGAAATCGTGGGGGCTGATTTCGGCCGGGAGATTAAGCTGCTTAACGATTCGGCCCAAAGCGTCGGCACGACGTTGACGACGCTCCACCAGCACGCTCTGCTCAATTCGAAAACGGCCGGCCCGGGCCGCCAGGAGAATCACAATGGCCGGAAATCCGCCACCAGAGCCGATATCAAGATACCTGTGAAAACCGGGTTGGGCTATCTGTTCCATGGGCGCCAACGATTCGGTAGACAATCTTCTCAAGTCTTCCTGATTTGTTTCACGTGAAACAAGATTGATTCGCTGGTTCTCGGCCATGAGCAGATCGAAGAACCCTTGCAGATCGGATGCGCCATGGAACCGACTGAGCAGCTCCTTCGTATTGAAATCAAGCGGGGGATTCTGGATCATTCGGAAACAGCCCCCTGTCTCTTCAAATGGACTGACAAAATAGCCAGATCGCCGGGTGACACCCCCTCCAGTCGACCGGCCTGACCCAATGATTGCGGCCGATACCGAGCCAGCCGCTCCGCTGCTTCCTTTTTTAGGCCGGTGATTGCAAGATAGTCGAACTTCGCCGGAATTGTCATCGTCTCCAGCCGTTTGAATTTGTCGATCTCCCGCTGTTGTTTGACCAGATATCCCTTGTACCGTATTTGAATCCCGGCGCGTTGCAGCAATTCCGGCCCTTCAGAGAGGTCGGACTCAAATTCGGCCACGATGCCCAAAGATTCATCCAGTGTCAGATGTGGCTGACGGATCAAATTGGCCAGACTCACCCAGTCGGCCCGCTGAAAGCGTTCACCGGCCACCCCCAAATCAGCTACTTTTATTCGGGTCGCCTCCAGTTTCGCTACCAGGCCGGTTGTCTCCGACTGCAAGCGCGTGAATGCCTCCAGTTCCGGTGGATCCACCAGGCCGTACTGCTGGGCATAACAACTTAGCCGGTCGCGGGCGTTATCCTCACGCAAGGCCAATCGGTATTCGGCCCGCGAAGTGAACATCCGATATGGCTCGGTGATCGGCTTGGTGCAAAGATCATCAATCATCACCCCGGTATACGCCTCGGATCGATCAAGGATCAGCGGCGGCTGTTTTGACAGACAGAGCGCGGCATTCAAGCCGGCCAACAGTCCCTGGGCGGCCGCTTCTTCGTAGCCCGAGGTTCCATTGATCTGCCCGGCAAAAAAGAGCCCTGAGATTCGTCGCGTTTCGAGTGACGGTTTGAGCTGGAAAGGTGGACAGAAATCGTATTCGACAGCATAACCGGGGCGAGTAAGGTCCGCCTGCTCCAGGCCGGTGACAGTCCTGATTGCAGCCAGCTGTATCGATTCCGGTAAGGCTGTCGAAAAGCCATTTGGGTAAACTTCGCTGGTGCCGTTGCCTTCCGGCTCCAGGAATACCTGGTGTGTGGCCTTGTCTGGAAAGCGAAAGAACTTGTCCTCGATAGACGGGCAGTAGCGGGGGCCGGTAGCTGTTATCTGGCCTGAGAACATGGCCGACTGCCTGAAACTGTCCCTGATCAGTTGTTTAGTCGCAGCGGTGGTATCGGTCAAATAGCACGGGATTTGGTTAATCAAGCGTCGCGATGATCGGGCCGAAAAAAAAGGAACTTGTTCCTCGCCCGGCTGCACCCGGCATCGTGAGTAATCGACCGTATCACCATCGAGCCGAGGCGGCGTACCAGTTTTCAAGCGTCCGGTTTCGAAACCGTGCTCTCGCAGAGAACCAGACAGTCCTGTCGCAGCCGGCTCACCCATGCGTCCTGCCTCGGTCTGAGTTTCTCCAATATGAATAAGTCCGGACAGGAAAGTGCCGGAGCAGATTACGACTGCCTGGCCGCTGATTACACGTCCACTTTTGGTGTCAACACCGCAGACCGCACCATTCTGGACGATTAATCGATCAACCGTTTCTTCGATCAGCTCGATGTTTTCCACCGAGGAAACCCGGGTGCAGACATACTCGTTGTAGCGGATTCGGTCGGCCTGGGCTCGGGTGGACCAAACGGCCGGGCCACGCGATAAATTCAGCCGACGGAACTGTATCCCGGTGGCGTCAATAGCTTCGGCCATCAGGCCGCCCAGGGCATCCACTTCTTTCACCAGGTGCGACTTGCCGATTCCGCCAATGGCCGGGTTACATGACATCAGGGCCAGCTTGGTCTTATCCATGCTGATCAGGGCCACTTGCCGCCCCATGCGGGCAGCCGCCAGTGCTGCTTCGACTCCAGCATGGCCTCCGCCGACGACTATTATGTCAAAATCTCGATTTGTCAAGATACTGCAACTCTAAACTACAGTTAATTCATGTCTCTTTTCCCCTCTCGAGAGAGGTGCCCCGCCGACGGCGGGGCGGGGTGTGTTCTTCAGTCGGTGGCGGAAAAAACACACCCCTGAATCCCCTCTCAAGAGGGGACTTTGAAGACCACACCTTGTCACAACAAGCGCGGCCGAATCCACAACCAACTTGTTGGGGCGACTCATGGCCGCTCCCTGCGCGATGTCGACCGGCGGGTGATACCATCAAGCCCGGTCTGGGTCTACAGTCACGCTGTATCATCACATTCACAAATCCATCCGGTGGGTGGCACCCTCAAGCCTCGCTCGGGGGTGATAAATCACTTTCTTGGCGCTTCGCGCCCATGACTCCAAGGTTTTCACATACTTACTCATAACGCGCGTAGCGCGAAAAAGTGATTTATCACTGCCGAAGGCAGCAAAAACTGATTTATCAGTTTCACGTGAAACTCACTTGCCAATACAAAACTTAGCGAAAATCCTATCCAATATCTCGTCATTATAAATCCTGCCGGTGATTTCGTCAAGAGCGGTCACAGCAGCCTGCAACTCAAAAACGACCAACTCCGGCGACTCACCCAACCTGAGCAGTTTTCCGGCTCGTCTAATTTGTTTCAGGGCGCGCTGAAGTTTCTGCTGATGCCGTGCCGAAGTCACCACCAGGCCGGAAGTGAGATCGGGCATCGACTCCCGAATGATTGTAGATAAACTGCTGGAGAATTCGTCAACTCCCTGTCCGCTCAGGCAGGAGATAGGCATCAAGTGGGCGTGTCGGCTCTGTTCGAGCTTTTGATCGGCTTTTGTCAACACGTCTATCTTATTACCTGCTAATAACTTACGCATCCTCCCAAGGTCCTCAAGGTCGGCCTGAAGCTCTGATGACCATCTCTTTCGGGACATATCCACAATCCAGATAAGCAGATCACATTTTGAAATCAGCCGCCGAGCCAGGTCCTGACCGGCCTTCTCGATCTGGCTGCCGCCGATTCGCAGGCCGGCCGTGTCTATCAGGTTTACCGGTATGCCCTCTATGTCGATCCACTCCGACAGATAGTCCCGGGTGGTTCCCGGCGTGGCGGTTACCAAGGCGCGTTCCTGTCTCAACAACAGGTTGAACAGTGTTGACTTACCGGCGTTCGGTCGACCTGCGATCACTATTTTGAAGCCATCGCGCAAAATGCGACCAGCGCTATAACTCTCCTTCAATCGCCTTATTTGATCCATTAACTCGTTTAGTGATTTGGTCAATCCCGCACCGCCATCAGGCCCAATGTCATCCTCCGGATAATCGATCGCAGCTTCAGTTTCGGCCAGGATTTCCACCAGCCCACTTCGGAGCATGTTAACATGCTCCGTATATGCTCCCGACAGATGCTCCCGGGCTGCATCATACGATACGCTGGTTTGGGCATCGATAAGTTCGCCCACTGCTTCAGCTTGAGTCAGGTCAATGCGGCCATGGAGAAAGGCCAGTCGTGTGAATTCACCCGGCTCGGCGGCTCGCGCTCCCGATTTCAGCAATTCATTAAGTACCTGTTTAACAGCTTCTGAGCCGCCGTGACAGTAAACCTCCACTTGATCCATCCCGGTATACGAGCGTCCGGACGGCATATAGACAGCCATTACTTCGTCCAGCCTGGCGCCGTCGGCGTGACAGAACCAGCCATGCTTCAACATGAACGGAGTAAAGGACTGCTTGCCCTGCTGGTCACTTTGAAAATGTTTTTTGAGCAGTCTGAGCGATAACCGCCCGGCCACTCGGATGGCCGCTATGCCGCCTCGGCCCGGTGGCGTGATAACAGCGGCAATACTATCACCGTCTAATAGATCATCCAGATCATCGGTTTTTTTTTTGACGGCATATCAGGTAGTCATCACTTGCGCGTTTTTCTTCCTCTTGAACAGCACGTAATCAAGCAGGGAGAATACTGAGAAGCAAATCCAGTACAATACCAGCCCGGCGGCGAACGTGTAAAAGATATAACCCATGAACAACGGCATCAGATAGATCATCATTTTGTTCTGCTGTGTGCTGGGCATGGTCAGTTGTTGCGACAAGAATTGTGCGACCACCATGATGACCACGAGAATAATGTATGGATCTGAAAAGCCCGAGGCACCGCGCGACAGATCATTAATGAACCAAACAAAAGGTGCATCGCGAAGCAGGATGGTCGACCGGAAGACACTAAAGAGGGCGAAAAACAGAGGCATCTGAGGAAGCATCGGCAGACAGCCGGAGACCGGACTGACCCCGTGCTTTTTGTAGAGCTTCATCATTTCCTGGTTCATTGCCTGCGGGTTCTTCTTGTGCTTGGTTTTTAACTCATCGACCTTCGGCTGCAGGTCGCGCATGGCCTGCATCGATTTGAACGATTTCATCGACAGCGGCAAAGTCACAATCTTGACCATCAGCGCGAATAGAATGATCACCAGACCGTAGTTGGGGAGAAAACTGTACAAACGCGGCAACAACCAGATAATAGCAATCGCGAACGGTTTGATAATCCAGCCGACAAATGGAGTGGTGCCGATACCGAGCATATCCTCAAGACCGACATCGTACCCGTCCAACAGCGAATAATCAAGCGGTCCCACAAAGACTCTGAAGCTGTCACTATGATTCTCAAGACCGGTGAATTGCAAATCCATGCCGGCCGTGATATACCGTGCTTCGGTGGAGCCATCGGGCGTGGAGACATCTTGTTTGAGCCCCTTGGCAAAAGCGCTCGCTGCCGGTCGGTTTTGTGGAATCAGTACAGCCGCGAAATATTTGGAGCGCACTCCGGCCCAGACAGTGGCGCCTTCGACCGACTGATTCAGGCGACCGTCGTCGAACTCATCCAGGGTTTCACGGGCACCCCCTTGCATGGTGACCGCTTCCATGGCGTCGTAGTCGATCGTGGCCTGAGGTTCGGTGACACCTAGCGGGGTGTTCCAGGTAATCCTGTACGACCGTTCGAACCCAAGATTCCGCGGCTCTTCCAGTTCGACGGCCAGATCGTAATGATAACTGTCCGGGTAGAAACGCAGCCGCTTGATGATGCGGCCGCCCTGGCCATTGTCAAATGTGTACTCCACCTCGAAAGTATCCCGAGTGGCATCGTAACTGCCTGCAACAAGACTGGACACGAATGGGGTTTTGGAGGTCGAAAAGGTACCACCGGCAAAAGTCGCCTCGGGCGTGACAGCTGTCGCTTTCGGGAGCATCTCGATTTCTTCGCCGTCCCGATAGAAATACTCTTTGAGCTTCATCGAAACCGGACCGCCGCCGAAACTACTCAGAGTTACATCGTATTTGTTGGTGGAAACAACAATGGTGTCGGGTGGATTTGAGTCAAGGGAGCCGCTCGATTCAACATCCAGCCGATCTGGAGACCGCTGAATATCGGTACCGGTGGTGGCCGGTTCAAAATCAGAAGTGGTCTGGGCGACGGATGCTGTGTCGGTTGCGATCGGGGTTTCAGTTGGGAGCTGCAGCGGAGCCGGTTCGACCAATCCCAAGAATTCCAGAATCTGGCCGTAGAAAATGATGACCACGACCAGCAGTATAACTAACGGTAAAGTCTTTTTGTCCAAAATCGCCTTCCCTGTCTGTTTCTATCCCTGTAGACTATCTCTATCCCGAGCTTCATTCGACCGGATCGTAGCCTGCCTCATGCCACGGGTGGCACCGGAGCACGCGCCTGATGGTCATTATGCTCCCCTTCCATGCTCCGTACTTGCGCAGGGCATCTTGACCATAACGGGAGCACGAAGGTTCAAAACGACATCCTCCACTGAACAAATGAGCCAAAGCATACCTGTAGAAATCGATCAACAGAATGAGAAAACTGCTGATCAGCCCTTGGTTAGCTGAGGTTTCTGTTGATCTGTTTGAAAGTGCTTTGGATTTCACCGTACACCTGCTCGAAGCTGGATTTGGTGCTTTGCTGGCTGGGGATGAATCCCACTTTTATCGGTCTGTCCAATAATGCTTTGACCTGTCTGATCACTTCCCTGAAGCGACGTTTGATCCGATTGCGCTCGACCGCCGAGCCGTGATGTCGAGAAACAAAAACGGCGTAGCCGAATTGGTCAGCCTCTGTCCAGACACAGGCATGACCGGGTGTGGAAAGCCTTCGTCCGTTCGAGAATAGGTGATCGATCTCGCGCCGGTTTTTCAGGCTGTCTGAGCGCGGTAGTTTATTTCTTGCGTCCAACTTTGACGGTCAATCTTTTTCTGCCCCTGGCGCGACGACGAGCCAGGACACGACGGCCGCCTTTGGTGGCCATACGGGAGCGGAAGCCGTGGTCGTTTAGCTTCTTGCGATTCGATGGTTGAAATGTTCTTTTCATTCAAAAATCCTCTATAGTTTAGCCCGATAATATAACGATTCTCCTAATGCCGTCAAGGCATTAAAAATGCCCTTGACCCTTTCGGTTACAGCCGGTGTCCGCCTACCTGGTGTAGCCGTCCCGGCGCCTGAGAAGTGGTCAGCCGATCCAGCTAAAACTCTGTTTTTGACGTTGCAAAGCACACGGGCAACCACTTAGATTAGGGTCAAGGATAACCTCATAACGAGGGCGTCGTGTTATCACGGTCTCATGGCCTATTCGGACCGATTGAGGTCACCAGTCTTTTGATTGCAGGAGCAATACCACTGAACCTAACCATAATTCGATTCTGAGGAAACAATTCGAATGAAGTACACGCGGGTCTATACCGACGACAGCGGCGAATCGCATTTTGAGGATGTGGAGGTTGAGTTTAAGACAATCGACTTTGCTCCTCCGGCGCCGCCGCTGGATCTCTCGTCGTTCACACCGGCGACACAATTTGGATATCTGAGAGCGCTGGCCGGCTGGTTCGGCGACTGGCACCCAGCGCCCTGCCGCCAATTACTTTTCTACCTCGCTGGTGAGATTGAAGCCGAGACCTCAGACGGTGAAACGCGCCGGTTCGGCCCCGGAAGCGTCACGATGGTTGAGGACACAACCGGCAAGGGTCACAGAAGTCGTGTGGTGGGTGACACTGCCGCGCTCGCTGTGGTGGTGCAGTTGGCAGATTGAATCGGATAGTATGGAACCTAACGACGACGACAAAACACGCACGCACGTCGTGCTGACCAAAGGCACGATGGTTTCGCACTACCGGATTGTCGAGAAGATCGGCGCCGGTGGTATGGGTGAAGTCTACCTGGCTGAGGACACCAAGCTGTCTCGAAATGTCGCCCTGAAATTTCTGCCGACGCATTTGTGCCGGGACGAAGACAGTCGTACTCGGTTTACTCGCGAAGCCAAGGCGGCCGCCAAACTCGATCATCCGAATATCGTCCCGGTGTATGAAGTAGGTGAGTATAACGGGCGACCGTTTTTTGCCATGGCCCATATTACGGGAGAACCGTTGAGGGATGTGGTCAAACAAGGCAAACTCTCGGTTGCCGAGGCTGTGAGTCTGACCCAGCAGATATGCGAAGGACTGCACGAAGCTCACGAAGCAGGGGTGGTTCACCGGGATATCAAGCCGGGCAATATTATCATAGACAGTAAAGGCAAACCCCGCCTATTGGACTTTGGGCTGGCCACAGTTTCGGGCGAAGAGAAGCTGACCCAGACCGGGTCGACTCTGGGCACGGTCGGGTATATGGCGCCGGAGCAGATTACCGGCGGAAAAGTCGATAAGAGGTCAGACCTGTTCTCAGTCGGCGTGATCCTATATGAGATGTTAACCGGTCGTCGTCCTTTCGAAGGGGACAATGATGCTGCGATAATAAGAGCGATTACCACGTCGACACCGGAACCAATTGCTCGATTCAAATCGGGCGTGACGGGGGAGCTGCAACAGGTAATCAACAAGGCACTGGCCAAGGACCCTGCCCTCAGATACCAGCATGCCGACGGAATGCTGGCCGACCTGAGACGACTGACCGTCGAAACAGCGCCGCCCAGGAAAAACCGTTTCGTATGGTTGGCATCGGCTGCAGTGGTTTGCGTCGCTGGGGGATACTTGATTTCCACACTCTTCACCGCTGGGGAGGAGTCGGCTCAGGCTCAGCCGCCGGTTCTCATTGTGTTACCCTTCGTAAATCTTGGTGCTGCCGATGATGAGTATTTTTCCAGCGGCATCCGTGAGGAGATCAGTTCGCGCCTTTCTACTATCAAGGAACTACGCTTGCTGTCAAACAACAGCGCCGAGAAGTACCGAGACGTAGATAGGAGTATAGAGCAGATTGGTAAGGAGACGGGAGCGGACTATATTCTCGAGGCCACTATTCGTTGGGACAGATCAGGCGACGTCGATCGCTTTCGAATTACTCCCAAGCTGACCAGGACCAGTAACAGCTATATGATGTGGTCCGATAACTTCGATCAACAGATGGTTCAGATATTTGAAGTGCAAACGGAAATCGCATCCAAGATTGTTACAGCCTTGGGTTTGACACTTCTGGAGCCAAACCGACAGACTCCTGATTACGCGCCGACAACGAGCATGGCCGCATACAATTACTACCTTCGTGGTTTGGACGCTATGGGCAGGAGCGCACGCGTCGCCAAATTGGGTGAGGCGATCGAAATGTTTGATTCTTCTCTCGCTCTCGATCCACGCTTTGCCCTTGCCTGGGCTAAGAAATCAACGGCTTATACTCAGTTAGTATTCGGTCGCAAGGGGGGTGGGGCAAGGCGAGATTCAACAGGCTTACAAGCGGCAGAAAAGGCGTTGGAGTTGGATCCCAGTCTACCGGAAGCACACATCGCTCTTGGGTCGCACTACAATTTCCTTGAGCGCGATTATGAGCGGGCGCTGGATGCGTTCGCGCTGGCCTCTTCAGAAGTAGCACCTAACGCTGATCTCCTGCAGCAAATCGGCGTAGTGAAGATGCGCCAGGGTAAGTGGCACGAGGCGCTATCAAACTTCGAACAAGCAGCCAGAATCGATCCACTCACGGTGCGTCATTATTACTGGCTTGGAACCGCTCATTCTTATCTGCGTGACTTCAAAAAGGGCCGGGAGTTCGTTGATCGCGGGGTCGTCCTGGCTCCCACCGACGGGGACATGGTATACTACAGTCTGTTGTTGAACCTGCTGGAGCATGGAACTGTTGATTCCCCTACCCACTCCTATGAGAGTATCGTGAGCGCTCTCGGTGCGGCACAATCGTCGCTGTATGAGATGTTTCCCTCTACTTCTCTCGGAGTATGGAGATTCGTGATCGAGAGAACCGATCCGGATGAGATGATCGCCGACCTGCGGGACTTAAAAGATGAACGTGTGGACTATCTTGTCTACATGAATATCGCCCAGATTTTTGACCTGACTGATCGAGAAGACTCCGCCTTCATCTACTATGATTCATGCCGGATTCGACTGCTTGAGGATTTCGACTTCAGCCTGCATCCCAATGATTGGCCAATCTATTCCAGGTTAGGACTCACCTACGCTTTTATGGGGATGCCTGATTCGGCCGTAGCCGCAGGAAAGACCGCAAAAGAGTTGATGCCTGTCGACAACTGCCATTGGTGAGGACCTGATCCGGTCATGGTCATGGCCCAGATATATGCAATAATCGGACAGTATGATTTGGCCATCGATGAACTAGAATACCACCTGTCAATACCAGGTTGGAGCACACCACAGTACCTGAGAGCCGATCCGCTGTTTGCCCCTTTGCAGGAATCACCCCGATTCATAGCACTTCTTGAAAGGCATGAGGCGAAATGACCGAGCCTAACGACGACAAGACCCGTACTCACATCGTGCTGACAAAAGGAACAATGGTTTCGCACTATCGGATAGTCGAAAAAATCGGTGCTGGTGGCATGGGTGAGGTCTATCTGGCCCAGGACAGCAAGCTGTCACGCAATGTGGCACTGAAGTTTCTGCCGACGCATCTTAGCAACGATGAAGATTGCCGCGCCCGTTTCAAACGTGAAGCACAAGCTGCGGCCAAGCTGAATCATCCCAACATCGTTACGATTTTTGAAGTTTCGGAATTTCGAGGCCGACCGTTTTTTGCGATGGAGTTGGTAGAGGGTCAATCACTACGCGACCTGGCCAAGGGAAAAGAGCTTGGTGTTGATAGGATCATCGAACTGGCCCTGCAAATCTGTGACGGACTCGGCGCCGCTCACGAGAAACAAATCGTTCACCGAGATATCAAACCTTCAAACATTGTAATCGATGCCTACGGTCGACCGAAGATACTCGATTTCGGGTTAGCAGCCATTCAGGGAGGGGAGCAACTAACCAAGACAGGTTCGACCCTGGGCACTGTGCAGTATATGTCACCTGAGCAAGTAGACGGTAAAGAAGTTGATCATCGATCAGATTTGTTTTCACTTGGCGTCGTTCTATACGAGTTGATCGCAGGTCGCACACCATTTGAGAAAGACAATGAAGCTGCGACACTGAAAGCTATTACGCAGGACAACCCGGAACCGCTGGCTAGGTACAAAGCGGACATCCCTGATGAACTCCAACGCACTGTCTCAAAACTGTTGGAGAAAGAGACCTCGATGCGGTATCAAACTTCGGGTGGTGTGGTCAGCGATCTCAAGCGTCTGGTTGTTTCGACGCAGAGTTCGATGACTGTGACTCCAGCGAAGCAAAAGAGTAGATGGCCGCTTGCACTCGGTGGGCTAGTGACAATTGCGATACTGATAGTGGCCGGTGTGAAGTACTACCCGGGCGACAAGGATGAACAGAAAGTCACACCTATTGACGAGCGGATAATACTGGCCGTCCTTCCCTTTGAGAATCTCGGTGCACCGGAAGATGAATACTTCGCTGACGGAATTACCGGCGAGATTACTTCAAAGGTTAATGTTCTCGATGGTCTTGGTGTCATGGCCAGAACCAGTGTTCTCCAATACAAGGGAACGACCAAGCGCATCAGTGAAATCGGCGCTGAGCTAAATGTCGATTACATCCTTGGAGGTACAATCAGATGGGACAAGTCCGGGAGTGTCGACAAGATACGGATCACACCGGAGCTGATTCGCGTATCTGATGAAACTGCCGTCTGGACAGATAATATTCAAAAAGACCTTTCCGAGATATTTGAGGTGCAGGCTGAGATCGCTATGCGTATTGCCGAGGCACTTGGCACGACCCTCCTGGCTGGTGGCCAGGAGGCGCTCGATTATCGGCCGACCGAAAACCCTGATGCTTATGATTATTATCTGAGGTCGATGAACTCTAAAGTGGGCCCCGGCGGTCTGCTTAAAGCAATTGAACTGCTGGATAAGGCTATTGAGCTGGATTCGACTTTTGCCATGGCATTCACTGCGAAGTCTATATCACATTCGTATTTTGCTTTCTTTTACGAGTCGGGGTTCTCGGAGCATACAAGACCGGCACGAGAAGCATATCAACGGGCTTTTGAGATCCAGCCTGACTTGGCAGAGGCGCACCTGGCTAGTGGGACTTATTATAACTTGATTGAACGAAATTACGACAAGGCACTTTGGGAATTTGAACTTGCTCGACTAGGGCATGTTGAAGAAGCGTTTGTTCTGGGCGCAATCGCGATGGTCAAGTTACGACAGGGCAAATGGTATGAAACGATAGCTCTGACCCAGCAGGTCATCAAGCTTGATCCTCGATCATTTGGGACGAAGTTAACGATGTTGTGGGCGAGTTGGTACTCTCATCAGTACGAAAAAGCATTGGAAGTAATTGAGCGATTCGGGCCAAAAGTTCCTGTAGGTGGTGCTGGGGTGTATGCGCTAAAAGCAAGGATTCAGATTTGTATGGGAGCAAGTGTTGAGCAGATTCAACAAACCCTTTCCGAGTGGTCGGACAGGGGCACGAGCCCCCTGGGGAGCGTCGTCGCACCGATCATTCACGACTTCCTTGATTCAAGGAATCAGTTACCTGATCTTGACCTACTGATCTCTCGTGCAAAATCAGGATTACAGTACAACCCCGATCCAAAGCTGTATGTTAGCATTGGGCTTCTCTATCGCTACAACGGGGACGAGGAATCTGCTTACCTCTATTTGGATTCGGCCCGCATAGTAACCTACAATCGCAACGAAGAGGCGAGGCGTGACACATCCGGTCGATTTGAGCCCCTTCCTCCTAATCACGAGGTCTTAGAAATGCTTGCCATGATTTATTCACAAACCGGTAGACATGAGCAGGCCATAGAACAGGCGCAATTGGCGATGGAGACCATGCCTGTTGAAGCCTGCCATTGGTGAGGACCTTCTGCGGTCATGGTCATGGCCCTTGTTCAGTTGAACGCCGGAAATATTGACACGGCGCTCGAATACTTAGAAGAGGTCCTGTCTATTCCGTCTACCTTTTCGACCGCCTGGGTGGAGATGGACCCTCGGTGGGAGCCAGTGCGTGATCATCCAAGATATAAAGAGATCATTGCCAAATATGAAGGTATCAAGTTCTAAGGGCTGTTGATGTGGTAGACCACGAAGCTGACGACGACAAGACGCGCACACACGTCGTGTTGACCAAGGGCACGATGGTGTCGCATTACCGTATCGCCTGCAAGATCGGCGCCGGTGGCATGGGCGAGGTCTATCTGGCCGAAGACAGCAAGCTGTCTCGAAATGTCGCCCTGAAATTTCTGCCAACGCACCTAAGCAATGACGAGGATTGTCGCGAGAGGTTCAAGCGCGAAGCCCAGGCAACGGCCAAGCTGAGCCACCCCAACGTTGTCACGATTTTTGAGGTCTCAGAATATCAAGGACGGCCTTTCTTTGCCATGGAGCATGTGGGAGGCAAATCTCTTCGTGACTTGACCAAAGAGCGAGAGCTTGATCTGGACGAAGTCACTGGATTGGCTATTCAGACTCTGGAGGGGCTGCACAAAGCTCATCAAAGCGGAGTCACACACCGTGATGTCAAACCGTCGAATATCGTAATTGATGCCGATGGTCGACCCAAGTTGCTCGATTTCGGGCTGGCCGCGATTGAAGGTTTGGACAAAGTTACCAAAACCGGTTCGACGCTCGGTACGGTCGGTTATATGTCACCGGAGCAGATTCAGGGCAAAGATGTTGACCAGCGTTCCGATCTGTTTTCATTCGGGGTGGTGCTTTACGAAATGGTGACGGCGCGGTTGCCGTTTGAAGGGGACAACGAAGCGTCGGTGATGAACGCCGTCTTGAGTGAGTCCGTAGAACCGTTGTCACGATACAAAAGCGACGTCCCCGACGAATTGCAGAACATCGTGTCGAAACTCCTGGAGAAGGATGCATCTCTTCGCTACCAACACGCCGACGACGTAATCACCGACCTGAAACGATTGAGACGCGACTCCGACAGTTCAATCATCACGCCCACTGTAACAACCCAAACTCGCAACACGACTCGGTATTTGGTTCCTACACTGATTGTTATCCTGTTGGTCGCCATGTTGGTCTTCAAACCGTGGGAGCTTCAACAGCAGGGTGCCGGGGACGCGTCGGCCGAAACAAATCGTCTGGCCATTATGTATTTCGACAACCTGGCCGATCCGGCCGACAGCCAAAAGATGGGTGAGATTGCAACCAATCTATTGATCACCGACCTCTCGGAGTCACGCTTCGTACAGGTGGTCTCAAGCCAACGCCTGTACGATATTTTGAAGAATCTGGGACGTGAGGGTGAGAAGACAATTGACCATTCAACAGCATCCCAAATCGCTGAACGAGCCAAAGCCAAATGGATGTTACTGGGGAGTATTCTCGGCACGGACCCGCAAATCGTCATGACGGCTCAACTAATAGAGGTTTCATCGGGGACCGCGGTGGCCTCACAAAGAATCAACGGTAAGCCGGGTGAGGACATTTTCACGCTTGTGGATAAACTGACTGTTGAAATCAAAAGCGATTTATCCCTTCCCGAAGAAGCCTTAACCGAGACGGATCGGCCGGTGGCGGAAGTGACTACGACATCGCCCGAGGCTTATCGCCACTATCTGGAAGGTGTGGAATTAGGATTCCAGCGCTACTTGGCCGACGCCGAGCTTGCTTTGAAGCAAGCGATCACATTGGACTCGACATTTGCCATGGCCTTCTATCAACTGGCCAGGGTGGGCCAGGGACCGCGCCGTCGCACCTATCTGGCCAAAGCTCTTGAATTCTCCACCAACTCAAGGTACAAAGAGAAGTTGACCATCGAAGCCTATCATGCCTGGGTGAACGGGGAGCCGCTAAAATCGCTGGCCAGGTGCCAGGAGATTGTCAAGCGCTATCCCGATGACAAGGAAGCACATCTAAACATGGCCATCTTCTACAGCTACGGCTTCCGGCAGGTGAACATGGCCATCAAACACTACACCCGGGCTATAGAGCTGGATTCTCTATACGGTTCGGCCTACAACGCTTTGGCATATTGTTACAATGACATTGGAGATTTCGATAAGTCGATCTGGGCGATGAATAAATACATAGAGTTGGAACCGGACCAAGCTAACCCGTACGACTCTCGTGGTGAGCTCTTCGCGGGCAATGGCAGAATCGATGAAGCGATTGGCTCGTTTGCCAAGGCTATCGAGATCAAAGGAGATTTCTACCAGTCATGGGGGAATCTCGGCCTCATGCATCTTTACAAAAGGAACTACGACGAAGCGCAACGATGTTTCGATAGACTCCTTGAAAGCCCACGCAAGAACGATCGGTCGGTTGCACGACAGTACCCAGCACTGGTCCTGGTACACCAGGGCAGATTCGAACAAGCGCTCAGTGTACTTGAGCAGGGTATCGCTGCCGACCGGATGGAGAAAGCCGAGACCTGGCCCAAGCATTATCAAGTCGCCAGAATCTATGCTGAACTCGGGGAGATTGACAAGGGACTGGCCGCGATGCAAGTGGCTATGGAGGGCTACAGGGAGAATCGCGGCTTGCTTGTCCCGATCCAGCATTTCTACATACAGATGCTGGCGGAAGGTGGCCGTATCGACGAAGCCGAGACAGCGCTGGCGGAATGGAAAGGTCCTATTGCCCCGGACGATTCGGCGAAACTATCGCTCTGGTGGATCGCCGCCGGCTGTGTCGAGCGAGCCAAGGGAGACTTACCGGCCGCTGTCGAGTATTTCGGAACGGCCTCGAGCATGTATAGCAGCCGAGGATACACCTCCGGGTTTCGAGCCTATCTTATGCTGGCCAAGACCCAACAGGTGAACGGCCAACTGGGCGAGGCGGTGAACGGATATGAACAGTTGCTCTCCACCTTCAGCGAAGACCGACTACAATGGACAATCGAGTCAGTCAAGTTACACTACTATTTGGGAACGGCGTACGAAGAATCGGGTTGGAATGACAAAGCGATTGAGCAATACGAGACTTTCCTGGACATCTGGAAAGATGCAGACTCGGGGCTGGTCGCAGTCGACGATGCCAAAGAGCGCCTGGCAAAACTGAAATCAGCGCCGTAAGGAATGTCATGGAAGCTGACGACGACAAGACGCGCACGCATGTTGTGCTGACCAAAGATACAATGGTGGCACACTACCGGATTGTCGAGAAGATCGGCGCCGGTGGCATGGGTGAGGTCTACCTGGCCGAAGATACTAAACTCAAGCGCCAAGTGGCTCTTAAGTTCCTACCTGAAGAGCAAACTAAGAGCGATGCTGTACTGCGTCAATTCACACAAGAAGCTCGAGCAGCCGCACGACTACAACATCCAAGTATAGTCACTGTCCACGAGATTAACGAAGGTGGAAGAGTACCGTATATTGCCATGGACTATATTGAGGGGCAATCGCTGAAGGAACTATCAAGCGATAAACTGTTAACTGTTGCCGACATAATTGACATAGGCATTCAAATCACCAAGGGACTAACAGCAGCTCATGAAAAGGGGGTCATCCATCGAGATTTGAAGCCTGGTAATTTGATGATAGATGCAAGCGGAGCAGCTAGGATCCTGGACTTTGGATTGGCAACTCTTTCAGATGTTGAATCATTGAATGACTCTGAAGCTACCCGTACAAGTGATCCTTTCGCAGGAAAAGTGGCCGGAACAATATCTTACATGGCACCCGAACAACTACTCGGCCAGGAGATCAATGCCAGGGCAGATATCTTTGCCTTCGGCGTAATAATGCATGAACTAATCACTGGCGAACATCCCTTTTCAGCTCCTACTGCCACTGAGGTTTCAGCCGGGATTCTAAGAGACACTCCAACTGATCTACACAGCAAGCGTTCGAATATTCCGTATGACCTCAACCGAATTGTATCACGATGTTTAGCCAAGAAACCGGACAAACGATTTCAAACCGCCCGGGATGTCTGTAATGAGCTTGAGGAATTATCTAACGAGTTACGACGGGATACAGCCATTACTATAATCGATCAAGACCCGATAGCGGTAGGAAGTGTGCTTTGTGAAGAGTCATTTGTCATTACTACCGACTTAGTTCGTCAACTATCTCATAAAGACCCGAAGATGATCGGCGGTTCGTTGGCATACATAGACAACGGGATTGCATCTGATGCGTTGGTTTTCTATCTGCCCCCTTTGGGTACCGACCACGAACATTACTCTGACGTGCTTCACCAATTACCATTTCGAGCGATTGCCATATCGGTCTTCGGATTTGAACGTAACGCTCAACTAAGACTTCCCCTCACGTTGCGAGATCATTCAATTCTCATCCATGCTTTGATTAAGGACTTGTACACTCGACTTCGACCGCGTAACACTGTTCTGGTTGGGCATTCATCTGGTGCTGACCATTTTCTTCATCTACTAACCTCTGAATTGTTTTCTGATATTAGGGCAACCGGCGTACTGGCTCTTGGCTGCAATGTACATATTGAAGATTGCTTTGCGTCGGGCAAACTTGCGGAGTTGGCTGACGGTGATGAAAGCCAGATTCTGTCCACTATCAATCTGTTCAGTCAAATGTCCTCCTCGTTGTATAACTGGTTGATCATACATGACTATCTAGTGAAAGCATTTAGCAAATTTGGAATTAAGACCGCACCGTTGAGCCAATACGCATCCGACATTTTTGCTCCATTCAAGGATGGTAGTTGGGAGCAGTTTCCAAAGTGGTATAAGTATTGTAGAAGTAGAATCCGACATACACAGTTTGTAATTGATACCGATGGTTACCCTGCCCTGGATATGCTGATGCAGGAACACCTTGAAAACAATATCCTTGGCGATGACTTTCATGAAGAAGCAATTGTCAGAGCACCATGTTCACACATGGAGTTAGGACAAACCGAAATGGTCCTCAAATACACTCTTGAATTCATGAAGTTGCTGGAAGCAAAATGACTTTCAATCCGGTGAACTACTGGGCTGGGATTCGATCTTTGCGGCGGCCTTTGGCAGAATAAATGGGCCAGCCAAGATGCTTCTATCGGCGAATAAAAAACGGTCACAATGTGGTCACACTACGATCCGGTTGAGTTTAGGTTGCAAAGAAGACAGTTTGTCTCTTTCTTAGATAAGAAATTAGCATTCGGAAAAGGATCTCAGCAATGGCGCCAGAGGACTCACATGATGATCGGACTCGCACGCACGTCATTCTGACTGCCGGAACAATGGTGGCACACTACCGGATCGTCGAGAAAATCGGCGCCGGTGGAATGGGTGAGGTCTACCTGGCCCAGGACAGCAAGCTGTCTCGTAAAGTCGCTCTGAAGTTCCTGCCGACGCAACATTCCTCTGATGATGATTTCAAAGCACGCTTTATCCGTGAAGCTGAAGCAACTGCCAAGCTCAATCATCCCAATATTGTCACTATCTATGAAGTTTCAGAATTTCGGGGCCGACCGTTTTTTGCCATGGAGTTGGTGGAGGGTCAATCACTACGCGACCTGGCCAAGGGGAAAGAGCTTGGCATTGACAGAGTAGTCGAGTTGGCAATACAAGTCTGCGATGGACTCAGTGCTGCACATGATAAGAAAGTTGTCCACCGAGATATCAAGCCTTCAAACATTGTAATAGATGCCTACGGTCGACCGAAAATACTTGATTTTGGACTAGCAGTCATTCAAGGCGGAGAGCATCTCACCAAAACCGGGTCGACACTCGGAACAGTACAATACATGTCGCCTGAGCAAGTACAGGGGCAGGAAGTTGATCACAGGTCAGACTTGTTTTCTCTTGGTGTTGTGCTTTATGAGTTGATAGCCAATCGCACACCGTTTGAGAAGGATAACGAAGCGGCAACTCTGAAAGCCATCACACAGAATAACCCGGAACCGCTGGCCCGATATAAGTCAGACATCCCGGATGAACTCCAACGCACCGTCGCCAAGTTGTTGGAGAAAGACCCGTCAATGCGATACCAGAGTGCCTCCGGTGTCATCAGTGATCTCAAGCGTCTGGTTGCTCCCACCGAGAGCTATAAGTCCGCCGCTGCTGGCCGTCAGAAGAGATGGCCGCTTGCCGTAGGCGGGCTCGCCATTATTGCGATACTTGTGGTTTCCGGATTTTTGATTTCGGACTTCACTATGATCGGGGAGGAGTCCGGGCTGACGACTTTGGATGAAACCGGTTGGAAGAACTCTATCGCCGTTCTGCCCTTTCGAGATTTCAGTCCGGACAAAGACCAGGAGTACTTCTGCGACGGTATGACGGATGCCATTATCGGCCGACTGTCCGGAGTGGAAAAGCTGAAAGTCATCTCGATGACATCGGTAATGCGCTACAAGGATTCGGACCGGGATCTCAGAAAAATCGGTCGGGACCTACTGGTCAATACTGTTCTCGAAGGGAGTATTCAACGTGAGGAGAACCAGATCCGGGTCAGGGCACAGTTGATTAATAGCGCCGATGATGCTCACCTCTGGTCGCAGACTTATGACCGAGAATTGGAGAGCGTTTTCGATATCCAGGATGACATTTCCAGAGCCATTGTTGCCGCAATGCGACTTGAACTGCTCGGCACGGACGAGGCAGTTATTACCCGCCGCTATACAGAAAACATAGAGGCCTACAATTACTACACGCGCGGCCGCCACCTGTGGAATAAGCGAACCGAGAGTGATATAAGAAAGGCCATTGAGTATTTTGAAATGGCCATTGAGTTCGACTCCAACTATGCCCTGGCGCACTCCGGACTGGCCGATGCCTGGTCCACCCTTCGGGAATACATCTATGTGACCGGAACTGTCACGAAAACAGAAGCTCTGTCGAACGCCCGAGCGGCGGCGGAAATAGCTATTGGGCTTGATGAAGGCCTGGCTGAAACCCACGCCTCAATGGGAAATATCCTGTGGGATGAGAATGATCTGGAGGGAGCCGAAAAGGAATACTCGCGTGCTATTGAGCTTAATCCCGGTTATGCCTGGGCGCACCTCTGGTATTCTGGACTTTTAGGAGCTATGGCCAGGTATCCCGAACAAATCCAAGAGGAAGATATAGCCTTTGAGTTAAACCCGATGGCGATTCCCCTTCTTGAGAGCAGAGTGCGGAGAAAAGTACAGTCCTCTGAATGGCAGGAGGCGGAGGAACTCTATCAGCGCCTGATTGAGATCGAGCCGAATAGAAGCGAATCATATACCAGATATGCTTATTTTTTGGCGAGAAGCATGGATAGATTCGGGGACGCTATCATGCAATGTTCGCTGGCCGTCCAGGTCGACAAGCAAGCGTACAATGACCTCGCTTATATCTACGAGTGGATTGGAGATACTGACAAGGCTCTCTGGGCAGCCAACATGTACATGGAATCAGCACCGGAAAAGCACAATGCCTACGATAACAGGGGCGCAATCTATGCCTTAAACGGAATGCTAGACAGCGCTATTGCCTCCTTCGAAAAAGCTCTGGAGCTAAAGCCTGACTTTGTGGCCAGTCTCTGGCAACTGGGAAACGTCTATATGTTCAGGCAAGAGTATGCCAAGGCGGAAAGCCTGTACCAGGTTATTGCCTCTCATCCTGACAAGTACACCAGGGCCAATGGAAGACTCTACCTGACACAGATACCCTTGTATCAGGGCAGAATCCAAGAGGGTCTTCGCATGCTGGGCGACCTTAAAGACAGAGCGCTTGCCGAGTCGGCCAAGGACAATAATCTGGCATACGGCAATTTCAAGAGAGGATTCATTTGCCAGACAATTCTTAACGACCATAAGTCTGCCATCGCTGAATATGAGAAAGTGATAGATATCATGAAAGATATCAATCCGAACAGTTGGATGGTTGCCTTTGCGAGGGGTCGCATGGCCACCAGCTACGCCCAGAGTGGCGATATGAGAAGGGCAGACCAATTGATGGCGGAACTCAAAAGAGACATCGACAGGTACGGACCATCTGCGATTTATACTTATCAAGTGTCGACTGGTATGCTGGAAATGGAAAAGGGTAACTATGACACTGGCACTGTCCTGTTCCAGAATGCATACAGAATCGCCCCGGCGTTTTTTTTGCGGGAATTGATTGGCCGAAGTTACCTCGACGGTGGTCGGATTGATGATGCTCTAAGGATCTATGAGGAGATCATTAACCGGTATGAACTGAACCGGGCATATTGGCCGACATTCGGAATTATGGCACACTTGTATCTCGGCAGGACTTACGAGGAAGCCGGGAGATATGACGACGCAATTGCACAGTACGAAACCTTTCTGGACATTTGGAAAGATGCCGACGATGGCTTGACGCAAGTCAAAGACGCCAAAGAGCGCCTGGCAAAACTGAAGTCAACACCGTAGAGAATTGCATGGAACCTGACGATGACAAAACACGCACACACATTGTGCTGACAAAAGGTACGATGGTGTCGCATTACCGAATTGTCGAGAAGATCGGCGCCGGTGGTATGGGTGAGGTGTTTCTTGCTGAGGATACCAAGCTTGATCGGCAAGTAGCGCTGAAGTTTCTTCCCCCCCATCTTTGCCAGGACGAGGAGTGTCGTAAGCGGTTCAAGCGGGAGGCGCAAGCCACCGCGAAACTTAACCACCCCAGCATTGTGACGATTCACGAAGTCTCGGATTTTCAGAGTAGACCATTTATCGCGATGGAACACGTTGGGGGGAGTTCTTTGAAAGAGATCATCGCAAAGGGTGTGATATCTTTGTCCGCGATTATCGAGATGGCGAGGAGCATTGTTGAAGGACTTTCTGAAGCACACAAGGCTGGCATAACTCATCGGGACATCAAGCCGGATAACATCCTTGTAGATAGTGCCGATCGTCCCAAGATTCTTGATTTTGGCCTGGCCGTAATTGAAGGCACCGAACACCTCACTCAAACCGGTTCCACCTTGGGCACAATCGGATATATGTCCCCGGAACAGATTGACGGGAAAGTCGTCGATGAACGATCCGATCTGTTTTCGTTCGGAGTTGTTTTTTATCAGTTGATTGCAGGTCGCGCTCCCTTCAAAAGGGAAACTGCAACCGCAGTCTTGAAAGCTATTTTGACCGAGGCGCCAGAACCACTTGCCCGATACAAGAGCGATGTTACGGAAGAGATGCAAAAGGTGATCACCAAACTGCTGGAGAAAGACCCATCGGCCCGCTATCAATGTGCGACTGATCTGCTTGTTGCCCTGGAGAGTCTGGATGTGCATCCCACAGGGTCCTTGTCAACCAAGGTGGAAGAGGATTCTAAGCGCAAGATGATTGTTGTGCTCCCTTTTGAAAACCTGGGCCCTGCAGACGAAGAGTACTTTGCCGATGGTATGACCGAAGAGATAATCAGTCGGTTATCAGCCATTCGTGACCTCGGCGTAATCTCTCGCACCAGTGCTATGAAGTATAAGAATAGCTCTCAGTCGATCAAGGAGATCGGTGCCGACCTGGGAGTCGATTATGTTATGGAGGGAAGTGTCCGGTGGAATCGCAGGGGGAAAAACTCAGACCGCGTTCGTATCACACCACAGTTGATCCGCACTTCCGACGACACACACATTTGGTCGGATCGATATGATCGCACTCTTGATGATATCTTTGAAGTGCAATCACAGATTGCCGAACAGGTTGTGAGCCAACTTGACATCCAGTTACGGAATCCGGAACGCCAGATACTCAACGCCAAACCGACTGAAAATATCGACGCATACCAGGTTTACTTGCAGGGATTAGATTTCGTCGGGCGACCGGATTATGCGGAATCTGATTTTCAGAGTGCAATCAAGATGTTTGAAAAGGCAACAGAGTTGGATCCTTTCTTTGCATTAGCATATGCGAACCTGTCTCGTGCGCATTCCATGATGTTCTTCCATGGCTATGATCGTAGTGCCGAACGTGCATCACAAGCCAAGGCTGCCGTTGACAAAGCGTATCAGCTTCAACCAGAACTTGCCGAGGTGCACCTCGTCTACGGTTACTATTATTACTACTGCCTGGAGGATTTCGAACAGGCATTGGCGCAACTGGACAAGACCCAACGGGAACTTCCCCACGACTCCCGGGTGCTTGCTCTCATCGCCGCAATTGTCAAACGTCGTGGCCGCATTGCCGAGGCGGTACAGTATTATGAGAGGGCTTTCGAGTTAAGCCCCCGAGATGCATCTCTTCCTCATGAAATCGGCTGTGCGTACATGACCAATCGCAAGTACACCGATGCCCAGCATTTTTATGATCTATCTATAGCCCTTGCTCCGGATCAGACATTGGCGTACGTGTGCAAGTCATGGAATTACTGGCTGTCGCAGGCTGATGTGAACAGAGGTTGTGAGACAATTGGCAGGATGCAAGAGGATACTCAACGGCATGCCTTTTACATGTATCAGGCCCGACTGTTCGCTCGGGACTACGAACAGGCCTTAATGGTGCTGGCCGAAGCACCGGTTGTTTTTGATGAAGGTCAGTGGATGCTTTCTCCAAAGTCGATGTATGAAGCATACGCTTACCAGCGGCTAGGCGACAGCCTGAAGTCCGAAGAAAAGTATAATGAGGCGAAGGAGATTCTGGAGAAAGAAATAAGAAAAAGACCTGACGACAATCGTCCACATGCGTCTATGGGAATCGTACTCGCCGCCCTTGGTAATGCCCAGGATGCTGTCAATGAAGCTGAGTTATCTGTCAGATTAATGCCGGTAGAGAAGAATGCGGTGGTGGGGCCGTTTCGCATTGAGGATTTGGCCGTAGTGCACACTCTACTTGGCAATTCAGAGGCTGCCGTGGAACATCTTGAATATCTGTTGTCTATACCGTGCTGGTTGTCTGTGCCGATACTAAGGATTGATCCAAGATGGGACCCGCTACGCGATGACACGCGATTTCAATCCCTGCTTGCGAAATACGGTGGGAAATGATGAATCAAGACGACGACAACACCCGTACCCACGTAGTCTTGACACAAGGCACGATTGTATCGCAATACCGAATCGTCGAGAAGATCGGCGCCGGTGGAATGGGTGAGGTCTATCTTGCTGAGGATACCAAGCTCAAACGCAAAGTGGCTCTCAAGTTCATGCCGGCCCATTTGACATCAGACAGAGAGATGCGCCTCCGCAAGGTGAATTGTCAGAATTGCGTGGGGTGCCGTGCGTTTCGGGGTGGCACCCTCAAAGTCGCTTTGGGGGTGGTTCATTGGCAGAAGGACTCTTGCCCCAAACAAGGGTTGAGACGGCCACCCGTCGCGCAGGACCCCATGCACTCGGCGCTGATGACTCACCCTTTCGCGCAACGCTAAGCTCCGGTACCGAGTGGCGAAGCCATAAACCCATTTATGGGCGGCTTGACGGTGTCACCCTGAGCGGAGTCGAAGGGTGAAGCCCCATTGAACACTCCACCTGCAAAGCCCACCCATTTATCGGTTTCATTCTCGACCACCTTTGGTTACATTTGCCCAGGACAAAGATCACACAATCCGCGCACACAGTCAAACAGGTGCGTCGGAACCGTCCAGAAGAGAGGAGTCTTCACATGTTCACCGCCGCCCTCATTTCCACTTCCAAGACAAGAACCGTTGTCGTCCTTTGCTGTACTCTTGCACTGGCTGCAACACTCTTCGCAGCCAACCTGCCCACACCGCCCGAGAGCGGTAAACAAGCGGTGACGGATACCTATCATAACACCGATGTTACAGAAAACTACCGCTGGCTGGAGGATTTTGAAAACACAACAGTGCAGGAATGGAACACGGCACAGAACGTTTACTCAAGAGAGATTCTCGACAAGGTGGCGGCCAGACCGGCCATCAAAGAATTCCTCACCGAACTGATGGGTGGCGAGGCGACGGATTACTACTACCTGAAATCTCAGGCCGGTGTGCTCTTTGCCTTTAAGTTCCAACCCCCTAAAGAACAACCGCTTTTGATAACGCTCGAATCGCCGTTCGATCTCGCAACTGAAAGAGCCGTTCTCGATCTCAACGAGCGCAACCCGGAGGGCACGACGTCAATCGACTTCTATGTGCCGTCGCCTGATGCATCTCTGGTGGCTGTGTCGTTGTCGGAGTTCGGCAGTGAAAAAGGGAACGTCCACATTTTCGAGGTGGCGACCGGCAACGAACTGCCGGACATAGTTCCCGGTGTCAACGGACCTACCGCCGGTGGCGATGTTGCCTGGAGCGCCGATGGTTCCGGGTTCTACTACACTCGTTATCCGCAACCGGGCGAACGACCGGAGGAAGACCTCAGTTTCTACCATCAGGTGTTTTATCATAAGATGGGCGCCCCGATCGAGAAAGATACCTACTCGATCGGCGAGGAGTTTCCGCGCATTGCCGAGAACCAGCTGGATGCCTCGGAGGACGGTCAGTACTTCCTGACCACGGTGGCCAATGGTGACGGCGGCGAGTACACGCACTACCTGCTGGGGCCGGAGGGCGAATGGAGGCAGATAACGCAGAACGCCGATCTGATTCCGACCGTGAAATTCGGACCCGACAACTCGCTCTATCTGTTGTCCAACAAAAACACCCCGAAAGGGAGCATCCTGCACCTGCCGCCGGGCGAGACGGATCTTACCTTAGCCAAAACTATCGTGGCCGAGAGCGATGTAACCATCAAGAGCTTTGTACCTACCGAGCGGTATCTATTCTTGATCGATCTGGATGGCGGACCGACTACCATGCGGGTCGTGCGTCTGGCCGATCAAACAATGAAACCTATTCCGACCGCGCCGGTGAGTTCGGCGGGCAGTATGTTCTGTGTTGGCGGTGATGTCGTGCTGTTCAGGAGCACCAGCTACACGGAACCATCTGTCTATTACCAATTCAACCCACTCACCTGGGATATGAAAAGAACCTCTCTCTACAAAACATCGCCGGCCGATTTTTCTGATGTCGAAGTCGTCCGCGAATTCGCCACGTCGAAAGACGGCACCAAAGTCCCGGTGAACATTATCAAACCACAAGGAACCAAGCTTGACGGAGAGAACCCGACCATCCTGTATGCCTACGGCGGTTATGGCATCAGCCTCTCGCCACGTTTCGACGCCACGCTCAGGTTGTGGTTGGATCAGGGAGGAATCTATGTCGTGGCCAACCTGCGCGGCGGCGGCGAGTACGGCGAGGAGTGGCACCTGGCCGGCAACTTGACCCAGAAGCAAAACGTCTTTGATGATTTCGCTGCCTGCGCCGAGTATCTGATCGAAAGCGGCTACACCAATCCGTCAAAGCTCTGCATCAAAGGTGGTTCCAACGGCGGCCTCCTGATGGGCGCAGCATTCACCCAACATCCGGAACTGTACCGCGCGGTTGTGTCTTCGGTTGGCATCTATGACATGCTGCGTGTTGAACTCGATCCCAACGGTGTGTTCAACATCACCGAGTTCGGAACGGTGAAGAACCCTGATCATTTCAAAGCGCTGTACGCCTATTCACCATACCACAACGTGAAGGTCGGCACAGCCTATCCGTCCGTTTTGTTCCTGACCGGCGACCACGACGGGCGTGTCAACCCATCGCAGTCGCGCAAGATGACGGCCTGTTTGCAGGCTGCTACCAGCTCGGCCAATCCGATAATGCTGAGAACCGATTCAAAAACCGGCCATGGCGGTGGAACAGCACTGAGCCGGAAGATTGAATACCAAACCGACGTCTATGCATTTATAATCAGCCAGCTTGACCTGAAGTTCAAACACGACAGGTGATAAATCACTTTGTTGGCGCTACGCGGCGATAAATCGCTTTCTTGCTGCTTCGCACTATCCTTTGTCATCCCGGACCTTGATCCGGGATCCAGTCTTCATAATGTCACCCCGAGCGGAGTCGAGGGGTGAATGTTTCGTGCGTGGTGTACGTCCTCGTGCGTCACGTGCCGTAGGGGCAGTCTGCCGCCCACGGAACACACCCCGCCCTTCGGGCACACCTCTCAAGAGGGAACCCATAAACGGGCTTTTGCGCTTTGCGCACAGTTAACCTCCTCCTGCGCGGAGCCATCAAGGTAGGTCGAAACCCCTGCGGTTTCGACATCTTTTCGTGGGGCGTCCGCATCGGCGGATTAGCGGTTCCGCCTTTGGCGGTCGGCAGAACTAGAAGCGGTTCTACCCTACGGGTGAATCCGAAGAGCTGTTTACTTTGCCCACTTGCGTGAGCATTTTCGTGTCAAGATGTCGCATGCACCGACGAACAGGTTCAGGTCTTTCAGTCTCTTGAGTGTCGTGACCGTGCCGATAGGCCTCAATCTGTCGTGTCGGTTGATATCGCCATCATGGACTATTTGGTGCCTGCGCTCGACCAGAATCTCAACGCTACGCTTGATGCGACTTCTCCCCAATAGACCCTGCGCATTCTGGCACATGTTCTTGAAGCCGAGGCACACAAAGAGATCGTCAACCGCGTCGAAACGCTGAGTAGTTATACGTTCTACATGGTTTTGAACAAGAGCGCGTATTCGTCGGTAAGGACGTGTCATCGAGATCATTACCAACGATTTTCGTATATTGAAGCCCGACTCTTCGAGTATCCTGATAAGATCATCATGCGGCTCGTGCGTCTTAAGATATGGAACTATGAGCTCTGTGAATCTCGCTGTGAAGTAAGTGTCCATTGCAGCGACACTTAGAACTACAGAAGATCGTATGAGGTCACTTTCATGCCGAATCTTGATCGCCTTGGTCTCGTTGATTCTGAGCCATGTTTCGATTAGACCCAGTGACCTGTTCCAAGTTCTATTGAACTGAAGAAACGATTTGCTCCACTTGTGCTTCGGTTCAATTTTCACTAATTCGTCGAACATAGCCCCCCCTCACATCCTCTCCACACAGCCGGCGATGATGTCACGGAGATACGGCTCGGCTTCGCCGGCGATTGCAATCACTTCTTCGATCTTGAGCGGATGCATGGCGTCCGGCAGACCCATATCGGTCACGATTGAAAACCCAAGAACTCTGGTCCCTTGATGACGGGCCACGATAACTTCCGGTATCGTCGACATTCCCACTGCGTCTCCGCCGAATATCCTAAGCATCCGATACTCAGCCGCCGTTTCCAGACAGGGACCGCTCAGACCGATATAGACTCCCTCTTGTAGATGCGTCCCCTGCCCAAGCGCTACCTCGCGCGCAATCTTTTGATACTCGAAACTGTAGACCTCATACATGTCAGGGAAGCGACCACCCAGTTCATCGTCGTTGGGACCGATCAGCGGGTTGCCGCCGAAGAAATTGATGTGGTCCTTGATCATCATAATGTCCCCCGCTTTGAAGTTTGGGTTCAACCCGCCGCAGGCGTTGGATACGATCAAAGTCTCGATACCGAGTGCTTTCATAACGCGAATGGGAAAAGTTATCTGCTGATAGGTGTAGCCTTCATAAAAATGAAACCGTCCCTGCATACAAACCACCGGCTTACCCTTGAGATGTCCAAATAACAAGCGCCCCGCATGCGACTCAACGGTCGACACGGCGAAGTGCGGTATCTGATCGTACTCGACACTTCCGACCATCTCGATACCATCGACTAACGACCCCAACCCGGTACCCAGAATTATACCGATCTTCGGTTGCAGGTCGACCTGGCCGGTAATGGCGGCAACGGCTTCGTTTATCATCTTTTTAAGATCGGCATTACTCATTGGATAGGTCCTTTCGCATATTCAGAAGTCAGGCAGCACCGAACAATGGTTGACACATGGACGGAAGATACAAAGATCGGTGGTTCGGCACAATTCCGAATATGGTTGTCATCCATGCGAAGGGGCTTGTTGAAGTATTCCTGTTTCCGGTCATTGCGAGCGAGTCCGCGTTTCGCGGAGGAGCGCGGCAATCTCACCCCTCGACTCCGCTCGGCATGACATGTTCGCATGGAATCGAGATTGCCACGGTATCACGCGTTTCGTGTGATATCTCGCAATGACGACTCCGTGGGTCTTTCAACACTCCCGACGGCGGGAATCCGGTACGCTATTGACGAAGGTGGATTCCTGCTTTCGCAGGAATGACACGGACAGTCCGCTGAGTCTGAAGACTCACCGGGCACAAGACAATCGTGAAGTTATAGCAGGCCCTTGATCCGCTCCCAGCCCTCGTGGGGAATACCGGCGCCGACTACTCGACAGACTTCATAGCCGCAGGCCGAGGCGATTCGGCCGCACTGCTCAAGCGGCAAGTCGTTAACCAGGCCATACAAGAAACCCGAGGCCCACAAGTCCCCGGCGCCGGTGGTGTCGATGATGTCCGATGATCCGGCCGGTGCTGTCTCAACGATTTCTCCTCGATGCGAGATGACGCTTCCCCGCTCGCCAAGTTTGAGCACGGCGGTTTCGACCTTTTCCGACAGTAATGTCAGTGACTTACTCTCATCCGTCTGGCCTGTGAAAACACGCGCCTCATCTTCGTTGGCCATGAGAATATCGACGCAGTCATCAACCAGGCCCTCAAGAAATGGTTTTGCTTGTTCGACCACCGTGTAACTGGCCAGGTCGAGCGAGACGCGCGCGCCTGCCTGTTTAGCCGTAGTTACCACGGTCGTGATCAGGTCGCGGTTGAACAACAGGTATCCCTCGACGTGCACCACGGCTGCCCCGGCGAAACAGTCGGGGGTAATTTCACTAATGGAAAGCTCCGATGATGCTCCCAGGAAAGTCAACATCGATCGCTGCGCATCCGGGGTTATGATAGACAGGACACGACCGGTGGGTTGTTCCGACCTGAACAGTCTCGGGTGTACGCCGCTTGCGATAAGTCCTTCCTCCAGAAGGTCCCCCAGCCCATCCTGGCCGCACTTGCCGACAAAACTCGCGTCGTTGCCCAGGCGGCCAACACCTACCAGGGTGTTGCAGGCTGAACCGCCCGGGACCATCGTCGGCTGACCGGTCAGTTGGATCACGACTTTCTGGATCAATGGTTCATCGACAAGGATCATACCCCCTTTGGCGGCATCGATCTGTTTTAGGAAAGCGTCTTCCTCATGCGCCAACAGGTCAACAAGGGCCGAACCGACACCAACTACAAGAGTTTTTGACAATCTATCCTCCGGGCTTCAGAAGCCGTCGTCCGAGTCTGCAATCTCCATCGATATTCACGCTATTCGATCGTTGCCGATCAAGAGGCGACCGTACACCAATCTCCGTCAGAGGCAAGAATGTCAACAAGAAACCCGGCAGCCAGTACGACCGCCTCTGACCTGTGCAACCGAAGTGTCGGGAATAAAAAGAGACCGGTCGCTGGGGTATCTGCGACCGGTCTCACATGTCGGGCGGGTAAGATTTTATGATTGAGCAGCTCTATCCATCTCTTCTTCAAACTTGGCTACCACTTTATCCAGCTCTTTGGCCAGATCCTCCGGGCCGGCACTTGGTGCATCCGACTTCTGTTCAGGATCGGAGGAGTTGGGAACACTAAACCTATCAGTAGCACTGTCCTTATCGGCAGAGGACTCCGACGGACCGGATGACGGACCGACGATGAAACCCGGCGGTATATCTTCGGCCCGCGCACTGGTCTCCACAATTTCGCCCGGCTTGGGGGCTGGCTCTTCTGCAGCATGGGATTCGTTCGGCTCTTGTTCGCTCGAACTGTCGTTGGTCTGGTATTTCTGCAGAGCTTCGGCCAATTCCGGGTCGATTGGTTTGGGTGCTTCAGCCTCGGCGGTTTCCGCGTCGTTATCGCCTGATTCAGCAGCGTCCGAATCCGCCTCTGTAGACACCTCGACGATCTCCTCGGCGGCGTTGGCCTCTTCGGTTCGGATCGATTCGTCCGACTCCGACGGTGTACCGATCGTTTCCATCTGCTTTCGGTCCACCTCTCCGGACTCGGTTACTTCGATCTTGCCGCTGTCGTTATCCACGTCCGAGTCATGGTCATGGTCTTGGTCCTGGTCGGTGGTCTTGATATCCGGCTCTGCCTTGACAAGATGCTCGATAATCTCAAGATGCGAAGTAATGACGCCATGTACTTTATTGAGATATGATTTCTTGGCCATTTCGGCCGCGGCAATCTTGGAATCAAGCGCCCCCAATTGCTCGGTGCGAGAACTAAGAACCCGGTCAGCCTCATCTTTCGCCTTGGAGAGAATCAAGTCCGCTTCTTGTTTGGCGTTGGCCACGGTCATGTCGGCATTGCGCCGGGCGTCGATGGCGGCGCTTTTGATGGTGTCCTCAAACTGGCGCAACCCGGCCAACTGGGACTTGAGGGAATCGACCTCCATCGACAGTTTCAGGTTTTCCTGTTTGACCGCATCCAGCGCAGCCGCCACCTGATCCAACAGGCTGTCGACTTCTTCTTTGGAGTAGCCCCTCATTTGAGTCGAGAATTCGCAGTTGCGAATATCGTTTGGCGACAAATCCATAGATTACTCGCTTATCTAAAGGTTCTTTCTAAACATTCTCATTTCCAGTTGCCGAGGCGAAAGCTGTGCAAAAAACGACCAGCCGGTCGCGCCCGACCCTATACATTAGTTATCGAACCTTTGGCGGAAAAATTGAGCCCTTTAATTGTTTCTAAATGAAACCGATAGATCGGTTCCTCGCGCTGCGCGCAGATTGCTCAAGACACCTTTTGATGGTGTCACAGGCCGCGTAGCGCAGGAAGCCCATTTATGGGTTTATCACCGGGTTCGAAGACGGATCCGGCCTACAGTCTGCCGGGTGGCACCCTCAAGCCCGGCTTGGGGGTGACAGGCAAGCCTGCTTCTTGCCCTTCGCGCCTGGTGACATTTGCAGGCAATGTTTAAGGCTGAACGCGCGAAGCGCGATAAACGGGCTTGCCCGCCGTCCCAAACAAGGTTTGAGATGGCCACCCGACGCCCTATTGCCAGACGATCTGGCGGGATCGCAGGGATCCCGCCCTACTGGATTACGACCTTCGCTCATGCTTCGACTGTGCTCAGCATGACATGAAGCGCGCGCGAAGCGCCAAAAAGTGATTTATCACCGCGAAGCGCAAGAAGCCCATTTATGGGTTTATGGCCGGGGGCCGAATAGCGAGCTGCCGATACGGATCATTGTCGCCCCTTCGGCAATGGCCAACGTAAAATCACCCGACATGCCCATCGACAGGGTATCGAACTGATCCCCCACCGACTCACGGCCTGACATGAATAACTCGTTACAGCGAGCGAAAGTGCGACGAATGACCTTGTCGTCATCGACAAATGGGCCAATCGTCATCAAGCCGATCAAATCGATGTTGGACAGAGCAGCCACTTGGCTAATGAGCGCCAGGCTGTCCTCTGGGTTGACTCCGAATTTCTGGCTCTCGCCGGAGCAGTTGACTTCGATCAGACACTCCACACGCCGTTCGAGGATACCTGCCTGCCGGTTGATCTCTTCGGCTAACTTGAGCGTATCGACCGACTGGATAACGTCGAATAGTCCGAGCGCTTTCCTGACTTTGTTGGTTTGGAGATGGCCGACCATGTGGTAACGGGCAATCGGACCGGCCTCTTTGATTTTGGGTTCGGCATCCTGTACCCGGCTTTCGCCAATTTCGTGGATACCGGCGGCGACAACGGTTTGGATGACCACAGTCGGATGCGTTTTTGTAACGGCAACGATTGTAATGTCGTCGGCATCACGATCGTACTCTTCGCAGGCACCGGCGATCTGGCCGTGCAACTGCTGAATGTTGTGGGCAATCGAATCTTTCACCGTGCGACAATATCCTCGCTGGATACCCCGGATGCAAGGGAAAACCGACCTCGTAGGCCAAGTGCGAATTCTTTGAGTTTGATTCAATCCGGAGCAGCCCTATATTGACCCTCTAACGCGACTATTGCTATGAACGATCAAATCAGGCTCATAAAACTCATCACCACTCCCGCCAGCGCCACCTTGACCATCACCGGTGAAGAGCAGCCTCTGACTGTGCCGATCAATACTGTTCTCCACCATCGGTTAGTTGAAGGGATTGTGATAACTATGGCGCAGCTTGATATGCTCCACGAGGAGGCCGAGTTGTACCGATGCGACCGTCAGGTGGCGCGGCTGCTGGCCATGCGAGATCACTCGGTGGGCGAACTGAAAGCCAAACTCAGGCAGAGAACGTTCTCGACTTCGGTGGTGCAATCGACATTGCGAAAATATATCGACAGCGGCGCTCTTGACGACTCCCGATACGCTATGGCTTCGGCGCAGTCCTTGTTGTTGAGGCGTCCGTGTGGTCGTGGGTATCTCTGCGCCTATTTGCAGAAACGCAAAATCAGCCGTGATCTGGCCGAGCAAACAGCAGAAGCTCTTTTGGACGCCGAGAATCCGGACGATCTGGCCGTCACCGCGCTTGAGCAGCGTTGGTCTCGCTTTGAGCAGTTAGAGCTTGAAACGGCTCGCAGCAAAGCCTATAATTACCTCGCTCGGCGCGGCTTTGGTTATGCACCGGCCAAAGCGGCCTTTGAAAAACTGTGGCGTGAAACCCGCGAAACAAGTGAGGAATCCGAAAATCAAAACCGCTGAGATCCGAAAGAACTTTCTGGAGTTTTTCAAGGCGCGCGATCATCGCATCGTGCCATCGTCGCCGCTCATCCCGTTCGATGATCCGACTATCCTGTTCATCAACGCCGGGATGGTGCCGTTCAAAGATATCTACACGGGGCATCGAAAAGTTGATTACAAGCGTGCGACCTCTGTTCAAAAATGCATCCGAGCAGGCGGTAAGCACAATGATCTGGACAATGTCGGTTTCACGGCGCGTCATCACACCTTTTTTGAAATGCTGGGCAATTTCTCTTTCGGAGACTATTTCAAAGAAGAGACTATTCTGTACGCATGGGAGTATTGCACCAAGATTCTCCAATTGCCAACTGGTCGGCTGCATGTTTCCATATACGAGGACGATGACGAATCCCACGCTCTGTGGGAGAAAATTGCACCGGAGTTGAAGAACGGGCGCATTCAGAGATTCGGCAAGGAAGACAACTTCTGGAGTATGGGCGACATTGGTCCATGCGGTCCCTGCTCGGAAATTCATTTCGACAGAGGTGAAGAATGGGGTACCGGCCCCGAGGATGTCGTCAATGGTGAGGGAGAGCGATTTGTCGAATTCTGGAACCTGGTTTTCACACAATTTGACCAGCTTTCAGATGGAACAGTAGTACCGCTACCGAAACCTTCGGTCGATACCGGTCTGGGGTTTGAACGAATTGCGTCGATCCTGCAAGGTGTCGACAGCAACTATGGAATCGATCTGTTTCAGGATTTGATTAAGGCTATCTCGGAGGTCACAAGCTCAAAGTATTCAGACCATGTATCTTCGCACCATGTCATCGCCGACCACTTGCGTGCGTTGACCTTTGCCATTGCCGACGGCGCAGGTATCTCCAACGAAGGGCGGGGATATGTGCTGCGTCGTTTTCTACGCCGAGCCGCGCGGCATGGACGGTTGCTGGGGATGCACGAGCCATTTATCCACACACTGGTACCCACGTTGGTCAACGCCATGTCGGATGCCTATCCGGAGATTGGCGAGAAGCAGTCGCATATCGAACATGTTATCAAGGCCGAAGAAGAGTCCTTCCTGCGCACGCTTGAGACCGGGCTGGGGTTGTTCGAACAGGTGGCAAAGAAAGTTAAGGGCACGGGCGGAACCGTTATCGATGGCGCTGATGTATTCAAGTTGTACGACACTTACGGTTTTCCTTATGACTTAACCGAGATCATCGCCGGCGAGCAGGGGTTGACTTTGGATCAACCCGGTTTCGATGCGGCCATGGCCAAGCAGAAAGAGCAGTCGAAGGCGGGGGGGGTGACCGCAACGCACGATGTGACACTTAGGGCGGTTCTTGACCATAGCCCACCATCGGGCGATCCTACGGATTTTGTAAGAACAGACGAACCAGTTCTCTCAAAAGTTGTCTGGCATCGGCCGTCAGATGTCATTGGGGATGGAACCGTAGACTCGCAAGATTTCGTAATCCTGAAAGAAACACCCTTCTACGCTGAATCGGGTGGACAGATCAGCGACACAGGTATGATTACAGCAGGAGATTCGGTGTTGCGCGTAGATTCCATGTCACTTCATCAGGGATGGCACATTCACAAGGGTGAGGTGGTTGAGCCGGGACAGCGAGAACACTTCGAGAAAGGTGCGACCGTAACCGCCTCCGTCGACTCAGAACGACGCTGGGACATCCAGCGCAACCACACCGCCACCCACCTGGCCCACAAAGCCCTGCGTATGGTGCTGGGCGATCATGTCAAACAGTCCGGCTCGTATGTCGGACCCGACCGGCTACGCTTTGATTTTTCGCATCACCAACCGATGACACCCGGCGAGGTCGCACAAGTCGAACAGATCGTCAACGAACAAATCCTGAATGCAACCAATGTCACCACCGAAGAGATGGATGTCGATGCCGCCAAAAAGTCCGGCGCCACGGCGCTGTTTGGTGAGAAATACGACGACCTCGTGCGCGTGGTATCCATCGCCGACTTTTCCAAGGAACTGTGCGGCGGCACGCATGTAAGCAATACCAGTCAGATCGGCCCGTTTTTTATTACGCTTGAAACGGGGATCGCCTCGGGTGTCAGGCGGCTCGAAGCCATAACCGGACGTGAGGCGATCAAACTGATGCTTGATGCCAAGCGATTCCGTCAGGATGCATCTCAACTGCTCGGACGGTCAGAGGAAGAGGTGGGGGATGCGCTGCAACAGTTGAAAGAAAGCAACCTCGCGCTTGAGAAAGAGATCAAGAAAGTAAAAGCCGAGATGTTCTCAGGCGGCGGCCAGTCGATTGGTGAACGTCGGCCCATTGGAAAGGTGAGCTACATTACGCATGATTTCGGCCAGTCGGATCGTGATGTGATGGCCGGCTGGGTGGACAGTGAGAAATCCATCAACGAACCTGTTGTGGTGCTGGCTTTCGGTACCATTGCAGATAAACCGACGGTTATGATCGGCTCCAGCGCCACAGCGACAAGTCAGTATGATCTGCACAGCGGGTCGCTGGCTAAGGAGTGCCTCAGCATACTCGGTGGTCGCGGCGGCGGCAAACCGAACTTCGCGCAGGGAACGATCGCCACGGGCACAGCGGCCAGTGAAGTCTATGAAGTTTTCGGGAAAAAAATCAAGGAAGTAGCGAGAGCATAGTAGTCAGAGTATGTCACCAACAAGGAAGAACAAGTGATCGATGGACCGATCTACACAAAATTGATAACCGCCTGCTCAGAACGTGGCGCCGGGTTTCTGCTTCTTCTGGACCCGGACCGGGTCAGCCGGGAGGTCTATCTGCCGCTGGCTGAAGCGGCCGCTGACTGTGGCGTGGATGCTATTCTGGTAGGAACATCGTTTATGTTGGACGGAGATTTCGCCACTTCCGTTAAGGAAATAAAACAGATTTCACCCGTGCCGGTGATTATTTTTCCGGGATCGTATGCCCAGATTTGTCCATCGGCGGATGCTATCCTGTTCACTTCGTTGCTGTCCGGCCGCAACCCGAGCTACCTAATCGACGAACAAGTAAAAGGAGCCCCGATTATCAAAAGATGCAATCTCGAAACTATCCCGACCGGCTATCTATTGATTGAATCCGGACCACTGACATCGGTGCAATACATATCCGGCACTTTGCCGATTCCGCGCAGCAAGAACGACATCGCCTGCGCCCATGCCCTGGCCGCTCAATACCTCGGAATGAAGCTGGTCTATCTGGAAGCAGGCTCCGGTGCCGAGTGGCCGGTGTCGGTGGAAATGGTCGAAGCAGTGTCGTCTTATGTCGATATTGGGATCATTGTCGGCGGAGGGCTGCGAACACCCTCGGATTGCGAAGCCCGAGTCAAGGCCGGTGCTTCGTTTGTGGTAATCGGCAGTGGTTTGGAGTGTGAACCGGACCCGGAGTTGATGCGTGAGTTCGGCGCGGCTATTCATTATAAGGAGAAAGTAACGGCATGAACGAAGATGTCCGCCTGGCACCACTGAAAAAAGCAGCCGAAGATTCAGCTATTCTGCGCCGCGCAGTGGTCGATCAATTAGGACTGCAAATTCTCGATCTGGCTGCTGTGATCTCAGGAGTGATCGGAGCCGGCGGCAAGTTACTCATAGCCGGCAATGGTGGCTCCGCTTCTGACGCCTCCCACTTTGCGGCCGAGATGATTGTGCGGCTAACTGCGGAACGAAACCGCCAGTCGCTGCCGGCTATCGCGCTCGGGATGGACCCATCCGTGACCACAGCCGCGGCCAATGATTTCGGATACGAAAACGTCTTCGCCCGACAGGTGGAAGGGCTGGGTAGCAAAGGGGACCTGTTGTTTGTTCTCTCCACTTCCGGCAATTCACCGAATTTGATCAAGGCCGTGGCCGTGGCTCGTGAGCGCGGCATGTTATCGGCGGCTTTACTGGGCGGACGCGGGGGCAAGCTGGCCAAACAGATCGAACGACCGTTGATAATACCGCACACCTCGACTCAACGCATCCAGGAAGAACATATTTTCATCATCCACAGCCTGGTGGAACTGATCGAAGGCGATCTATTCGGATGAACCAAATCGCGCCGTCAAGATTAACCGACGCTCTCTTTTTCTTCTATGCTCTGTTCATATTCGGCAGCACCTTTTCGATAGCCCTGGCTCAGATGGCCTTGGGTGTGTCGCTGGCCTTGTTTATCACAGTGATTGTCGTTCACCGTTACCAGCCTTTCGTCGATTCATTGAAGCGGTTTTACGTTTTCGTGGCCCTCTACATAATATGGATATTCGTTTGTTCGATGTTGGGCGAGACGGTCGGTCGGTCGTTGTATATCATGAAAGAAGACTGGCTGTTTTTGATTGTGCCCATCGGTGTCTTCCTGATGCAGAACAAGACGTACCGTGAGCGATTGATGGCGATTTTCGCGGTCGGTGTGTTGTTGGTTTCGATCTATGGTCTTTTGCAATACTCACTCGGTCTAAACTGGTTCAAAGACTCGGCTCTCACAGCGGCCGATGGTTTTGGCTATCGGGTGCGCGGAAATTTCTCACATCGGCTGACATTCGGCAACTACTACGCCACGGCCGCCCTGATGCTATTTGGATTGGGCGTCCGAAAAGTCGAGAATCTGAGAGCCGGGCGAAGGCAACTGTTTCTGGCCGCTTCTCTTTTGGCCATGGCCGTAACGCTGCTCTCGTTCAGTCGCGGATCGGTCATCGCGCTGGTGGTGGGTCTGCTGGTGGCCGGTGTGGTGCTCGGTCGAAAGTACTTGATAAGCATGATTGGCGGTTTGGCCGCAATGGCTTTGGTGGTAGCGCTGTTGTTACCGGGGCTGGTCGAACGATTCACGGGGGCGATGGACAAAGAACTCAGTTTGGAATATGAGGGAAGCCGACCGTTCATCTGGCAAAAATCTCTGTCGATTGCCCGCGAGCATCCGGTTTTCGGCGTTGGCCCGGGCAATTTCGAAACCGAGTACGCAGCCAGGCTGCGCCCCGATATCCCTGATTATCGCAAGCATGTCCACGCCCACAATGATCTTATAAACATGGTCGCAGTCTACGGTCTGCCGGGTTTTTTGCTTTTTGCCGGACTGTGGATGGTGTTGTTTGGATATACTTTCGGCGGGTTCAGACGGCGTCGGTCATTTGCGGAAGGCGATCGCTTTTTCCTGGCGGCATCACTGGGCGCAGTGGCCTTTTTCACAACGGCGCTGTTTGAGGCCACCTTTGCCGATGAGGAAGTGCGTCAACTGTTGATGTTCGTTTGGGCGGTCGGGCTGTGGCCCTGGTATAATGAGCAACGAAAGGCAAAAAGATCGGCCGCTAAAAGGTCTTGACTTTGAAGCCGATATCTCTTTCTTGGAGACTGTTATGGCCAAAAAAACCAACAGACCCGCCCCGAAAGCCGCAGCCAAATCTGAGGATGTCAGTTGGCCGTTCGGAATGAAGAATTATTTGATTTTCGCCGCTGCCTTAGTGGTGATCGTAGTCGGTTATGTGACCCTGGGTACCGGCTCGATGACCCTGGCGCCGATACTCTTGGTGCTGGGTTACTGTGTGTTGATTCCGGTTGCTATCGTCATTAAAGACAAGCCGGACGATACCACACCCGACGCCGCTCGGCCCGATCTAAGCGCGAAATAGACAGGCTGTTGGGCAGATTGGAATATTCCTCCGCCTTCTGAAGGCGGAGTTTTTTTTGTGGGCGAACTCTGATCCGTCATTGCCAGGCCTCGCCTTTCGCATGGCCGCGGCAATCTCCATCCTCTGTCATGCCGGACCTTGATCCGGCATCCATCTTCGCCCGGTCACCCCGAGCGCAGGGAACCGTAGGTCGAAACCCCTGACCCGAAGGGTTCGCGAAGCGAGGTTTCGACATCACGCGCTTCGCGTGATTCCTGTTCTGGGATCGTTAAGGAACGAGTGCCCTCCACACTTTCCCCACAACATCCCTGCATAATCCGGCTGGTTGCTTATTGGTAAAGGTTAGTCCTATGCCTACCAGCAAAAAACAAGTCGCCGCCAATCGGCGTAACGCCAAGAAATCCACCGGCCCCACGTCTACTGAAGGCAAAGCTGTCGTCAGCCGTAACGCTATCAAACATGGCCTTCATGCCTGCGACATTATCCTCAAATCCCCTCACCTAACCGAGGACCGCACGGAGTACGAGCAACTCCTCGACTCGCTGATCGATGAGCTCAAACCACAAGGCACCATGCAGGATCATCTCGTTCTGAAAATTGCCAACGCCCTTTGGCGCTACCGACGAGTCATCAACGCCGAAACCGCCCGCATCAACCGGCAACTCGAAGACACCGCCGACAGCATCGAACGCGGTCATTACGTCAGCATTCTCGATGATCCCGACGACCTCGACGAAGAAGCGCTCGCGCGCCAGAACGCCAACCGTGTCTCGTCCCAAGCAGTCCCCGATCAATCTTTCCGCGAAACCCTGCAACACTACGAAATGCGCCTCGACCGCCAACTTACTCGCGCTTTCACCCTTTTGCACCGCCTGCAACACCCCGACCAATCCGATTCCCCAGCCCAGCTTGCCGCCAAAAACTTTTTTCCGCAAAACAAACCCATTTCACAACCTCCCCTCGACTCCGCTCGGGGTGACAAAGTTCCCACAGCAAGCTGATGGGCCACCCAAGTCATATCGAACGCAGTCGATCCTTGAGGCCAAGCCGTGGGCGGGTCGAGTTCTCTTCATCCCCTCTTGAGCGGGCCGTACACCGCCAGATGGCGGGGGGCGGGGTGTGTTCTTTCTTAGTAGGGCGGCATTCTTGCGATGCCGCCAAGTTCGGCAGTATCACAGCGATCCTGCCCTACTTTGTCATACCGAGCGCACTCGAGGTATGAAGTTGCTCATTGCGGAGTCTGTCTGTATCATGTATGGCAAGTGTCGGGCGGGGTCGCCCGACACCACTCGCCCCCAGTTGTGGGTGCAACCCCAATCACAAGCCCACCCGGTGGGTGGGGTACCGAAGTTAGGACGAGATTGTAATGAACGAACCCTCAACCAGCCGTGACTACTCGATAGGTCTTCTATGTTCATCAGGGTCATGGGGTGGGCTGGAGATGAATGTTCTCAGATTGGGCATTTGGCTGAAGCAGCGCGGATGGCAGGTGGTGCTGTATGGTCAACGAGACACCAAACTGTTCGACGAGGCTGAACGCGACGGTCTGAGTGTGCGGCATTTGCACTCGACGTTCAAATACGGCGATCTGATCAACGCCAGTCGGTTGGCGCGGTATGTAAAAAAAGATAACGTACAGCGGCTAATCATAAATTATGGCAAGGACCTCTTTCTGGCCGTACTGGCCAAGAAGTTCGCGCGCGGTTTTTTCAAACTTCTGATGCAACAACACATGCATGTCGGCGGCCACAAGAAAGATGCCTTCCACACTTGGGAGTACAATCATCTTGATGCCTGGATAGCACCATTGCCGATGTTCAAGGATCGACTTGTTCAATACACCCGGCTTGAGACTGACAAAATCCATGTCATACCCTTCGGGATCGAGCTTGACAGACTGACATCCAACCGCCCCGACCGCGCAGCAGCCCGGCAAGGACTAGGGTTGCCCGCCGATGCGTACATAGCCGGTATCGTGGGTCGGCTGGAAAGCAAGAAAGGACAGGATGTACTCATCAAAGCCTGTCGTGGTGTACACGACGCCGGTGGGCGCTTGCATCTGTTGATCGTCGGTGACAAAACGATAAACGACCCGGAGGGATACCCGCAGTATCTGGACAGCCTGACTGAGCAACTTGACCTGAAGTCGTTCGTGCATTTTCATCCGCATCAGTCCGATGTGGTCAGTGTGTATGCGGCCATGGACCTCTTTGTTATGGCATCGCACTCGGAAACCTACGGCATGGTTACAATCGAGGCGATGGCCTCGGGTCTGCCGGTTATCGGGACTGCAGAAGGCGGCACGGTTCAGATTATCAACGATGGTGTCAACGGACTTCTGGTGCCGCCGCAGGACGAGGAGAGTCTTGCCTCGGCTCTTTTGAGTCTAATGAACAACCCGACGCACGCAAGAAGTTTGGCTTCGCGGGCCGCTTTGGAGGCTGTTGAGAAATATTCGCATCACCGCCAGGTACTGCTGATCGAAACACTGTTCGATGAGTTGGGCGGTCGGGGTTGATAGGATATCGGCAGCACGAAGTCTGTGCTTGGTGTACGTCCTCGTGCGCTACGTCCATGTCATGCTGAGCGCAGTCGAAGGGTGTGTGCAGCCGAAGCGTTTTCAAGGGGCAGACGAGGACGGCCACAAGTGGCTTCCACTCGCCGCCCACAGAGCGGAATTTGGCGGTTTAGATGAATCGTCGGATAAGGTTGTCGACCAGCTTGACCACCGCCGCGACGACAGAAACCTTCAACAGTCTAAGCCAGATAATAGAAACGAGGGACTTATATACCTGAGTCCAATACCAGACTTCGGCCCGCTTCTGTCCGAACTTCGGCTGGATTCTGGTAGCGAATTCCTCGGCAAAATCTCCGATGATTGTTTCACGGTCAGCTTTGGACAACAGAAGATTGAGGACATACTCAGCATGCGTGGGCGGCGAAGGTGGCTCGGGGGGTGAAGTTGGCTCAGTAACTGAAGGTGAGTCCGCTGAGGCTGTGTGGCTCCCCGACAATACATCCTGGTCACCGAACCATGGCTCTTCGATGTTGACGTCCTCAGACCTCAGACCATCCAAGTTGAGCCAGTCTATCTTGGCACCAAACTGAGGATCGAAGTGAACTGAGTCCACATCTATATGTATGCCAATCAGATCGTGACAGGCACTACAGAGTGACAACGTGTTATTGTTGTCGATGGCAACATCCGATATTTGTGCGCTTGCATCACGTATCCCGCAACTTTCGCACGTCACTTTCTTGCCCATGTCACGACGCTCCCCACTGGGGCTTCCAGCTGGCCTGCATCCTGCTCATAGCTTCCATGTGTTGTGAGAGGGCTGTTTCACCCGGGGCCTCAATCTCAAAGAACTTCTTGGCCCGGCCACCACGCACCGGAGAAGGCTCACCGAGTCTCGAAGACACCAGACCTTTGCGTTCAAGGCGGTAGAGAGTCGCGTACAAAGCACCCACCGACACATCCAATTCAGCATACTCAAGTAGCTCTCGACGGATGGCAACCCCATACGCTTTTTTGCGAAGACGGGCAACGGCCATCAGTACAGCGAATTCAAGTTTTCCCAGAAATTGACCTTCAGCCAATATTCGACTCCTATCTTCGGCGGTTGTCCTATTTCTTTTACATAATAGAACAAACTAGTTTGTTTGTCAAGTGTTTATCGCCAAAAAGGAAGAATCGGTCCTTTCGAGTGGTCATTCCCTTCCCCACCAGTACCCATTCCGACCCCAATCATAACTTAAACTATTCCCAAATAACAGCTTATCGCCCGCTTCAGTTTGGCACACGGTCTGCAATAGAGCAGTGGTAAGGAGATAAGATGATATGGAAATCAAAGAATTCTTCTATCTGTTGCTTGTAGCCGTGCCCTGGATACTCTTTGGCACCGGCTGTCTGATGGGCTCCGACAAGAAAAAGCTCCACAGGTGAATTGCCCATAAATGGTTCCCTGGCGCTTCGCGCGCTCTCACTCTCCGACTGCGCTCATGCTTCGACTGCGCTCATGCTTCGACTGCGCTCAGCATGACAGGGTGAAGGCTGGATACTGGCCTCCGCCAGTATGACAGGACGACGAATGGCGGGTTCGATGATGTACGGTGTCAAGAGATAGTATACAGTTTGTGTCAGGACCGCAGGGCTCCTGCCCTACTTATTTGCTACCACTCTTTGCAACTTTGAAACGACTCATCATCTCCCGAAGAGTTTCCGCCTGCCGGTTCAACTCTTCAGCCGCCGAGGCCGATTGATCCGCCCCGACTGCGGTCTCCTTGGTGATGGTCGAAACCTGCTCAATGTTTTTGGAAATCTCATCGGCTGAAACCGATTGCTGATCGGTGGCGGTGGCGATCTGCTGGACCATTTCCATCACTTGCTGAGACATGGTGACAATCTCGCTCAGACTGTTACCGGCTCGATCGGCCAGTTCACGGCCTTTGTCGACCTCCTGGACTCCGGCTTCCATAGAGTTGACGGCATCTTCGGTTTCACCCTGGATACCTTTGATCATGTCGGTGATTTCACCGGTCGCTTTGCTGGTACGTTCGGCCAGCTTTCGGACCTCATCGGCCACGACGGCAAAGCCCCGACCCTGCTCACCGGCTCGGGCCGCTTCGATGGCGGCGTTCAATGCCAGCAAATTGGTCTGGTCGGCAATGTCGTCGATCACAGAGACAATCTCGCCGATCTGATCGGCCGACACGGCCAGTTTGGCAATCGACTCAGCCGATGAGCGCACGGTGTCGGCGATTCGCTGCATTCCCTGGATGGAGTCGTTGACAATCTGACCGCCGGAGGTCGCGGTTTCAGCCGCCGATTTGGATGTCTCGGTAGCATCGCCGGCATTCCGGGCCGACTCAACCACTGTGATCGACATCTGCTCGATAGCCGTTGCCACCTGGCTGATCTGATGTGCCTGACTGTTGGCTCCTTGTGACATCTGGTCGGACGAGGTTGATATCTCAGTGGAGGCCGAAACCAATTTGGCTGCGGCCTCGCCAAGTTGGCGGATCACCGCTACCAGGTTGCTCAGCATTGTTCTGAATGACATACCAAGAATATCCTTATCACTTCTGGGTTCAATCGACACGGTCAGGTCATTGTGGGCGATTTTCTCGGCGGCTGAGGCCAGTGATTTCATGTACTCGATAAGCTCCCCGAAAGAACCGGCCAGGGCGCCCAGTTCATCCTGGGATCTAATATCAAGACGCTGTTCCAAATCTCCGGTGGAGACATGACGTGCCGCTTGGGTAATCTGTATAATCGGCCGCGAGATGGAACGGGCGAAAAACGCGCCAAACACAAACAAGAGAGCAACCATGACACCGGACAGAATAATCAGCGATAGTTGCAACGAACTGACATCGGCCAGAGCTTCGGATTCATCCAGCTCGGCCATGAGGCACCACTGCATGTCGCCGATCGTAAGAGGCGTCGAGGCCGATAAGACCTGTCGACCGCGATAACCGGCCACGACATCCACTCCGGTCTCCCCGGCCAGGCCGTATTGGCAGGTTGAAGTCTCGATCTTTTGTTTCAGCATCGTCGGTTGGCTTGAAAACCGAGAGTCGGATCGCATCATGAGGTCTTTGCCGACCAGGTACGTTTCACCGGATTGACCCAGCCCGGAGCTTTCCTGCATCATCTTGTTCAGTTGCCCCAGTGGGATTTGCAGTATCACCTCACCGACCAGATCGCCGCCGCCGTCATGGATGGGTGCACCGACAAACGACGCGGGAGCTCCTTGGTTTGGTGTATAGTCGGCGATATCCACCATGGCTGTGCCGTGCTGCGCCTGTTTGAACAAATCGCCAATGTTCTCACGCGAGTATTGACCATCGACTAAGTTGGTTGTAAAGTCCGGCCCTTTGTCGATGGAGTATACAATGGTACCACCGGCCGAGACCAGGTACAGATCAGAATAACCAAACACTGTTTTATATCGCTCCAGCCACTTCGCATACGATTCTTCCGCATCACGGAAATCATCACTGTCGGCCCCTTCGGACAAGATAGCGTCCTCGAAATCCTGCACGGCACTGACCACAATGGGATTGCCGGCCAGAGCCTGAACATCGCTCAAGCGTTCCCGAAAATAGCCTTCGACCTGAGTCTTCTTGACGGTACACAGCGAAACCAACTGATTGAAGGCTTGTTTCTCCAAAGCGGATTTCGAATTGTTGATAGCAAAGAAGCTCATCGTTCCCAAAGGAATCAGCCCCACCAGCAAAAAGACAGCGACTAGCTTGGTGTTGATCTTCAGGCTCTTGAACATAACAATGTCCTTTCTAAAGTACGTTCCTTGTAAGTGAAACTTGTTCCGACAGAACATGATGGCCAGAGGTGGCGATTGGTCGAGTCGGACCACTCTGTCTCGGTCTGCACACTACCGCTCCAATCCAACTTGCTGCATTCGGACGGTATCACAATTCTTATGATACTCGACATCTACTCTCGATAATCGGCCCGAGCAAAAGAGACTCGGACAATCATCCCGGAAGAGAGTCTATACACGATGAATCGGTTCAATTTCGGTCGGCCTTGAGGCGGCTGACTGTCCAACCATTGCACAGCCGAGGGGGCGGAGATTTCGGCGCCGGTACAATCCATCCAACTATCTGGGATATTGATGTTAAGACAGAGGATTAGACAATAATCGACCAGAAACTTAGATCAGAACAATTCAGATATAGCCTTTGTACCTCTAAATGGGCGATCGCGCCCGAGCTTGGTGGAAGACAGAAGACCGAGCTGCTCAAGCTGCTCAAGGTCTTTCCGAGAGGTCGGCCTTGATACGCCATGGATTTGTGCGTAGGTCTTTATAGCTGTTGAAGCACTGCTGTTCTTGTGGAGATATCGTAGCAGTTGAATCTGCCTATCGTTGAGATTGTATTTCGCTCTTGCAATCCCCGCCATCTTGCGATTCTGAATCTCTTTCCTTTTACAATAAGTTTCGAAATCACGCTTCGCTTGTGTGATTCTTCGGAAGTTATAGTCAATGAAATACGTCAGATCATTATCGTCTTGTTCAGAGTAAATATAGGCGTCGCGATACTGCGCCGGCGAGTTCTTTATAACCTTCGAGACCGGCAAATACGAGAATGCCCAATAGTTATTCTTGAGTAAATACCAATAAAAAAGTGTTCTGGCCATTCTGCCATTTCCATCAGCGAAGGGATGCAGAAATCCCATCCAAAAATGTATAAGAATCGCCTTTATTAGTGGATGAACAAACTGGACCTCTTTGGACGTGTCATTGGCGTACTGGATGAATCGTTTGATCTCCTTCTTCATGAATCGCTCAGAAGGCGGAACATGATAGACAATATTAGTTGCAGCATCGCATACCACAATTTCATCCTTATCGCGTCGGAATCTACCGACCAGGCTATCGTCAATAGTGTCTTTGGTAAGCATTACGTGCAAATCCAACAGTGTTTCTATGCTTAACGTTTTCTTCCCTAACTGGCTTTCAACCGCACGCATCGCGTTGTAGTTGTTGATGATCATTCGCTCCGACTTATTCGCAGGTTTTCGTTTCTCAAGCAACATTTGTTTTGCAACTCGACGCGTTGTATTGGCTCCTTCCAGTTGGGATGAAGCTATAGCTTCTTCGATTATACCACGAGTGATGAACCGTTGACGTGTCGCGTCGTCATCAATGACATTTGCCATGAGTGCGCCGCCGAGCTCCATATCTATTTCGTGAAGGAAGTAGTCCTGACCGGGGAGTGGCTGCCAAGAAAAAGGCGTGTCTCGTTCGTCGCGAATAATCGTGTTTGTGCGATTTGGTGAATGCTGTCGAAACAGCTTTATTAGAGACCAGAACTCCCCTGCGCTGACGCCTTGAGGGCGCGACTTGTATTTTGCCTTATCCCAGAACAAGTACTCGGGTCGACTCGTGCTTTCAATGAATTTGGAGAAGTCTTCACCCTTCAAAATGCGATCCAGTACTTTATCAGTGTTGGCGCTTATGTCTGGTTTAGTAAGTTTGAAAACTTCCATGTTCTTGGTTGCTCCGGTTAGGTCAGCGGCAGTGAATATGTAAACTCTTTATGTATACTTTACATATATTATACATATTTCGATACGTAAAGTCAACACATATGTTTTATATATGTTTTACATGTCACAATATAATGCAATCTGGTGTTAGTTAACATGTTAACCAGGCAACTAACAAGATAAACCCCAATCTGCTTGGTGACAAAGACTTACGTGGCTTGTGTGAAAACTCAAGAATGGTGGTTTTCGCGCAGGTATGATCGACGTGAAACGCACTGCTTGGCTTGTCAAAGGGGGCCTAGAAACGGCTCAGAGAAAACTCCCTTCAACAAGTGCTCGACAGGCCTTGTGTTGACGGTACCCCCATCACGGCGACCCGGCCGCCGACATTGTTTTGAGACCGGCTTCGAATTTCGCCAGGTCGCCCGCGTAGAGAGTCAGATTAATCTCCACCGGTTGCTCGCCAAGCTGCAAACGGTAGACGTTCACGAAAGTGGTGCCCTGATATACTTTTTCAAAGCCACCTTCGGAAAGTGATACCGTAAAGATGGGGGCGTGCCACAACTCGCACTCCTGATCTGAGTCCAGAGCCACGGCCAGAGATCGATACTGGTCTATCATGGCCCAGGACCGCTCGTGTTCGTGGCGTCCGGTGGAATCCAGATAGGAGTTGATAAGCTGCCGCTTGTTGATGAGGATGGTTCTGTCTTCGGCATGACCGGCCTGGAAACTGAAATTGTTCTCAAGGGCAAAGGTAGCCGTCACTGGTTCTTTGGATCGCGAAGACAACTGGTAGCGAATCTCAATCTGATCGCTGTTGGGAGCAAAAGTGAACTGCTTTTGGACCGTTACCGGCACCACGTTCAGCGGTCGCCACAGATGACCTTGTCGAACCAAACTGACTTTGGACGATGAGCGATCGGTTTCCACAGCGTAAGGTTCCAGAATAAAATCGCCCTCTTCGCCATACTTTCCGGCCAGGAACTTGTCGAAGTCAACATCGTCGGTCATGAAATGATCGATAAAACAGCGTTTGAGATACCAGTCTTCGTTGAGAAAATTCTTCAGCCCTTCTTCTTTGGCCATGACGACATCGTGAATGGACGCAGTAACATCTTCGGAGGCGTTGGTGATGGCACGATCCAGTTTGAGATGGTATCCTTCGCGTCGGCGGGTGAGCGTATCAGTGATGCAGTAGTTGTGTTTGTTCAGGGCCAGGTCCAAAAGCAGGCCGCCTCTTCCCGGCTTGAATACGGCGGTAAAGGTTCCACTTTGCAGCATGACCTCATCGACACCGTCGGCATCGTAGTCGTACACGGAGAAGTTGGTCGGTTGAAGGTCCATCAATTGGTCCAGCGTGACATCCGCTTCGATCAGGCTTTCGTACACGGCCTGGCGTATATGCGGTAGGTAAAGGCCGCCAAAGACGCCATGCCAGTAAGGACAGTTGCACTGACCGGCGTACAGACGGTCACGTGCGTTATCGGCAAGTTCGGTCTTGCCGGGGTTGAGCCGTTCGAACTCAGCCAGCTTGTTTGAAACCGAGAGCATCTTTTTGTGCATCAGGTTGGATTCTTCATACTTGGACAGGAAGCCCCGCCAGTGTCCACCACGGACAAACCGTCCGTACCGTTCGAGTTGACCCTGATCTTCAAGCCATGTCTCCAACCGTTCGTACTCAACAAAAGCAGTTGACGGCAGCGCCCAGTGCAGCATCTCAGAATACGAAGCCGAGGGCAGATAGGCCCGTCCGACAGGTTCCAATGCGGCCGCCTCACCGAGCGTGATGACTTCCAGCCAGTCGGAGTTTTTTTCGATAGCTTCAAAAAGCCGTCTCAGCCATTCTTCCTCATAACAATGCCTGAAAGTCTTGGGCCAGACACCGAACTTCTCACCATCGTCGGCATAAATTGCCAGTCCCGATGAATTCCGTTCCGCCTGCACTTTGAGTTCTTCTATTACATCCTCCACCGTGCCGAACGGCAGCAGGTAGCGCAGACGTTTCTGAATCGGCAGCAGTGTCACGGTGTGCCCCTCGTTCTCGGTCACGAAAGGTCCGCCCAGTTGGTTCGGCTCAAAACCGGCGTACAGAAAATGAGTGTCGTCAATCGGCAGGTAGGAGACGCCTGCCGCAGCCAGCAATTTGGGCAGGTGCGGTTCCCAGATTCGTTCGGTGAGCCACAGCCCGGAAGGAGCGACCTCGAAATGATCGTGCAGATAGCTGGTGAGTTCCTTAATCTGCCCAAGGGCATCGCGTTCGGGCACGGCGGTCAGGATAGGCTCATAGAAACCGCCGGTCATCAGTTCGATCTGACCCTGGTCGACCATGTTGCCGACCAGTTGGAAATAGTCGGCATGAGCCAGTTTCTGCCAGCGCCACAGGATACCCGACTGGTGCAGGGAGAAACGAATGCTGGGATGTTCGGTGGCCAGTTTGAGAAACGGCAAGTATGCCTTCTGATGCGCTTCTTCGAAAACCGCCTCGAAATTCCCCACCGGTTGGTGGTTGTGCAGACCGAGAGCTAATCGGAATTTTGCCATGGGCTCAGAATATCTCCAAAGTCAGATTTATGTACTTACGCGGATTGGCGCGTATATCATTAACAAGATCATCAATATTGTCGGCGGTTTTGCGCAGGTCATCATACAAGCGTCGGTCTTCAATGAGTAACTGCAAGGTACCTTCCGGATTGTTCAGATTGTCGGCGAACTCCCGGGCCGAGATCGACAGGGTGTCCAGTCGTCCCACCATCTGTTCGAGGCTGGCTGTTACCCGATCGGCTCTTTGCAGGCTGGAATCTATATGTCCGCGGTTGGTCTTGAGCATAAGGTTGAGTTCCTTCGAGGCCGAGAGAAAATTCTCCGCCGTCCGGTCCAGCTTGGCCTCGTTGCGCTCCATGTAACCGGCCAGTGACGATGAAACCTGTTGAAGGTTTTCCAGGCTGCTCGAAAACAAACTTAGTGAGGAGTCAGACCCGACCGTTCGCTTGAACGATATTACCAGATTGCGCAACTCGGTGATCATCTCCCCCATCAGCCCCATCACTTCCGGCAGACCGGTGTCATACAGGCCGCGCGCGGGTCGGCTGAAGTCAAAGCCTTCCTGGTCTCGTCCCGGCGTGATAGCCACGAATCGCTCCCCCATAAGGCCGAGGTTCTTGATTACAATCTGCGCATCCTTCTTAAGCATCACATCCTGGCTTAGCCACAACTCAACCTCAACTCCCTGTGGAGTCAAACGAAGGTCATTCACTTTTCCTTTTCGCACACCGGATACGGTCACACCATCGCCTGCGGCCAGGGTGCCGACATCGTCAAACAGCACCAGGACTCGCTGCGAGTTGGCTTTGAGTTTGTAACCCTGCAACCAGTACAACGATCCGGCCAGAATGACGATTCCGATCAGGATAATAACGCCGACGCGAAATTCTATATTCTTGCTTGCCATACTATTCTTACAATATCGGTAAGTCGGCTACTTCAATTAAGTTAACTGAGCGAAATACTCTCACAGGCTGTCGGCTATGGCCACATAGTTGTGATACCGAAAGTCAGCGATCAGACCGTCTGAGACCGCTTGTTTAACCGCGCAGTCCGGCTCGTGCGTGTGACTGCACGGTTGAAACCGGCACTGTTCATTATACAAATCAAACTCGGCAAAGTAGTAGGGCAGTTGGTCGGTGTCCACCTCCCACAGACCCATCACTTTCAGGCCGGGCGAATCGACCACAAAGCCGCCGTCGGGCAACTCATACAATTCAATATTGGTCGTGGCGTGTGTTCCGCGATCACTGAAAGCCGACACTTCTTTGGTTTTGAGTTCCAGCTTGGGGATAAGTCGATTGAGCAGCGTAGATTTGCCCACTCCGGAATGACCGGCAAACAATGTGCGACTGACGGCCAGATTGCGTTCCAGATCATCGACACCAACACCTGAGACAGCCGATAGCATGAAAACCGGGATGCCGATTTTTTGGTAAGCTGCGGCGATTGCCTTTAGACTATCGGACCAATCGAGATCAACTTTATTGATCACCAAAATCGGCTCAAGCGAGCCCACTTGGGCCGCGACAAGAAACCGATCTATCAATCCTGTTTTGAGAGCAGGTTGTTTGGCCGAGACGACTATCGCCAGTTGTTCGAGATTGGCCGCGATCACTTGCAGTTTGCCTTCGACTCCTTTGGCCGGCCTACAGAACGTGGTGCGACGTTCCAGCACTTTTTCGATGGCGCCGGAACCTTCGTGACTGCGGCTGAACAGCACGTCGTCACCGACTGCCACCGGTGTGGTGTGCGCCACTTCGTCTTTTACTTTCTGACGTACTTCGCAACTGATCCGACTGCCGTCTTGGGTGCGTACTTCGAAGACTTTGCCGCGGGTTGCAACTACGATTCCTGGTTCAAACTTATCCATGTTCATATTCAATCTACCGGACCGAGCGGTTGGCAGCAAGAGGAAAGTGTGGGGTGGTGTTCCGGACCTCACAACTCTCATTGCCTCAGATATCAAATTTTCGTATCCTCCCTGAGTATAAACTCCAAGGAGTCAAAAGAGGTATGAAGAGTCTTATTACGAAAATATTCGGCACCAAGCACGACCGTGACGCCAAGAAAATGGAGCCGATGGTGCTTGAGATCAACGAGCATTTCGCAAAACTCAGTGATCTCTCAGAAGATGAACTCAAAGCAAAAACGGACGAGTTCAAAACGCGCGTGGCTGAGGGCGAGACGCTCGACGAAATCATGCCGGAAGCTTTCGCCGTAGTCAAAGAAGCCTGCCGGCGGCATCTTGGAACGTCGTGGGATGTGGCCGGGATCGACACCGAGTGGAACATGGTGCACTTCGATGTGCAGCTAATCGGCGGTGTCGCTCTTCACGAAGGAAAAATCGCCGAGATGGCCACCGGTGAAGGCAAAACGCTTGTGGCTACCCTGCCGGTTTATCTAAACGCGCTCGAAGGCAAAGGTGTGCACGTCGTCACGGTCAACGACTATCTGGCTCGACGCGATCGCGACTGGATGGGCGCCATCTACGAGTATCTCGGCCTCACCGTCGGCGTGATTCAGAACCAGATGACCAACGCCGAACGTCGAACGATGTACGAGAACGACGTCACCTTTGGCACGGCCAACGAGTTCGGGTTTGATTACCTGCGTGACAACATGTCACAACGGGCCGAGGATCGCGTCCATCGAAACTACAACTATGCGATTATCGACGAGGTCGACTCGATCCTGATTGATGAAGCTCGCACACCGTTGATTATTTCCGGTCAGGTGGAGCAGTCAGGGCACGACCGTTACCGCGAGATGAAACCGACTGTCGAGCGGATCGTGCGCAAACAGACCACTCTGATAAACGAGATGATGACCAAAGCCGAGGAACTGCTGGACAGCGGTAAGTCGGAAGATGAGTTCGAAGCCGGGATCAATCTGCTGGCGGCCAATCGGGGAGCGCCCAAGAACAAACGGTTCATGAAACTGCTTAAGGAAACCGGCATCAAGAAACTGATGACCGAGGTTGAGTCCGCCTTCATGCGCGACAAGAAAGTGCATGAGATCGATGACCGGCTTTATTATTTCATCGATGAGCGCGAGCATTCTATTGCCTTAACCGATCTGGGTACCGCCCAACTGTCACCCACGGAGCAGAAGCTATTCGAGATTCCCGACATTTCCACGATGTTGTCAGAACTTGACGGCGATGAATCGCTCACGCCTGAAGACAAACAGAAAAAGACCGAAGACATCTACCGCGTCCACGGTGAGTACTCCGAAAAGGTGCATGCAATCAACCAGCTCTTGCGCGGCTACGCCCTGTACGAAAAAGATGTTGAGTATGTCCTCCAGGACGGTAAGGTGATGATAGTCGACGAGAACACGGGACGTATCCTGCCGGGACGGCGCTACTCCGATGGCTTGCATCAATCGATTGAGGCCAAAGAAGGTGTTCGCATTGAAGCTGAGTCGCAAACGCTGGCCACCATAACGCTGCAAAACTATTTCCGCATGTACGACAAGCTGGCCGGTATGACCGGTACCGCCGAAACTGAAGCGCAGGAGTTGTTCGATATCTACAAGCTCGACGTGATGGTCATCCCCACCAACGTGGCCGTCGTGCGTGCGGATATGGAAGATGAAATCTATCGGACGCGTAAGGAGAAATACGAAGCTATCCTGGCCGAGATCGTCGAGAAACGTGAGGAAGGCCGACCGGTGCTGGTCGGTACGGTTACGGTGGACGTTTCGGAAACATTATCGCGACTGTTGAAGCGGCAGAACATCGCGCACAACGTGCTCAATGCCAAACACCACCAGAAGGAAGCGGAGGTTGTGGCCAATGCGGGGATGGCCGGAAGTATCACCATTGCGACCAACATGGCCGGTCGTGGTACCGACATCAAACTCGGCGAAGGTGTTGTCGATGCCGGCGGGCTGCACATCGTAGGCACCGAACGACACGAGTCGCGGCGCATTGACCGTCAGTTGCGCGGGCGTTCCGGCCGTCAGGGGGACCCCGGCTCGTCGAAGTTCTTCCTCTCACTTGAGGATGATCTGATGCGACTGTTCGGCGGCGACCGGCTCGGCGCAGTGATGGATCGGCTGGGTGTCGAAGAGGGTGAGGTTATCGCGCACAAGATGGTGACGCGCGCTATTGAACGAGCGCAAAAGAAAGTCGAGGCGCAAAACTTCGCCATCCGCAAACACACTCTCGATTACGATGATGTCATGAACGTCCAGCGCAAATGGATCTATGAACGACGCCTGGCCGCGCTGGAGCGTCCCTCGATCAAGGACGAAGTGGTCGAGTTGATCGAAGAAGTGCTCGAGTTGCTGATAGATTCCCATTGTCCGGACAAGACCTATCCCGAAGAGTGGAATTTGAAAGCTCTATCGGATGATTTGCGACAGGTGTATCTGTTGAACCTCGAGTACAAGCCGGAAGATATCGAGTCACTCACGCGCGAAAAGCTCAAGGAGAACCTGCTCGGTGCTGTGATGGGTTTCTATAATCAGAAAGAAGCCGCCTACGGCGATGAGATCATGCGTCAATTGGAACGGTATGCGGTGCTGTCGACCATCGACCGCCACTGGCGTGATCATCTGGCCGAGATGGAAGAGTTGCGCACGGGGATCGGGTTGCGCGCATATCACGGCGGGATGGGCAAGCCGATTGATATCTACAAGCGTGAAGCGTTCCGGACTTTTCAGGAGATGGTTGAAACGGTCGACAAGGAAATCATCAACCTCGTTTACAAACTACAAATCAAGGAGCCGGACAAATCGCGCGAGGAACGACGGCGTGACAAGCAACTGGTTTCGTCGCACGCCGACACCACCGGTATGGGTATGACTGCGCCACCGCAACCGAAACTGGCCGATGGACAACAGCAGAAAAACCCGATGGCCGAGGCTTCGCAGGCTGGCCAGCAGGATCGGACTTTCAAGCGCCAGACTAAGAAAGTTGGCCGCAACGATCCTTGTCCGTGTGGGTCCGGCAAGAAGTACAAAAAGTGCCACGGGAAGGGGTAGTGGCGCATTTGCATGATAAGTACGCCAATGAAGTGATTACCTACTCGGTGGTCAAAGGAGAGGCTGTTTACAACGTTGCCCTTCCGGTGAGAGCTTGGCCATTGACGGACGGCCGAATCACGGCGGTCTATCGTGCTTCGGCACGAGAATTGGGTGAGTCGGACTGGCAACCGCAAAACGTCATAGCCGGTGAGTTGGCCTTGGCGCAGATTAAGAGAGCAGAGGGAAATGTAATAGCAGCTCGGGCTGTTTTTACCTTATTGGGAACGGGCAAGTTCGAGTGCACTCTGAGTAAGTCGGCCCTTGAAGATCTCATTGAGGGTGAGGGAACGTCAAAGAAGATCATTAGATTAGAGATTCTGGAGTATATCGATAGGAGGATGGAAGAATATCCGAAACCGCCTCCTACGCTGATAGAAATACTGTCTGCGCTTCCTCGCAACCCAAATAGAATCATAGAGTCTCTAAATAACCTGTCTATAAGAGGACGTTTATTATTGGCGTCCCTCAAGGGTCCTGACTTTCCTACCTCCTTTGACAGCATGTTGTCTGCGGGACACAATCAAGAGTACGAGATGTTGCAATGTGCTGTGAACATAATTCCAGGTGCTGATGACAAAGTACACCAGGAGGCGGAGGAGTATCGAAGACGAGCGAAAGATCAACCCGTGATCGTGGGCCCACTCCGTGCTTTCATCAGTTATTCGACGAAGGACGCGAAACTCGCGGGGCAAATCCAAATGGCATTGGAGAAGCATGGAGTCAAGGCATTCTTGGCACACGCGAGCATCGAACCGTCTAAAAAGTGGATGACCAGTATTCTGAACGAACTCAACGACTGCCACGTGTTTCTAGCACTGCTAACAGAGAACTACAGAGGATCCGAGTGGACCGATCACGAAGCAGGCTATGCGGATGCTCGCGACAAGAAGATCTTTCCCCTGAAAGTGCTTGATGATCCGCACGGGTTTTTGAGTAAGTTCCAGGCTGTTGACCTCGATGTCGAAAACGTCGCGCCTGCCTGCGAGAAGATCTTCGAGGTCATTCGTGATGACGCGGAACTTAGTCCGCTGTTAAGCCAGTCGGCGTCCAACCACGTTACATAGCCATAGATACAGAGCTTCTTCAAAGTCCCCTCTTGAGAGGGGATATAGGGGTGTGTTATTGGTTTGACACCGCGAAGAACACACCCCGCCCCGCCGTCGGCGGGGCACCCCTCTCGAGAGGGGAAAAGAAAAAGAAAAGATGATGGATTCCTGCTTGTACAGGAACGACAGAAGCCGGCAAGCGGAGTCGCATGACGGCACAAGAGAAGATGGATTCCCGCCTGCGCGGGAATGACTGGCAAGCCAGGTTTGTGGTGCTTCGCGCTCTCCCACTTGGTGAGCGGTGTCGAACCACAGGCAAGCCTGCCTTTCGCGCTTCGCGCGGGCCCAAGCCCCAGGAGTATTCGGTTTACTAGCTATCTCCCCCGTGCGAATTTCTGGAGCACGCCGATGGTCTTGTCGATGTCGCGTTCGTTGTTGTAAAGATGCACCGAGACACGGATAGACCCCTCGCGCTGCACCAGGATAATCTTGTTCTTCAACAACTCACGATGCAGTGATTTGTAATCATCGCAGGTGAAAGTGAAAATCGACGAGCGATGGGTCGGTTCCATGTTGGACGTGATGGTATAGTAGGGATGGCTGTCTATAAAGTCGGCCAGGCGGTCGATGAGAGCGTAGTTGTGTCGCTGGATGTTTCTGATACCGAGATCGACAAACATCTCAGCCGCAGCCTTCATCGCCATCATGTTCAGCACGACGTAGTATCCCATCTCGAACCGTCGCGCCGAATCAAAAAACGGTTGCTCATATCGAAACAGATCAGTGAAGTTCATCTTCCAGTCCGACCCCAACCAGCTCATGAACGGTTGTTTGAGCCGGTCACGGATACGGTCGGACAGATAGAAGAACCCACACCCCTGCGGCGCCAACATCCACTTCTGACATCCCGACGTAAAAACATCGATGTCGATGATCTTGGTATTGATCGGTTCCACGCCCATCCCCTGGATACCATCGACCACGAAAAACATGCCGTTTTCGCGGCAGAATTCCGACAACTGTTGCAGGTCGGCCTTGTATCCATTGAAAAACTGCACCCACGACACGGTCAGCACTTTGGAACGCTTTGTCACTCCGCGCCTGAGTGCATCCATATCAAAACAGCGGCCGCGTGACTTGAGCACTTTCAGCCTGAAGCCGCGCGCCTCAGCCGCGGCCCGCCAGGTGTATCGAATAGCCGGGAACTCAACATCGGACACCAGCACTTCGTCGGTCTTATTCAGCGGCAAACCAAAGGCGGCAATGTTCAAACCAAATGAAGTATTCAGCCCGATACCGACTTCACGTTTGCGTGCGCCGATCATGCGCGCATAGATCGCCCGCAATTCATCCTGGGTCTCGAAGGCATCGTGTGAGTCATCACGCTCGGCTGCCACTCGCTGGCTGATGTTGGCTTCAATCGCCTGTTGCACATCGATGGAAAACGGCCCATAGGAACCGGCGTTGAAGTAGGTCACCTTTTTTGTGTGCGGAAACCGTCGTCGGATAAGAGCGAACTTGTCATTGGAAGCCATGCGTGACCCTTCTTAGAGTGAGTACAAGTAGCCGATAGTGGCCATCACCGCGGCCAGTTTCAAGAGTACGCCCAGAAGAATATACAACAAATACGACACCGACAACTTGATGCGAACAGAAACCGCCAACAGTGTCGGCGCCGCACCCAGTGTGAAAGCCATCACCGCCGCGGCCAGGGCCGGCTTGATGCCCTCAAGCGGCAAGGCTACGACAAATACCAGGTAGGCGAAGGTCGGCACGGCCACCAGGAACAAGTACTCCATGACAAAATTCAACAGATACCAGGCCGGTGAGGTCGGTTCGATAAGGGCGACGGGCATGTCTCGTGAGGCTTTGATTATTCTGCCGAGCAACTCATAAAGTACAGTAACCACCAACAGCGCCGCCCCACCCAAAACGAGACAGTATACAACAAGCTCAGTGGAAATCATTTGAGCCACCCCATACGGATGTACCAGTCATAGGTATCTTTTGCTCCCTGCGCGAATGGAATGCGCGACCGGTAATCCAACTCGTTGTGAGCTTTGTCAAGCGACATCTCCCACCAGTCGAGCAGTTCGGCCGCTTTCTCGCGGGTCAACATCGGCGTGGTGCGAAACAGCTTGCAGGCTACTTCCGAAACTACCGCCGCGGCTCGGAACAGTGGGGCCGGAAGCTTCAGCGGAAAACCCTTTCGACCACACGCTTGTTGCAACAAGCCGATTAGTTCGGCCATGGTGTAGGACATGTTCTCGGCAATGAAGTATACCGCGCCGGGTTTTGTCTCCTTGGTCAGGGCCAGAAATATCCCACGGGCCAGATCGTCGACATGCACTATTTGTATACGTCGTTTGGTATCGCCGATTAGCGGACGGATCCCTTTGTGCACGGCCTCAAAGAAACCGAAGATCTCTCTGTCGCCCGGTCCGTACACACCAGGCGGACGGATCGACAGAACCGGCAACCGGTCCGAGAACCCAAGGGCAGTCTGTTCACCCCCAAGTTTGGAGCGTCCATAGGTCGTGATGGGATGGGGCGTGTCTTCTTCGGTTACCGGACGACCCGGCACCGAGGGACCGGCCGCGGCCAACGATGATATGTAGACGATTTTTTTCACCGAGTTATTATGTTCGGCAGCCGCATCGAACAGCGCCTGGGTCCCTTGTTCGTTTATCCTTCGAAAGTCATCTTTGTTTCGCGCCTTGGTGATGCCGGCGTTATGCACGATGTAATCGACACCGGTCACCATCTCGGGCAGGCTCTCAGGCCGCGTTACATCACCATAGCGGTACTCGATATTCATAGACTCAAGCGACTTCAAGTCCGAGCTTTTCCGCACACCGGCCACAACGGCCAGGCCTTCCTTCAGCAGTAAGTGGCACAGTCGCGTCCCCACGAACCCGTTGGCGCCGGTGACCAGTACGCTCGGTTTTCCATTCGACATGCCGCCAATTTAGCGAATGCACCGACGGCTGACAAGGGAAACACCCGAATCATTCTAACCGAGTCGGCATACTATTAGGAGACATGTTCCCCCGAGCTCCCATGCTGTTGGGTCAGCGCCGCGCGATGCGTGAGAAACAGGGCTTGACCGTGTCATTACGAGTCGGCATACCAGGAGGAGACATGTTCCCCCGAGCTCCCATGCTTCTGGTTCAGCGCCGCGCGATACGCGAGAAACACGGCTTGACCGTGTCATTACGAGTCGGCATACCAGGAGGAGACATGTTCCCCCGAGCTCCCATGCTTCTGGTTCAGCGCCGCGCGATACGCGAGAAACACGGCTTGACCGTGTCATTACGAGTCGGCATACCAGGAGGAGACATGTTCCCCCGAGCTCCCATGCTGTTGGTTCAGCGCCGCGCGATACGCGAGAAACACGGCTTGACCGTGTCATTCCGATTGACATTACCTTAGGAAATCGTACTTTCCCAACCATGAACTTTGCCGCCGACCATACACGGGCCGAGAAACTGCTGCTTGAGGCCAGCCGCACTTTCAATTCGACTCTGGAATATGAGGAGTTGATTGAGCGGGTACTAAGATTGATTATCGCCGCCGCCGGTTCCGAGGCCGCTTTGGTGTTTCGAGTAGACCATGAACGAACCGACATGAAGGTTCGTTTCATGAACTCAGCCGATTTCGAGATGAAACATTTTTACCTTGACGTGGGCGCCGGGGTGGTGGGCTGGGTGACCAACTTCCGAGAGCCGGTAGTAATCGCCGATGCCTCGACCGACCAGCGAGTAGACCAGGAGATCGGACGCCTGGCCGGAGTGGAGACACGTTCACTGGTTTCCGTGCCGTTGATCGGTAAGGGCCAGATGATCGGGGTGATAGAGGCGATCAACAAACAGGAGGGGCAGTTTGATTCGGGCGACATGGATGTTTTGATCGGCCTGGCCAACCAGATCGCTGTGGCTGTCGACAACGCCCACCTGTACCGCATGGTTCGTCGCGAGGCTTTGCAGAAAGACCTGCTGTTGGAAATTTGTCGGCAACTGTCAAGTTCGCTCGGTTTGGATGAAGTGTTACGCATGATGTTGGATTCACTTAAAAGGGCAGTCGAATTCGATGCCGGCGGCGTTTTCCTGATAGATGCCGATACCGGTGATATTCAGACTCTCTCCACACAGGGATACGATTCCGCAAGTGGACCCAAGATACACTTGAAAGTCGGGCAGGGTCTGGTCGGCAGCGTGGCCAAGTCGGGCCGGGCGGTGATCGTGCCCGATGTTGCGGTCGACGAACGCTATGTCAATTCGCGCGATGACACCCGGAGTGAGATGGTGGTGCCGATCATTTTGGGGGACCGCACCATAGGCGCGATCAATCTCGAATCTGATCGCATAGCCGCATTCACCCAACCGCAGGCGTCTTTGGTAGCGGCCTTTGCCTCTCAGGCTGCCGTATCGGTCGAACGGGCCAGGATGCACGAGCGGATGTTGTCGGCCCACAAACTTGAAGAGCAGTTGCACATTGCACGAAAAATCCAGCGGAGTTTTCTGCCGGGCGCCAACCCACAGATCGCCGGTTATGATCTGTGCGGGCGAAATATTCCCTCCTTTGAGGTCGGCGGAGATTACTATGATTTCATCAAGATTGTCGAATCTCAGTTTGGTGTGGCTATCGGCGACGTCTCCGGCAAGGGAATCCCGGCCTCGTTGATAATGGCTTCTTTCCGTGCTTCACTCATCGCCGAAATCCGCAACAACTACGCTATCCGTACTATCTGCAGCAAAGTCAACAACCTCCTGTGCGAATCGGTACAGCCGGGTAACTTCGTGACGGCTGTCTATGGTGTCCTCGATTCAAAGAACCATGTCTTTACTTTTGCCAACTGTGGTCACTGCCTGCCGATTTTGATTCGGGCCGACGGGAGTGTCGAATATCTGAGCGAGGGGGGACCTTTGTTGGGTGTGTCCCCGGAGGCTGAGTACGAAGAGCGTCCGGTGTACATAAATGCCTCAGACATAATCTTTCTGTACACTGACGGTATCAGCGAAGTGTTCGATCCGGACGACAATGAAATCGAGTTGGAGCAACTGACCGAGGTCATCCGGGAAAACGCTGATAAGTCGGCAGCCGAAATACTCGAGGCCGTCTACCGTGCTGTCACCAGATTCGCCGCACCACAGCATGTTTATGATGATCTGACCATGATTGTCGTCAAACGACTGTCCGAATAATTCGCTTTTCAGATCACTTGGTCGGCCTTATCTTGTATAATGTACGATTGATTATCATTCAGGAGGATGGAATATGAAAAAGCTCATTGTGTCGACAATCGCCCTTAGCACGTTGTTATGGATCGGTTGTGGTGACGACGACGAAGTAATTCCCGGCGACAACAGCATAACAGTGACACCGGGTACCACGGTTGCCCCGGCCTGGCCGTTGGTCTACAACGACGCCGCCTGGGACGACGTTACTGCGACTACCATCTCACTCTCGACCGGCGCTGCCCTGCCGGTCGGTCCGATCAAATCACCACTTGGCCCCGACAAATCTTTGGCGGCGCCTTCCTCGGTCGACCTTCAGGCTATAAAGATAGGTGACCGGCTCTACCTGAGGTTTCAGTGGGCCGACGCCAGCCGGAGCATTCAGCGAGACAATTGGGAGCTCAACAACAACGAGACTTTCCGATTCACGTGGTATGAGGGGACTCGTGGCGAGGACGAAGTCTTCGCTATGTTCGAAGGAGCGCCCGGCGGTGGATGGGATACCTGGAACTGGAGATTACTAACCACCGGGACACAGAATTTGGCCGAGGACTTAACATTTCGTAATGACTCCCTGATCGCGGATGCCGGGGCTAACTCAGTTGCCTTCCAAAACCGACCCAAATCGATTAACGATCCGACTCAACCCACATACGTTGATTCCAGTGAATGGGAGTTCACCGGCGATGTCATGTACAGCAACCATATGAGAAATCTGGATATCTGGGTACAAGCCAACGCCCGCAACTGGACGGTTGGTCAAACGGTTCCTGGTTGGTACATAGTCGCCGGTGTCGACTGGGAGAACATTGACGAAAGCCGCTGGGATGTTCGCACCGCTCACCACTTCGACGAGCAGGCAGGACAATGGACAGTTGTTATGTCGCGCACGTTGGCCGGTTCGACCGATGATGTCAGCATGGCGAATATTAGTCGGATCAAAACCAGGATCGGTGTTCTTGACAACTATACCGATATTGCGCCCGGCAGTTCGCAACGTGCTTTCTCCGCTGATTTCTGGATTGCCCTGCCGTAAGCGCCCTTCACCATACAAAGATTGCCAAAGCCGGTGTTCTGCACCGGCTTTTTTGTCTTAGCGTCGGATCGCCGGCCATCTCTTCGCAGGCGGCCAGGAGATCAGTCCGCCGCGGCGGATCGTGGGCCTGGCATGGCGGGTCCACGCCGCGGCGTGCAGGCGAATGCCGGAATCCAATCTTCACAATGTCACCCCGAGCGGAGTCGAGGGGTGAGGTGATTTGCAGGTGGTGTTGGGCGACCCCGCCCGACACCTGCTATTCCTGCGGGCCCATCATTCTGGTAAATGATTCAATGTAATCACCACTGAACTTGAAATGCTCGGAGTACATTTCCTTGAGCGCATGAAAGGTCTCCACCGCATTTCGGTACACCCGTTGGGTGGTCATGGCGTCAAAAACATCTGCGATCGCAACGATTTTCGAGTATGGATGGATTTCGTCCGCTGTTAGATGGTGCGGATAGCCGGAGCCGTCCTCGCGCTCGTGGTGTTGCAGGATCGGGTAGTGTGCTTCGTGGGGTAGGATGTCGGTCTCAAGTATGATCTCGAAGCCCCACTGCGGGTGCTTCTCTATCAGTTTCCATTCTTCGGGCGACAATGAGCCCTTCTTATTCAGTATGGACTCATCTATTCTGGTCTTACCCACATCGTGCAAGAGCGCACCCAAGCCAAGCCGGCTCAGTTCTTCGTGGTCGCTGATTCCGGCCGCCTGGGCCAGGGCCAGTGAGAACGTGCAGACATTTATACTGTGCGTATAGGTGCTGTAATCGAATTGCATCACCTTCAGCATATTGTGAAAGGCGCTGGAGTTTTTCAAATTGTGGAGCACGGTGGTTTCGACCAGTTTCATGCTGCGCTTGATGGACTCAACCGAACTCGGTTTGGTCATGACATCTTTGACCAAAAGTTGAGCCGTGTCATACATGATGGTGGCTTTGGAGGAATCATCGACGCTGTCGTCCCTTAGGATATCTTCCAAATGTTGTTCAATGTACTTCTGGTATCCGCCGCAATCGGTCGAAGATACGAAGATGTTTGGAACGTTGTGTTCCATTAGCGCTTTTAGGGAGTGTCCGGAGAAGGCCGTTTCGTTTGCCCGGTAAAGTATGTATTCGCCGTTGATCTTGATATAGAGATCGAAGTCCAGCACCGTATCGATACGGAGCGTCTTCAGCGAAACGGGTATATATGCTTCAGCCGCAACCTTGGCAGCTTCTTTGGTGAACACCATTTGCCTCCTGCTACTACTACTCACTATATCGACTCTGTCTGCTGGTAAATCCACACCTGCAGGCATTATGTCTGAGATAATCCATCGGCGTCCCGGGTATCGCAAGGATACCTATCCGTCGCTCTTGCCTGAGAAAGAAGAAACTCCCGGCTTTTCATTCCTATGGCCAAAGCAAAACGGTCTTCCGGACCTCCTGTCATGCCGGGTGGTCTCTCTATTTGATTGCACCAAAACAGACCAAATCGGCGATGAGCACCCGCCGACGGACTCGATCGATGTTCCCTGTCCCCAGGGGATATGCTAATACGATCAGGGGCAGGACAGTCTGCGCAGGTTTCATCAAGAACGAGCAACCGCTTCTGCCAAATAGGTTAACTGGGGCCTCGGCTACTCGGATGAACCGTCAAACATTCCGGGAACCATTGACTATTAGGTCCGGTTATTCAGGTCAATAATCGGCTGAAGCGAAAGACATTGACTCAGAAAGGCCTCACATAAATGACTGATGATGCAAAGCCGCTGGTTCTCGGGATTCCCAAAGAGACATTTCCCGGCGAACGTCGCGTTGCCGTAGTGGCCGACATGGTTCCGCTCTTCGGCAAGGCTGGGATGACTATCGTTGTCGAATCGGGGGCCGGCCTTCTTTCCGGGCTGTCCGATGACGACTATTCCGCCAAGGGAGCCGAAATCGCCCCGGATCGCAAGTCTGTCTTTGACAAGAGCGATGTCATTCTGCAGGTTCGCGGCTTTGGGGCCAATCCCGATTTTGGAAAGACGGACCTTGAGCTGTTGCGTAAAGACCAAACATTGGTGGCCTTATTTGAGCCGCTGACAGCCAAGGATGAGGTAACGGCGGTGGCCCAGCGAGGCGTCCTGGCTTTCGCCATGGAGTTGATTCCCAGGATCACGCGCGCCCAGAGCATGGATGTGCTTTCTTCGATGGCTACCGTGGCCGGGTACAAGGCGGTCCTTCTTTCGGCTCAGTTGCTGCCCAAGATGTTTCCTATGTTGATGACCGCCGCCGGAACTGTCTCCCCGGCCCATGTCTTTGTAATCGGCGCCGGTGTGGCCGGTTTGCAGGCTATAGCCACGGCCAAACGGCTTGGCGCGGTAGTCTCAGCCTACGACCTGCGCCCGGCCGTGCGGGAGCAAGTAGAGAGCCTGGGCGCATCTTTTGTCGAAATCGATGTCGAAGCCGCAGATTCGGAAGACAAGGGCGGATACGCCAAAGCGATGGATGAAGAATTCTACCGCAAGCAGCGCGAATTACTAACCAAAGTGGTTTCAGAAAACGATGTTGTGATTACTACCGCCGCCATTCCCGGCCGAAAAGCACCGGTTCTGATCACCGCCGATATGGTCCGGCAGATGCGTCGAGGCTCGGTGATCGTCGACCTGGCCGCCGAACGGGGCGGCAATTGTGAACTGACCAGGCTCGATGAAACGGTTGTCGAAAACGGCATCACAATCCTCGGCCCCAACAACCTCCCCTCCACGATTCCGTTTCATGCCAGCCAGATGTATTCACGCAACCTGCTGGCGCTGATGAAGCACCTGATCGAAGATGGTAAGGTCCGCCGCGATATGGAAGATGAGATCATTCGAGATACCCTGATGACTCACGATGGCAAGGTGGTAAATGCCCGACTGCGTGAGGCTTTCGGCATGGATACAACGACAGAAAGGAGCGAGGGCTAATGGATGGATTCGTGATGATTCTGACTGTCTTCGTGCTGGCTATTGTAGTTGGCTTTGAGATAATAACGAAAGTTCCACCAACCCTGCACACGCCGCTGATGTCCGGGTCCAACGCTATTTCCGGGATTACTATTATCGGTGCGCTGGTGCTGGCCGGTCAGATGGATTCGAGTCCTTTGGCTCAGATTCTGGCCTTTGTTGCCGTGATATTTGCAGCCATCAACGTTGTCGGTGGCTTCCTGGTCACCGACCGCATGCTCAAGATGTTTAAGAAAAAGGACTGATCGTGCTGAATCCAAGTATCGTCAATTCCGCCTACCTTCTTGCTGCCATGTTGTTCATTTGGGGTCTCAAAGGTCTGGCCCATCCCAGGACAGCCGTGCGAGGCAACCGCATCGCTGCCCTGGCCATGATTGTAGCGATCGCGGCGACTTTGCTCAGCGGCAGATTTGAGTGGCATTACATCTTATTGGGCGTTGCCATCGGTTCTGTTCTTGGTGCGGCTGCGGCCATGAAAGTAAAAATGACCGCTATGCCTGAGATGGTCGGGTTGTTCAACGGCTTCGGCGGGGCAGCCTCTATTCTCGTCGCCGGATCGGCCCTGGTAGCAGTGATGCAGCATGTAGGCGCCTCTCCCAACATGCAAATGAAAGTCGCCACCGTGGCTACTGGAGTAATCGGTTCGGTCACTTTCTTTGGCAGCTACGTCGCCTTTGGCAAGCTGGCTGAGTTCCTGGCCGTCAAATGGAAACTGCACACCTGGCAGAAAGTTATCAAGTACGGTTTTTCACTGATCGTAGCAGGCGGCGCGATTTGGTTTGGGGTGGTGTCATGGACCGAAGTGGGAATGCCGATCTCCGGCGGGATCATGCTATCCGGCGTCCTGATCGGGCTGCTGCTACTCAACAAAAAAGACCGCTTCCCTGGAATGAATGCGCTGAAGATAATCATGGCCATAGTGTCAGTGGCGCTCGGCATCATGGTGGTGCTTGATCCGGCCAATATAATGTTGTTCTGGTTGATGGTGGGCGCAGCCGGTGTTCTGGGTGTTTTACTGACACTGTCGATCGGCGGCGCCGACATGCCGGTAGTGATTGCGCTGTTGAATTCATACTCAGGTATCGCCGCCGCGGCCACCGGATTTGTGATTAACAATAACGTGCTTATCATTGCCGGATCACTGGTGGGTGCTTCCGGGATTATTCTCACGCAGATCATGTGCAAGGCGATGAATCGTTCTCTCGCTAACGTCCTGTTCGGTGTCATGGGACCCACCAGTGACACACCCTCCGACGATGAAGTATACGCAGGCAAGGTCAAAGCCACATCGGCTGAGGAGATCGCCATGCTTTTCGACGGCGCCCGTCGGGTGGCCATCATTCCCGGTTACGGTATGGCTGTCGCCCAGGCGCAGCATGCCGTGCGTGACCTGGCCAATCTGTTGGAACAGCGCGGTATGGAAGTGGACTTTGCCATTCATCCGGTAGCCGGGCGGATGCCGGGCCACATGAACGTCCTGCTGGCCGAAGCCAATGTCGAATACGACAAGCTACGCGAGATGGATGAGATCAACCCGACTATGCCGCAGGTCGATGTGGCTATTGTCATCGGCGCCAACGACGTGGTCAATCCGGTCGCCCGGACCGATCCCACTTCACCGATTGCCGGGATGCCGATTATCGATGTCGACAAAGCGCGCACGGTTGTTGTTATCAAGCGCAGCCTCAGCCCCGGATTTGCAGGGATACCCAATCCATTGTTTGCGCTGGACAATACTCTGATGTTTTTCAACGACGGCAAGAAGGCTATCCTGGACATTGTGACTGCTGTGAAGGAGTCCTGACCCATAAATGGGAACTTGCCATAAATGGGTCTCTTGCGTTACCTTGCACCAACACGCGCGAAGCGCCAGAAACACGGCTTGACCGTGTCATCCTGAGCGCAGTCGAAGGATGAGGCTGGAAGTTACGGTATGTCGAAACCCCTGGTCCGTAGGACCGCCGCAGGCGGGTTTCGACACGCTAACTGAAGAACCCACCCGGCGTTGAGCTCTTGGTGGGGTACTGTCTTAGAAAGAGGTCGTTGTTATCCGTCCATTTTCTGTTCGTACTTGGCTCTAACATACTCCGGGCACAAGAACGTCACCGAAACCCCAACCGAATGAAGTGCGTCCTTAAAACCCCACCATTTGCTGTCGGTGGCTTGCAGTATCGGCGGTGCATCTCGGTGCGCTTTGGCAACAGCCACGAATTTCCTATCAGAAATATCAAAATCGGAGAGTTCGGCGTGATCGGGAAACTCGACGTATGAGTCTCCTGTTGGGGTGATGTCGACGCGATCCACCAAAGTATCCATCCATTGATGGTCGTGAAGCCACTTCATAAACACATCGCCTTGCCCAGGTTGACCGCGCATCGATAGACCCTTGCGATACTCATCAAATATCTCGCCACCTACATCGACAACCAGCCCGCCATTTTCAACGACATGTTCCACGGCTTGGATACATGCAAGTACGCACTCGCTCAGTTCATCAGGGATTGCCCCAGCTTTGGTTGCCATATTCGCATTTATGGGAATATTAGAATCAACTACACATTTCTTGGGAAGACTAACCATTCGGAGTATCTGCATGATCGGAGGTTTGATCAATTCTCTTTTCCATCGCGGCTTTGGCCTGCGCTGTTATGTCTCCCATGTCATCGCCAAAGAAGTTCTCCGGCCAATTCATGATATTACCGAACATATCTATCTGAAGAGTGTCCAATCGTGCCGGCATCTTCGATACATCTGAAAAATACGCTGAAACTTTGTTGGTTGAAATGGTCCCCTCAGCTATCCGTCGTTGCAACCGTCTCAAGAAGTGCTCCGAATGCGTTTCGACAATGAGTTGGATGTTCCGATCAGAACCATCTTCTCGTGAATTCATTACGTCAATCATGACATCGGCCAGAGCAGCCTGGGCTGATGGATGTAGGTGGATTTCCGGTTGTTCCATAATAATGATTGAGTTCCGAGGTGCATAGAAACACTGCACCAGCACGGGAAGTACTTGTGAAACCCCAAACCCCACATCTGGCAAATCAACCCAATCTTCCGAGCCTTTTGTGCAGACCTTAACTTCATATTCTTGACGCTGCTTAGAAATGGCGTTAACCTGAAATCTCTCTATCAGCCCCATTTTTGTCAGTTCTTCTGCAATGAGCTGTTGAAAAGGTTTGGCTGTTTGTTTATATCCAAAACTGATCTTGCGGTTCTTAGCTGCAAGCATCGCAGCTACTGTATTTTCGCCAGAGTAGCCTACTTGTTCTGGCTCGGTTCCTGTCCATGAATAGAGCCGTTCCGCCTTAGTCCGCAACGGACCGAGATAACACAATGAACGAAAGAGGTTTTCATGCACGAGATTCAATTCTTGCACAAATGCTGCATTTTGATAATAGGCGACTACTTCGTCAGGAAACCCATAAAATCGTACCGGCGATTTGGGATACCATGCTCGACCTTGGTTACGCACAAGCGTGTAGTTTTCTGCGTCAACTTCGTATTCTATTCTGGTTGTCTGCCGAAGAGCCATTTGAATGCTAAGGGCCGTTTCTTCGTCATCCTTGAGGATATATTTCAATTGGTTTAGGATTAGAGTTTTCTGACCTTCATCTTTCATGCCAGCAACGGCTGCAAACTCCAATTGTGTCCCAGTGAAGGACTTAAGTGAAATGGGGTCCTTGATTTTCAAAGAGCTTGCCAAGTCCCACGTATAATCGAAACTGATGCTTGCACCTGAATCACGCTGGTAGACCATGTCTTGGTAGGAACCTAACTGCACAGCCGAGTTCTTACCACCGGTATAGAAAACGGCCTTTCTATCAGGAGAGTCCACTGTTTGGCGGAGCATCATTAGGAATTGGCCAATACTTGACTTCCCGGAACTATTCGTCCCGAAAAATAATGTTATCGGCGACATTCTGATGGTCCCCGTATCACTCCAGCACTTGAAGTTTCCGATTTTGAGGTCACGTATCATGAGTGCCATCTCCTACAAAACTCATTCATCGATATCTTCCTTTACTCCTTACCAACAAACATGAAGAACGGTAAAACCATCATCAAATTCAACTAATATGAACTCTGAAATACAGGAACCAACACAGAGACCTTCCCCCCTACTCCCCCTCCCGCAGCTTCTCGGCCAACTCGTTCATGCGCGCGCGCATGCGTTCGGTGTCCGGATCATTAGGCGCTAAAGAGACGAATCTCTGATAGTAACGGATTGCAGCGCTGTAGTTCTCGCTCGCATCTTCCTGAAATGCCCGGACCAGGTAAGGATATGGCAGCGTCGAATCGGTGGCGTTCAACGACGATGCTAACTCGGCAGCCTCCTCTTTGTTGCCGATCTGATGATGCATCAGCATCAGGTCGGTGAGTATCTCCGGGTCATTCGGAAATAGCTCGACGGCACGGTCGATAGCTGCAAAAGCCTCGGTGTACTTTCGTTGATCGCGCCAGAAAATGTAATTGTTCTGATGGTGCTCACGCCGGTATGGTTGGAGCATCAACACGCTGTCGAGTTCCGGCCGGGTCTGGGCATAACGGCCCAGTCGCATCAGTACATTGATCAGTCTGGCTCGGGCATCGGTCCAATAGGGCCGTTTGGCTTTCATGGCGTAAAGATACCTAAGCGCCACCTCCGGCTTGCCGGCCGTGATCAGGTCGCCGGCGCCTCGCAGGTTAAGAAAATCTTCGGACTTGGTCGGCATCAGCCAATCCCACTGATTGGCCTTTTCGAGATTGGTTGTGTCCAGCCCGAGTCTGTGGCGTTGGCCGCCTGAGCTGTCGACGGAAACAGCCGATGAATCATAACCCTGTAGCAAGTTATCCGGAACGATATGTTCGAATCCCGGGATACGAATGATCGTCTTGCGTTCATCAAAGTGGCGTCGATAGAAGTAGGCATCTCTAAATGCGAAACCGGCGTGCAAATAGTGAACCTCTTGTTTGTCGAACTGCTCAACGGCATGCGATTCCACCCGGTCGATTTCCAACATTACCGGAAGATAGCAAAGCGGCACGATCAGCGACAGCGCCGCCATAGCTCCCAAGAGCCGTCGTCCCGCTGCTGAGTCGGTCGGCACCCTGGCCAGTAACAGTCCGGCCAAAAGGGCCACGGGCGTGAGAAAGGCAGCCATGCGCGGCATGTCGAAGACAATGCTGTTGAATGGGTCCATTACAAATAGAACCGTTCCGCCACCCAGGGCCATCAGGCTGAAGGCGACAAGATTGGCATCGTTTCGCACAGCGGACAGTCTGCGCATCCACAGAAGTTTGGTGACCACGACAGTCGGCGCTGCCAGAAAGAACAGTTGAACGACATCGCTGATGTGTCTCAGGGAGAACAGGCCGTAGTTACCGAAAGGACTTTTGCCCCCCGGGAACAGTAAGAACCGTGAGAACTCAAAGTCGATTACTCCTTGACGGTAGACGAAGGCCAACACGATAACGTATCCGACCAAGCCTACGATAAGGGTGCCCAGGGACAGTTTTTTGGTCTGCCGTCCAAGCCTGCGTACTGTCACAAACAGGGCGGAAGGAATCAGGAAAACCAACCAACTGTACATGAAGACGCCAACAGCGGCAATCAGCCAGAGCAGGGCCAGGTTTTTGACTCCTCCCTCGCGGTTGGTGCGCACCACCAAAAGCGCCAGCCAACTACAGATAGCCGGTACTACCGGTTCCACTCCGATAAACCCAAAGTAGACCACACCCTGCGGTCCGAAGAACATGACAGTGAAAAGCAGCCCCCGCCGCTGGGAGTCGGGGGCGAGAGCACGACTGAGCTGGATACATGCCACCAACGCGGCCAGGGTAGACATGAAACTCACAACCGTCCAACTCAACACCGCCGGCATCGTGCGCGGCATCTCAAACAGAGTGAGGAGCGTGTGCAGCCACGATACCAGCATCGATGTACCGTACTCAAACCACCGAGGGTTGAAGACTTCAGCTTGGGCCAGCATGGCAACCTTCAGGTTGCCGCCGCCGAGAACAAAAGAATCATGCCGGAATATGACCAACAGAACGAACAAGATGGTCGCCGCGATCACAACCTGCCTGGACGAGGTACAGAGTTTGCCGATAGACTCGATGCGACCGATGAACAGGTATAAAAGTCCGGCCGAAAGGGCCAGCCATAGGATGGGATACCAGAGCGGCAGGTGCCAAAAGTGGGTGAACGACCAGTTGTTTTCAAACAGGGCACCGCCCAGGAACCGGGCGGCCAGAAAGAGCAGGGAGACCGCCATCAACAGGTACAGCGCCTGGGAGATATGTCTGGAGTCAGCCATGATCAGAACTCAGAACTCCTGCCGCCCCTCCAAGGCCCGACCGAGCGTGGCCGAGTCGGCAAATTCCAGATCGGAGCCGACCGGCAGTCCGCGTGCGATACGAGTCACTTTCACGCCCAACGGCTTGAGCAGTTTGGCCAGGTAGATGGCAGTAGCCTCACCTTCGACATTTGGATTGGTGGCCAGCACGACCTCGGTTATGTCGCCGGACAGTCTTTTCAACAGTTCTTGTATTTTCAGTTCGTCCGGCCCCAGCCCGTCCAGCGGTGAGAGGCGTCCACCCAGTATGTGAAAGCGACCGTTGAATCCATCGACCTTATCGATAGCAGCGGCATCGGCCGTTTCTTCGACCACACACAAGACCGTTGCGTCCCGTTTGGGATCGCTGCAGATTCGGCAGGGATCATTCTCTGAGATGTTGAAACATGTTGAACAGAAGCCAACCTTGTCGATCACCTCGCGGATGATGTCGGAAAGCTCCAGCGCCTCTTCTTTGGGCAGGTTGAGAATATAGAAAGCCAGCCGCGAGGCCGACTTGCGCCCTATCCCCGGCATACGCGCCAGACGATTGGCCAATCGTTCAACCGAAGTAGCCGATTTGAACATGGCAGGTCTTTCCGCTTAGAACGGCAGGTTCATCCCGGGTATATTCAGGCCGCCGGTAAGGCTGGCCATTTTTTCTGTTTGCAATTCCTGCGCCTTGGTGCGAGCCTGACTGATCGCGGCTAGGATAAGGTCCTGCAGCATCTCAACGTCATCGGGATCGACCACTTCCGGATCAATGGTGACCGACACGATATCCTGTTTACCGTTGGCTACCACTTTGACCATACCGCCGCCTGCAGTTCCTTCCACTTCGGTCTGTTCCAGTTCGGCCTGAATTGCCTCCATCTTGGCCTGCATCTGTTGAACCTGCTTCATCATATTGCCGATGCCGCCCTTACCCATAATCATCTCCTGTGTAGGTCTGTCGTTCTTCTGTTATTCACCGTTTCTTACCCCGATGATCTCGCCGTCAACTTTCTCCATCAGTTTTTGCAGTCGCGGTGATTCTTCCACCAGTTTCTTTAGATCGACACTCGTGGACTGTTTTTTATCGTTATCGATTTTTTCGTCATCTTTCTGTGAGTCGGTCTCGAATGTTATACTCAGATTAGCGGCAAACTGATCGGCCAAGGCCGCTTTGATCAGGCTCACATTGGCTGGTTTTTCGGCCAACTGACGGGCCACCCCGGCCGACCGACCAAATACGGCCAAAATTCGATTGTCCTTAACATCACGGACTTCAGCCATAGCCAGCTGCGAGGCCAGCATACTGTTCTTCTGTTTGAGACGACCAATAAAACTTTTCCAGCCTGTCCGCATCATAACCAAATTGACGGCCCGCGATTTGAACGGCTCCGCGATTGGCGCCTGAGGTGGCTCTTCACTTCTGACTAATTTCAATCCTGCGCTGGCCTGTGGTTCACCCTTTTTTTTTTGATCGGGCCCGAACAGATTGCCGGTGGCGGTTGGAGCCGGTCCCTGTTTCAGGTGGGCGAGAATCTCTTCAAAGCGAACCGTTCCCTCCATCTCGGCCATCTTGATGGCGGCGACATCCAAAAGCAGTCGTTCATCCAGACCGCTTTTGCTTTTGAGGTCACGGTTGAGGTCCATACCTATCTTGATCATGCGGACAATATCGCCCAACGCGAAATTCCCGGCCTGTTGCGAAAGCTCGGTCAACTCGTCGCCGCTAAAACCGAGCAACTGACCGGCTTCTTCATCCGTGGCCAAGACCATCAACAGTCTGAGGTGTTCCAACAACTCGGCTGTAAAGTCTGAGATATCGCCGCCACCTTCGATCACCTGCCTGATCAAGGCCAGTACACCCTTGCTGTCACGGGCGGCAACAGCGTTGACGAAACTGAACAACATCTGACGGTCGACCAGTCCCAGCGCGGAAACCACCGTCTCGCTGGTTATTTTCTCCGAGGCAAAGGCGGTCAATTGATCCAACAGCGACAGACTATCACGTACCGAGCCGTCGGCCTTGCGGGCCAGCAAACTGATGGCCGCCTCCTCGATTTCAAGTCCTTCTTTGCGCGCAATCAAGGTCAGATGTGAGGCCAGCGCCTTGGCCGAGACCCGTTTGAGGTCGAAGCGCTGGGTGCGAGACATAATAGTCTCCGGCACTTTGGTCGGTTCGGTCGTGGCGAACATGAATATCACATGCGGCGGCGGCTCCTCCAGCGTTTTCAGCAGAGCATCGAAAGCGGCCCCGGAGAGCCGATGCACTTCGTCTATGATATAGATTCGTTTCTTGCCACCGGCCGGCAGATAGCGGACGTTTTCCCGCAGCGTGCGCACGTCGTCGACGCCGGTGTTGGAGGCGGCGTCGATTTCGAGTACATCCAGCGAACTCCCGGCCGTGATCTCTTTGCAGGCGTCACACTGGCCACACGGATCGGGCGTGGGACCGTTGACACAGTTGAGAGCCTTGGCCAGTACGCGCGCGGTGGTTGTTTTGCCGGTGCCTCGGGGTCCACAGAACAGATAGCCGGAGCCCACGCGGTCGTTCTTGACGGCGTTTTGCAGGGTGCGGCTGACATGCTCCTGGGCCACGATGTCTTCAAATCGTTGCGGACGATACTTGCGGGCCAACACCAGATAGCTCATAGACAACCAATATACGCAAAACCGACCGGCTGGGGAATCATATTTTATAAAGGGCTTCACCACCACTTAGTCAGTGCCCGGCGGGGGTGTCATGGCCGTAACGCAATTGTTGACATTGAATTCATGGATAACGACATTACTATCGATAGGCGCCAAAGAGCTATGACTCAAACGCTGAGACTACGGACCATGCCCATGACGACTGCTTCCGAACATGCAGCGCCGACTGCATTTGGAGAGGAATGGAGATCGGCAATGAGATATCCCAGCCCACTTCGGTATCCCGGGGGGAAGACCATTCTTTCCGAGTTTCTCACCGACGTCATTGACCAAAACGATCTCAGGGGCTGCGCCTATTTCGAGCCCTACGCAGGAGGCGCGGGTGCTGCCCTTACGTTGCTGAAGAACGGAGTAGTCCCCGAAGTCTATCTGAATGACGCCGATGTCCGTATTTATGCCTTCTGGCGAGCCGCTCTCCATCGCACCGACCGGTTTGTTGAGCGTATCGCATCAGTGCCATTAACTATTGCGGAATGGAGGAGGCAACACGAAATCTGTTCGCATCCGTCGAAATACCGTTTGTTCGATGTGGGTTTCGCAGCATTCTACATGAATCGGTGTAATAGGTCGGGTGTTCTTACGGGTTCGGGGCCGATCGGGGGGTATGAGCAATCTGGAGCGTGGTCCATGGGTGTACGTTTCTACCGAGACACCTTGACCGAGCGCATCTTAAGGCTCAGCAGGATGCGAAAGAACATTCATGTTTCTCGAAAAGATGCCATCGATTTTCTGAAGACGAATCTGCCGCGTGGACGCGGAAGAAAGCGTGTTTTTGTTTACATCGATCCACCCTATGTGAACAAAGGACAACGTCTTTACTTGAATGCGTACGAGGCAAAAGACCACAAGTTCCTGGCTAAGTATCTACGTACTCAGAAGACACTACCGTGGATTATGTCCTACGATGATAGCGCACTTGTACGAGAACTGTATCAGTCACGCAAGGTGGCGTTGCTGCCGATTCGTTACTCATTACAGTCAAAGCGGTCAGCCCAAGAGTTGATCATTGCGCCAGATAATATCGTGATGCCGTCTACCTGCCGCATGGGCCGGGACGAGAACCCTTTGTCGGAAATCGCATAGGAAGGAGAAGTCATGCCCAATTCGGAGATTGTTCAACTGCCGACTGCGGACTTGCACTTTGACTGGAAAAACCCCCGGCTTGCCGAGTATGGGATCACCGATAGAACAACCGATGACGATATCATTACCATCCTTTGGGATGCAATGGATGTGAAAGAACTCGTTCAATCTATTTCAGCGTGTGGCTTCTTTCCACATGAACCGCTGATAGTTACGATAGAAGACGAAAAGTACATTGTTATCGAGGGGAACCGGCGACTCGCTGCTGTAAAGGCACTCACAGTTCCAGACCTCGCTAAATCGATGGGATGGGGTATTCCTACAGTAACCAACTTCGATCCTGCGGAACTTAACAACCTGCCCGCTACTATCTCAGGACGTAAGGATGCTTGGCATTATCTCGGATTCAAGCATGTTAACGGTCCAGCAAAATGGACCAGCTATGCCAAGGCCAAGTACATTTCGAGTATTCACAATGAATACAACATCTCACTGGAGGACATCGCGGAGCAGATTGGCGACCGGCACAAGACAGTGCAGCGCCTCTATCGCGGCTTGATGGTCATAGAGCAAGCGGAGCGGGAGAATGTCTATGATCGCGAAGATCGGTTTCGTCAGCGATTCGCCTTTTCTCATCTGTATACCGGGTTGGGTTACAACGGCATCAGCAAGTTTCTTACGCTAAAACCTGCGGACGCCGAAACCAGAAATCCAGTTCCAAGAGAAGCGCTGAAAAAACTCGGGGAGTTGTGTGTTTGGCTGTATGGAAGCAAGAAGGCTGACATACCCCCGGTTGTTCAATCGCAAAACCCTCACCTTGGCCAACTCGATGATGTCTTAGCCAATCTTGAGGCTGTTGATTCCCTCAGAAAGGGTAATGGCTTGGCAGCTTCTTTTGAGTTAAGTCTTCCACCGACTAAGGTCTTCGGAGAAGCTCTGCTCGCAGCCAAGCGCGAACTCCAACGGGCCGCCAGCCATCTCACCGCCGGCTATGATAATTCAGAAGAACTTCTTCGTATCGCCGGTACAGTTGCCAACCTGGCCGATGATATTTATGAGCAGATGGAACGCAAGATAAGTCCGGGCAAAAAGGCTCGTCGGACGGAGAGCTGAATGACGTTCAAATTACCGCATCCGCCGTCTGCACAAGCGGGCACACATGAGTTAGCAGACTATGCTGAACTGTTGTGCTGGATTCGTGGAAGCACATCGGAAAGTGAAATCGTTGCAGACCTCGGGCGACTTGACGACAACGAAACAAATGATGGCTGCCATGATGATGAGGATAAGCACGCAGAGATGCTTGACGAAGTCATGAATGAAATTGAACATAGGGAAACTGCCTGCGGCTCGGGCTATCCCTTTACTCTTGACTCGACAGGTACGGTCTTAAAGTGCGATTGTCCCGATCCCGAAAACGCTCAGTCAATAGTGTACATGTACCTTCTACTTAGTACGCGCCTGAAGATGAAGGATAATCGCATCCATGCCAGCATTGATGGCACATATTTGCTTGAGACTCTTTCGGCTCAGGTTTTGAAGACTTACCTTGGGCAGTCGAAGGCGCGATCTCTTGTCTTTGGAACTTCCAGCCAAAGTACGTTTCGGAATAAGGTTGACAATCTATGTCAGGAACTTCGTGAAGGTTCTGGATTTCGTAACCCACACAACACGCTCACATATACGAAGGATGGCAAGTTGGATGCGGTTGCCTGGGTTCCATTTGCTGACGGTTTGCCCGGTCAGCTAATCGTCTTTGCTCAATGCAAGACAGGCACGAGCTGGCGTGATTCGACGACACAGCTACAACCCGGTGATTTCGTTAGATTGTGGATCGAAGGGAACGTTTTTGTCACTCCATTGAAAGCGTTTTGCGTATCAGAGGCGGTAGACAGGGCCAAATGGGAAGAATACAATACTTTAGCTGGTGTCCTTCTCGACAGATGCCGTCTAGTCGAATTCAGTAGGAACATCCCTGACGAAACGGTATCAGAAATCCGAACCTGGACCTTAGCTGCAAAGAAAACCACCGGCTTGGATTGAAACTGCGCTAGTCCGTAGCGGTACTAAGCGAATAAGCCCCATTTGTAGCCGGCGGAACCAGACGCGGTTCTACCACCACCCTCACAAACCCAGGAACAATGCCACCGCGGCCTGCGTTTATTTGGCATCGACAACGTAGTCAATATGGATCGTTGTAAGCAGCGTTGGTCGTCAAACTTCTGAATAGGAATCCGGATGGAATCTGTAAGCCCGGCCCGAACCACCAAACTGCCCCTGATCGATAGCCACGGAAGAAAAGTGCGCAAGCTCCGTGTCTCCCTTTTGGAAGACTGCAATTTCCGCTGTCATTATTGCATGCCTCTGGACGCCAGATTTCCTCATCGCAGCAACCGTATTCCGCCCGATGAAATAGTGCGCTTGTGCCGGATACTTCTGGATTACGGGGTCGAAGAAATCAGACTGACAGGCGGCGAGCCGACCATGCGCCCTGAGTTCAATGAGATCGTCACACGGCTTTCGGAACTGCCGCTTAAGATGCTGGCTCTGACTACCAACGCATCAAAGCTCGAGCGGCTGCTGCCGTTTCTCAAGACGACCAATTGTAAACATATCAACATCAGTCTGGACTCTCTCAAGGAAGAACGTTTCAACCAGATTACTCACTCCAAACATTTCACGAGAGTCATGCGGGCCATAGAAGCCACCAACGATCAAGGTTTTCACACCAAACTCAATGTTCTGGCCATGCGTGATGTCAACGACGATGAGATTCTGGACTTTGTCGACTTCAGCGAACGAACGGGGATCGAAGTTCGTTTTCTGGAACTTATGCGGATCGGTCAGGCGCGTGAAAACCAGATAAGCAACTTCATTCCGGCCGATGACATTCTCGAGATAATCCGCGGGCGATACCAACTCGAAGTCCGTACGGCTTCTTACGATTCAACCTCGATCAATTTCAAGACCACTTCCGGCGCCAAGATCGGAATCATAGCATCGGAGTCCAAGCCGTTCTGTGGCGCTTGTTCTCGCTGGCGTTTGTCCTCGACCGGCAAACTGAGGCCATGTCTGATGAAAGAAGAAGGCCATGACATTGCCTATAAGAACGACGACCAGCTTGACGAAGTGTTTCATAAGACACTCAAATTGAAGCCGACCGGCAGGATCTACGAAGTGCCTCAAAACATGAACGAAATCGGAGGTTGAGCATGACGGCAGATATGGAGAGGATCAGATGAAGCAGATCAAGATGCTGTACTTCGCCAAACTCAAAGAAGAGACCGGAGTTGATTCGGAAACTGTTTCAACCAGCGCCCACACGGCGGCCAATCTCTATGATGAATTGCGTGACCGCTACTTGTTCTCACTCGACTCTTCCGTTACCCAGGTTGCCATCAACGAGGAATTCGCAACAATGAACACTGAGTTAACCGACGGCGATCAGGTCGTGTTTATTCCGCCGGTGGCCGGGGGTTGAGTTGTGTTTGAGATTGCCCGGACAGAGATCGATGTAGCAGCCATTACCCGAGGGTTCACCAGCGATTCCGCCGGGGCTCTCGCATCTTTTGAAGGCAGAGTGCGCAACCGGCACCAAGGACGGTCGGTAGGCAGCCTCGAATACCATGCCTATGATGCTCTGGCGACAAAAGAAGGCAGGCGAATAGTTGCTGAGGCGATTGATAAATTTGACATAATCAAAATTGAGGCTGTGCACCGGGTGGGTTCGCTTCAGATCGGCGAGGTTGCGATTTGGATAGGTGTCCTGGCCGCGCATCGGGCGGCCGCTTTCGAGGCTTGTCGGTACGTTATCGATGAGATCAAAAGGCGCGTACCTATCTGGAAGAAAGAGTTCTACACCGACGGAAGTATCGACTGGGTAAGTTGCACCCACACCGGGAAACCCGACCTCTCAGAAAGCGACTACTACTCAAAACAACGGTTGTTGCCCCAGGTCGGGACATCGGGACAAGAGCGGCTGAAAAACGCCCGGGTAGCTGTGGTCGGCGCCGGCGGGTTGGGATGCCCGGTACTGACCAATCTGGCTGCTGCTGGAGTCGGTCGGCTGGCCGTTTTTGATCATGATAAGGTGGAGACCTCCAACCTGCACCGACAGACTCTATATACGGTCGACGATGTCGGACGTGACAAAGCGGTCGCAGCCAAAGAGCGCCTTGAGGCGTTGAATCCATTCGTTAAAATCGAAGCCCACTCACTCCGAGTATCCACCGACGAATCCCTGCACATGCTTGATGGTTTTGACGTCGTGGTCGATGGAACCGACAATCTCGAAACGAAATACCTGCTCAACAGGAAATGTCTGGACACACAGACGCCGTTGGTGCTGGCAGCGGTTCATCACTGGCAGGCGGTTTTGCACACTTTCTTCACCCAAGACTCAGGCGGCTGCTTTAATTGCCTCTCTGATAACACGCCGAACGACGATTGTGTCACCGGCTGCACGGAATCGGGTATCATGGGTGTCGTGCCCAACCTGGTCGGCACGCTGCAGGCCGGTGAAGTCATCAGTCTCTTGCTTGGTATGAAACCAACATCGGCCGATCATGGTATCCTCATCGATTTACAGAGTCTCGCGATTCAGCGGTACCGCCGTATGCAACGGGTGGGTTGTTCTGTCTGCTGTCCGGATGCCGATACCGACAGCCCAAGGCCAGCGGCCAGAGCGAGTCAATTCGGTGAGTTCGAAGTTGACTCTCGGAACGTCGCCAACCATCCGAGCAGGTTTGTGACCGTCGATCTCAGAGCCGAGGCCAGCGGGCTTGTCGATTCCGGAATTCCCAACGAATCTCAGACCGTCGGGCAGCCCAGCCTTGAGCATCTGCAAACCTTGCCACCGGGCCGAGAATACCTGCTGATCTGCGAGCATGGTAACACCAGCAAACGGTTAGCTCATCAGCTTCGTGGTCTGGGGCTGGGTAATTTTTACTCCCTTCACGGTGGCGCAGAATCCCTGTCAAAGCATACTAATCACTGTTAACGATTGCACCAGGCAGAAGACTTCATTACCTTCAACTGACCGTTGGACAACGTTTCCAGGAGGTAAAAATGGGCAAGTTCTTGTTACTGTCAGCAGTTCTCATCGCCATGCTCAGCAGCGTTCGGGCGCAGCAACCGGATAGTACTGAGCCGGCTAAGGCCGAAGACACTACCACGCCGACCAAAACGTTCAAGAAAGAGACAGCCTCAAGCCTGACTGTCGAAGCTAAACTCTGCACCTCAGTCGTCGACCGTAAGGCCCAGGGCGAAGCAATCAAATTCGGCAGTGAGGTAGGCCAGGTTTACCTGTGGTGTCGGGTCAATGGTGCCACCGACACAACGCATGTCGAGCATCTTTGGTATTACAAGGGTGAAGAAAAGGCTTCGATCAAGCTGCCGGTCAAAGCGGCATCATGGCGCACCTGGAGTAAGAAGACAATCATGCCGCACTGGACTGGTCAGTGGGAAGTGAAAATCGTTGATGCCGACTGGCACGTCTTGAAGACGATTGCGTTTACGGTGGAGTAGCCCGTAAATGGCTTTCTTGCGCTTCGCGGTGATAAATCACTCTCTCTCGCTTCGCGCGCCGCTGACAGGCAAGCCTGTTTTTCGTGCTTCGCTCTATAGTACCATCCAGTCGAGTAGCCCACCAAGGGTCTTGCGTTTTGTCATACTGGCGCAGGCCAGTATCCAGCCTGAAGTAGGGTCCGTCCGTCCGTGGACCCGCCGGGGTTGATTGCGGTAGAAGGGCAGTCCGCCGCGGCGGACGCCCCAAAAAACTACCGCCATCGAAAATTGGCTGGCGGGTTCACGCCACGGCGCGCAGGCGAAGACGGACCCGCCCTACTTCTCAAACCATGCCCTTAGCACCTACCACCGCACCCTGAGCGGACAGGCCGGGTGCGCGGCAATCTCATTTCGTGGTTCGTATGTCGTACCGAGCGCAGTCGAGGCATGAGATCGCCACACCACGCGACTTAGGAGCCATTCGTGGCCGCGTGGGCCGCAATGACGTTGGCGAGGGTATATCGACAAGTTCCGGAACAGATGCCCTCAACTCTTCAGACAATAAAACGTGTCCATGCCGGGATAGACGGCACTCTCACCGATAGTTTCCTCGATTCGGAACAACTGATTGTACTTGGCGATTCTATCGGTTCTACATATCGAGCCGGTTTTGATTTGCCCGGCGCCTGAGGCCACCACTACGTCGGCGATGGTGGCATCTTCGGTTTCACCCGAACGATGCGACACCACCGCGGTGAACCCGGCTTTCTGGGCCATGTCGATTGTGTCGAGCGTTTCGGTCAGGGTGCCTATCTGGTTGAGTTTAATCAAAATCGAGTTAGCTGTTTTCTCGTCGATGCCGCGTTTTAACCGTATCGGGTTGGTGACAAAGATATCATCGCCGACAATCTGTATCAAGTCACCCATCTTGGCCGTGAACTGTTGCCAGCCCTCCCAATCGTCCTCGGCCAATCCGTCTTCGATTGAAATGATCGGATACCTTTCGACCAGTCCGGCGTAGAAATCGATCATCTCCGCAGACGACAGTTTGCGACCCTCGGCGGCCAGATCATAGAGCCCGCTTTCTGAGTCATAAAATTCGGTCGAAGCCGGGTCCAGGGCCAACATGATATCTTCACCCGGTTCGTAGCCCGAGGCATTGATTGCTTCCATGATAACTTCGAGTGCTTCCTCGTTGGACTTCAAGTCCGGCGCGAAGCCACCTTCATCGCCTACCGAAGTATTGTAGCCTTTGGCCTTGAGCGTCTTTTTGAGATGTCCGAATACCTCGGCCCCCATCTGCAGCGCGTGGCGAATATTCTCGGCGCCGACCGGCATGATCATGAATTCCTGCAGATCGACGTTGTTGTCGGCGTGTTTGCCGCCGTTAAGGATATTCATCATCGGCACCGGCATGAGCTTGCAGTTGCAGCCGCCGATATATTCGTACAAAAACCTCCCGCGCGACTCAGCCGCCGCCTTGGCTGTGGCTAACGAGACGCCCAACATGGCGTTGGCGCCGAGATTGCCTTTGTTCTGAGTATCATCCAGGCCGATCATGAAATTGTCCAGAGTGACTTGATCAAACGGATCAATCCCTTCGTTCATCAAGGCCGGGCCTATCTTGTCGTTGACATTGGCCACCGCCTTGGTGACACCTTTGCCAAAGTAAACTTTCTTGTCACCATCACGCAGTTCGACCGCTTCGTGAGCACCGGTGGATGCCCCGGATGGGACCGCCGCGCGTCCCAGCGTTCCGTCGGACAGACAAACATCGACTTCAATGGTCGGCGTACCGCGACTGTCGAGAATCTGGCGGGCGTGGATATAGGCAAAATCAGACATCGGAATCTCCTCTTGAATTATCGTAGCGGCAACTTATTCGAGGGGCTTGTCCCGATCAACTTTTAACATCTCAAATTGACGAAATCCTTCAAGTAAAGACCGGCGCCCACACTTTTCGTGAACGAGTTCTTAGACAATCGGCTTGATGTCAATCATTTGGCTGCCGGCACGGCAGTTGTATATGTTTCAGTAAGAGTTCAGGTGGTCAGACCACCGAAGACAGGGTCAGTGGATTAGAAAAGACCTGGCCTGGGGCCGGCTTCGACCGGCCCTCTTTTTTTCCTTTTACCAAGCTTCGTGCATCTATAGCTCACCCCGAGCGCACCCCCACCTCACCCCGAGCGCACCCCCACCTCACCCTGAGCGCACCCCCACCTCACCCTGAGCGGAGTCGAAGGGTGACTCGGTCGAGCCGTGTTGCTGTGGTTTCGTTAGATTGTTGGCACACAAGCGCCCCGTTGCGAAAGGGACAGGCTTGCCTGTCGCCCCAAACAAGGCCTGAGACGGCCACCCCGCCGGGTCAAGGATTGCTGATTTGTGGTCGACAATCCTAATGAAGTCCGGATTCGGCATTTACTGGTTCACAGTTATATCCGGTGTTTCTCTGTCAAAGGTATTTGTTTGTGACCAACGAAGTTAAACCCAACGTGGAACCATCCGGGCGTCTAATGGGACGTCTGGTATCCCACCCTCCGTGGACAGCGGGGGCTGTTTTAATGCTCGGGCTGGTAGCATCTTTGATTCTGCACGGCTCAGTTAGCAGGCTGGAACAGAACCGGGCGCAGGACAACTTCGATTTGGTCGCGCTCAAACACCTGAACTTGCTCGAACGATCGATCGAGGCCAGTATTGCTCCCCTTGAGACTCTCCGCGCCTTTTACCGCTCATCGGATTCTGTTTATCGTGATGAGTTTCGTTCGTTTGTCGAACCGCTGCTGACAGCACACCCGGAAATCGAAGCCCTCCAGTGGATTCCCCGCCTGGCCAGAGTCAAACAATCCAAATATGAAGAAACGGCGCGAGCCGAAGGCATAGTCGATTTCGCCGTGCGGTCCTGGCCGACCGGTGAGTCTGCTCGGGAAGGCGAGTATCTGTATCCGATTTACGTCACCGAACCATACGATGAAAACCGGAACCTGATGGGACTGAACCTGGCTTCACATCCCGAATTGGTAGAGTCCATCTCCTGGTCCTGCGATCAGAATACCGTGGCCGCCACCCAAATGCTGCGAGTGGATAATCACCCCGATGCCGACCCGGTCATGTTTGTGTTGATGCCGGTCTATCAAACCGGACACCAACTTACCACCGTCAAGGACCGCCGCAAATACCTCAGAGGATATGTAGCGGCTTCATACCAAACAGATCGCATTATCAGTCTGACTCTTACCCCACAGGAAATAGAGCAGTTCGACCTGGTGGTCTCGGACATGATGGCTCCGTCCGGGCAACCACTACTGTACCAAACGGAAATGAAAGGCCGCGAGAAAACTCGTTTGTTATCTTCTGATGATGAAATCGAGGCAAGCGATGAGGTAAGCCACTCAGCCGTTCTCAATCTGGCTGATCGTCTTTGGTCGGTTCACTATCTTCCAACTGACTCGTTTCTGCGCCGACAGGAATCGGGGATGGGCATAGCGGTTCTGGCAACCGGCCTGGTGGTTTCGATCCTGCTGGCTGTAGGCGCCCTGACCGGATTGCATCACACGGCCAAAATTCGTGGAGTCTCCCGCCAACTGAGGACGGCCAAAGAGACGCTGGAGCAGGATATGCGCAAACGCCGCAAAATGGAACAAGACCTACGCCTGACCCAGTTCACCGTCGACAAGGCGGCTGACGCAGTCTATTGGATGGGGTCTGATGCCCGCTTTGTCTATGTAAACGAAGCTGCTTGTCGCGTGCTCGGTTACACCAATGAAGAACTGCTGGAATTGACAGTGTACGACATTGATACCAACATGCAGGCTGATCTGTGGCCCAAACATTGGGAGGATCTCAAACAGTTCAGGTCTTTCACCATCAAATCGAGCCATCGAACCAAGTCCGGCCGGGTTTTCCCGGTTGAGGTAACAGTGAATCTGCTTGAGTTTGAAGATCAAATGTACAACTGCGTTTACGCGCGGGACATCTCAGACCGTCAAAACCAGCCGTCTTCGTCCGATACCAGTTTGTGCAGTTTCCAGAACTTTGCCGACAATTACGACCAGGGGATTGCCGTGATCAGCCCCCGAAAGACAGTGCTCTTCATGAATCGAAAACTCAAACAAGAGTATCCCGACGTCGATCTCGGCCAAAGCCCACAGTGTTTTGAGCTGTTCAACTCAGGCGTCGGTAATGGTATCTGTACCGGCTGTCCGGCGGAAATCAGCGTCGAGCAGGGGGCTACCTGCCGGGCCAGAGTGCAACGAGTCACCCAGGATAGTCGCCAACCGTCCAACATCACCACCTCGCCGATACGAGATAAAGATGGCGAAATAGTAGCCTTTGTTGAGATAATGATCGATGGCGCCGACCCTTCCGAGATCAGCATCATCAAGGAAAGCTCTGTATTGGCCAAGGCTTCCAAACAGGATTCACCTTTGGGGTAGGACCTTCGCTGCAGGCCCCCGACCAGGGGCTTGTTGACAATCCCCGTTTATGTTGTGTTGGGTCCTGAGTGCGCCGAAGGCGTGATTGTGACCCGACACCTAACTCCATACTGGACAGCGGCGGCGGGTCACCCGACAGCACCGGCACCGCGACCCAGGCCACCCGGCAGCTCGGAGGGTTTGTCAACTTTTGCTCAGGCCGGCCTCTCCCCTGGAAGATAATTGCACAGCGGGAAGTTGGCTCGGATCGGTCTATTTTTTCGAAAAACTAAAGTTGACCCGCGTATTGTGCGATCTATATTAATACGGTACCAACACGTCCAGAAGGACCACAAATTAAGAGGCGACCATGAATCCCAAATCGATTGCACTATTCACAAGCTTGATTCTGACCTTGATGTTATCAACTTCGCCGGGCACCGGTGTGGCTGCTATTGTTGCCGACCACACCGTCATACCGGAGTTTGAAAGCATACCTGCCTCGGTAATACAGCAAGTGAAGAGCGACTTTCGGTTGTTTTATGGCCACACCTCTCATGGTAACCAGATAATTGCCGGGATGAATGTCCTGCGTGGAGAGGACCCGTTGTATGCGTTCACTCGGGGGCCGGTGGCTGCCGATTCTTTGTCAATCGAGGAAAACGATCAAAACGACCTGTGTGGAGTCTACGATTTCCCATGGATGAACCAAACACGCACCGCTCTGGATCAAGAGGGTTGCGATCGTAACGTTGTCATGTGGTCGTGGTGCAGCGGCATGACCTGGCAGACCGAGCAGGGTATCAATATGTTCTGTGATTCGATGAGTCAGTTGGAAGCCGAGTATCCCGATATCACCTTCATTTACATGACCGGCCACCTTGACAATTCCAACGGCGACAACCTGCTGCTGCGCAACCAACAACTGCGCGACTTTTGCGTGGCAAACAACAAGGTCCTTTTTGATTTCGCCGATATCGATAGCTACGATCCGGACGGTGTCTATCACGCCGACCCCAGCGAGTGGTGTGATTGGTGTGATGTCTGGTGTGCTTCGCACGATTGCCCCAGCTGTTATGACATCGGATGTTCGCATTCGCACGACTTCTCTTGCTACCGCAAGGGGAAGGCGTTCTGGTGGATGATGGCGACGATGGCCGGCTGGAGTCTGGCGTTGGATGTCGAGGACTATCGGTCGGGTACCCTTCCGGATCGGTTCCTGCTTATGCAGAACTATCCCAACCCGTTCAACCCGCAGACCAGTATTCGCTTCGAGTTGGCCGGCGCGGGCTATACAAGCCTGGAGTTGTACAATGTCGCCGGGCAGAAAGTTGCTACGCTTGTTGATGAACACTTGAGCGCGGGCGAGTACGTGACATCCTGGAACGGTCACGACAGCAACGGAAATCAGGCGGCCTCGGGCGTCTACTTCTATCGTCTCGAATCAGGTGAGCTTCGGTCCACTCGTAAGATGGTGCTGCTCAGATAAACGGCCGCCTGCGTTCTATCACTCACGGAACTACCTCAGCCGGATCGCCTCGATCGGCGCCGTAAATCTCCTGAAACCTGCCCCAACCAACCACGTATCCAGTGGTAGCAGACAGACAAATTCAAGTTCAGGAGAGAGACGTGAAGAGACTTATCAAAAAAATGGTGCCGACAGTCACGTTGTTGGTCACACTGATGGCCGGTTCTGTTTCGGCCGATTGGTTTGGTTTCAATTCTCGCGGGGTCAAAGGCTCGGGCGATGTTGTCACCGAAGAGCGGGATGTAAAACCGTTCAAGCGCATAGAATCCAACGGGGCGGCGGATATCTACATTACCGTTGGTGATGAACTGTCGGTCAAAGTTACCTTCGACGACAACCTAATCGACTTGATTGAAACAGAAGTCCGCGGCAAGACGCTAAAGATCGGGAACCGTGAGAACTACCGTTCGCGTAACGGCTGCAAGATTGAAATCAGTGTCCCCGAACTTGAACGGGTCTACTTGCGTGGATCGGGCGATGTTCTGGTTGAACGGCTGGAAGCGGAGTTTTTTGAATTCAAACTGGCCGGCTCAGGCAGTCTGGTAGCCGAAGGCACTACCGACGAGCTGGAGGTGCGCCTTTCCGGTTCCGGAGATATTGACACCCGTGATCTGATCGCTCAAGAGGCTTATGTCAGCCTGTCCGGCTCAGGTGAAGTTAAGGTGCATGCCGAAGAGTCGTTCGACGGCAGCCTTTCAGGATCGGGCGACATTGCCATATACGGTAACCCGGCCGATTTTTCCAAAAGCATCTCGGGGTCGGGCAGTATACGCAAAAGAAAACGCTGATCTAAACGCCCTAATACAGATTGTGTGAGATACTCGCATTGAATTGCCAGAGGCCCCAGTCGTTTTCGTAATCGTAAACTGAGCCGTAATCGTTAACATTCAGCTCACTGTGGAAACGATAGCGACCGGAGATCGTCAGTTTGGTCGGTATCGACAACCGATAGTTCAGGGAACTACCAAGGTTTCCCTCCCAGGATTTGATAGTTCTGGTACGATCCGAACCTGACTCAACTGGTGTGTCGTAACGACCGTAGGTAAAGTCTCCCCAGAATCGCAGGTTTGTCCGTGAATTCAGAATGTAGGTTCCTACGCTACTGCACTTGAATTGGTAGTAATCATCAAGCCCCCGGACTTCCACAAGGAGAGGAGAGCGGCTTGTCCTGCGTCCCAAAGCGCTGCTCGGATTCCGATGCCTCACACCTTCGGCATGGACGAAGTAGGTCAACTCAACATTGGTGTCCCACTGCCATTTCAGAGAGAGCGGCTTGCAGTGGTTGGCAGCAAGGAATATGAAAACATTATCCAATTCTCGTCTTGATGTAAAGTCATTGTGAGTGGTGTTGGTGCTGTATGTCAGTGTGTCTACCTCATCCACACTATCCACATGATGCTGATAGGTCAGAGTGAATCTAAGATCATCTCGCGATTGGTCCAACATTGAGTAATAATAATCCCATCCCGCGCCCACCTTCACTTGTGTTCCAAAACGTCGACTGTTGTGAGGGAAGAAATCCCAGACGTCCTGGATGAGGACATAGCTCATCCGGGGGGACTCGGTGATTGATCCAATATCCGTCAGGAATGCCATTACGGCATCGAGGGCGTCAATCTTCGCAAGCCGGTGGTCCACTTCGTGAGTCATGCGATTTTGATATATGATCTCGGTCAGTTCCACCATCTCCAGGGTGGAAGGTTCATGTTCAAGCAGCCCGCTGCTCTTCAGTTCGTCGACAATGTACAAAGCTGTGGCAGCAAAATGACCTTCATACAACCGCCCCAAGCCTGTACCTACAGTTAGAGAGATGGCTGCATACTTCTGAACTTCCGTCCCATCAGAATCACGATGATAAAGATAGTATCGTTTATAATCACCGAGTTGGCGCTCTTGATAGCTGGATTCCTCGTAATCTTCCTTGGGTATCTTCATATAGCCAAACGACCCGTTGCCCGTCAGGCCCATGAACAGATCGCCGATCAAGTATGTATTGTAATCCAGAGACGGGCTGTACGAGATCGAATACGTGTGTTCGGTGCTCTCACTCTCCATAGACCGAGGCAGTCCTTGAGAATCGACACGGTCGAACAAAGTCTCCTGCTTGTTCCTATACATTGAGATGCCAAATCCGGAGCCCAGGGTGAGGGTACGGGGGATCGTTTCGTAACGGTATAGTAACCACGTACTCAGGTCGAGCCTGTTGTATTTTTGGTCTGTCTGTCTTTTCTCATTGCGGGGTTCGTCTGTGGCCACCGGCAACTCATCGCGATCTTGGGATAATCCCCTAAGTTCAAGCCTGCCGTTGAGCCGCCACTCCAGATCGGTGAACTTCTGTGGGACATAATCTTCGATCTTGAATGCCTGGGTAGCTGATGCGGCAACGCTTCCGCACAGTACACTTAAACAAAACACTGCCGGTACCCCAATAGTCGTTATGGTTTTGATCACACTGTCCTCCCGGTCATAGAATATGTCGAACTGAGAAGCCGCCTTCGTTGCAGGGCTGCCTCGCTGTCATATTGTTATACCGAACTTAATACAAAGCTTTCCATTTGTGAAGCAAAACCGTGGCGATCCAGCGCAAGGGGAGTGTTGAAAAAGGTCCATGTCGTGGGTGGTGTTGGGCGACCCCGCCCGACACCTGCCGTCCAACCCACTGGCTGTCAGGCGAGTCGCCTTACAGCACATGCACCGCAAGGCACGTCACCTGACGGCGCAGAGGCTTTTTCAACAGGCCGCAAGGTGGCATGCCACCACTCAACAATCTTGTTGCTTTGGCCACCGGCGTCCGTTTATTCTAAACCAATGTGCTATGGCAAGACTTCTCGTCAACATGCATAGGAGAGATGTATGGACTCCCAACTGGTATTGACCATTTCATTCATTGTATATAGTGCCGGGATCGTTGCCTTTGGTTTGTATTCCACCAAACTGCGCAAGAAGACAGGCGACGATTTCGTTCTGGCCAATCGCGAGTTAGGACCGTGGGCGGCGTCGTTATCGGCATCGGCCAGTTCCGAATCCGGCTGGGTAATGCTTGGTCTGGTTGGCGAGGCATACGTCTTTGGTTTTTCGGCGCTTTGGATTATTCCGGGCATCGCCGCAGGCTATCTTTTCAATTGGTTCGTCATCGCCGAACGACTGCGCCGCTGTAGCCACGAGAGCGGTGCGGTGACACTCACCCAGTTTATCATGCATCGCTTCGGATCAAAATCTGCGGCGCTGCGTGTTATCCCGGTGTTGATCATCACTGCCGCCATGCTCGGCTATGTGGCGGCGCAAATGAACGCTGCCGGCAAAGCGTTCCAGGCGACGTTCGATCTCGACTACAGTTGGGGCGTACTTGTCGGCGCTGCGATCATACTGACATACACCGTCACCGGCGGCTTCCGGGCCATCTGCTGGACCGACATCGTTCAGGCCACGTTCATGGTTATTGCCCTATTGGTGATGCCGTTTATCGTCTTGACCAAGCTGGGTGGATACTCCGAGTTCATGGCCACGATAAGTGCGACCAATCCCGACCTGCTCACCTGGGCGTCTGGTAACGCGGGATTTGTGGGCTTGGGTTTCGTGGTTGGATTGCTCGGAATCGGCCTGGGCTATCCGGGCATGCCGCACGTGCTGTCGAGATTTATGGCGGCGCGTAATCTTGCGACGGTAAGAAAAGCCGGGATGATCTCGATGGTGTGGTTCGTGCTTGTCTACTTCGGAGCCGTGTTTTTCGGACTGTTTGCTCGTGCCTACTTTCCTGACCTGCCTGATCCGGAACAGGCGCTGCCGTTGGCTGTCAACGAATTCCTGCCGCCGGTGCTGGGTGGGTTTGTAATTGCGGCCATCGTGTCGGCAATATGCTCCACAGCCGACTCACAGTTGATCGTGATGTCCAGCACGATTTCCCGCGATGTAATTGTGCCCCTGAAGAAAAAGCTGGGGATGTCATCCGATGGTATGGAGAGCTATCTTTCCACGCAGCGCTGGGACCGATGGATCCTTGTTCTCCTGGCCTTCTTGTCGATCGGATTTGCGCTATCTGAAAACCGTGTCATTTTCGATTTCGTTCTGTACTCCTGGTCGGCCCTGGGGGCCGCTTTCGGACCCGTCGTGATCCTGGGTCTCATGTGGAAAGGCACCACCAAAACCGGCGTTATCTCGGGCATGCTCGTTGGTGTGGGTGTCACTTTGGTGTGGCGCAACACGCCCGCTCTCAAAGGGGCTCTGTACGAGTTGGTGCCGGCTTTTGTCTTAGCCATTCTGACTGTCTGGCTGGTCAGCCTTGCCACCAAACATGCAACCGACAGCGACAGTTGAGTCGTCCCACTTCAGGAAGTGAGTAGTCCATGAAACCAGCCGGTCGCCGCGCCTTAAAGGGAGTACTGTTAGCCGTCGTCGGCTTGCTTGTCGGTTTTTGCATCGCCGGGTATGTTTTGCTGCAGCGCACTCTTCCGCCCACCAGCGGAAGTGTCGGGCTGGACAAGTTGCAGGACAACGTGTCTATTACCTTCGATAGCCTGGGTATCCCCCAGATCTGGGCACAAAGCGAGACGGATGCTATCTTTGCCCTTGGCTACCAACACGCGGCCGACCGCATGTTTCAAATGGACTTGATTCGTCGTTTGTCGCAGGGACGGCTTTCCCAAATGCTCGGTAGTGTCACTCTTGAGGCGGACAAAAGACAACGTATGATTGGGCATGCCCGCATCGCCCAAAAAGCCCTCATGCAACTCTCCGATGACAATCGTAATCTCCTCCAAGCCTACTCAGACGGCGTCAACAGCTACTATGTAACCTGTGGTTCGGTGCCGTTCGAGTACAAACTTCTGCCTGTCGATTTTGAACCGTGGACAGTGTATGACTGCCTGGCCGTTCTCAGTTTCCAGACATGGTTCTCCGATGCACTTCAGAACCGCGACCGCTTTCACCTCGATCTGATGGAACTGCTATCACGCGATCAGGCAAGGCAACTGGTTGGCAGCTATCCGGACTGGGCGCAGTCCACTGTTCCGCATGAAAGTGAACATGGCAGCCTTCGGCACCCGGTAGACCGGCGTCTGAAAGGTCGCGACCTAAAGATACCAACTGACTACGGTGCCGAAACTGATGCATCTATCGAGTCATCATCTACGGCATTTCAACTGGCCGTTGCAGGATCGCTGTTTGACAACGATGTTCCCGCGTTGTCAATGAGCGCTGCATCCAATTCGTGGGTGGTATCTCCGGATAAGTCCGCTTCCAACCATGCCCTGCTGGCCGCCGATCCGCATCTGGAGATCGGACGACTGCCGCAGTTTTGGTATGCAGTGGGGTTACATGTCGAACAGTCTTCGTCTGGCGTGCTTGGTGTCACGGTGCCGGGGCTACCGTTCGTCGTCATGGGTCACAACGGCGCCGCCGCCTGGGCCTTCACCGCCGGTGGCGTGGACATAACCGACTACTACGAGGAACAACTGTCCGATGACGACAGCCTGAGCGTTATGACAAACTCGGGAGTCGAGCCACTCGAAGTGGTCGTGGACACCATCTATGCAACAGATGCTCTGCCGCTTGAGGTAACCACCAAACTCACTCGTCACGGGCCGATCATGATCGAAAAAGGCGGCAAGCTGTTTTCTCTCAAGTGGGCCGGGTACGATGTCGATATCGACGCGGCGATATCATCGGGGTTTGCGCTACACCAGGTGCAGTCGTTCGAGCAGTTTCGCACCGTTGTGACCAAACTGGGTGCGCTGAACGCCAATTACATGTACGCCGACAGTTCAGGCGATATAGGCTACCAACTGGCCACGCCGGTCCCGATTCGCCGTGACGGAGATGGAACCTTTCCCAGCCAAGGATGGATGTCGACCGGTGAAGAAGAAAAAGGATACTTGCCTTTGGATAAAACACCACATGCTCTCAATCCCTCTCAAGGCTGGCTGGTTAGTTGTAACAATCTGGCGAGTCGGTTGCACGATGTCCCCGGAAACTACGCTGCCGATCGGATTCTGCGTGCGGTCGGACTGCTGAACGCCGGCAGTGTTGTTACCGTGGACGAGATGTGGACATGGCAACTGGATCAACAGGATGAGTACTTGTTAAGATGGCGGGATGTCCTTGCCGATGCTCTGGAAGCCATCGACGAGTCTGCAGCGGCGTCTGAAGTGCGCAACTGGGATGGACGTTCAACGGACGAATCCAGCGTGATGCCGTTAATGGTGCTGTTCCTCAGTCATCTCAAAAGGCTGACCTACCAGGACGAACTTGACGGGATGCATTTGCAAATCTCGAAACTCACTCTGGATCGAATGTATCACTCCGACGACCTGAGCTGGTTCGACAATGTCGATACCGATGAAGCAATTGAAACGCGCAACGAGATTGCACAACAAGCCGCGCGCAAGGCGACCGAGATAGTCTACGGCGTTGAAGCCGACCGTGATCTGCTGCCGCCCAGACAGTGGGGCGAGATGCATAGTTTGAGTATGCGTCATCCCATGGCCGTGGTACCGGTCATCAACAGTCTGCTCGACTTGCAGCACGGACCCTGGCCGTGGTCGGGCAGTCCCGGATCGTTGAACTCGTCGTTTTACAGCAAAGTCAACGACACGACGTTCAACTGCGTGGTGGGTCCAAGCTGGCGCTTTGTGGTCGACTTTGCCGATATCGATGCCGTGACGATGGTTTTACCGGCCGGTAATTCCGGCAATCCGATGAGCGAGCATTTCTTTGATTTCAATCGAATGTGGCGCGAGGGCCAACGGTGGACCGTACCTTTTTCACGCGACAAAGTCCACGCGCGGGCCGTGTCGACGTTGACGCTGAGGCCGGGGGATACAGAACAGTAGGGCGGCATCCCTGCGATGCCGCCATGCGAATCCGGAAGTCTTCGTAGGTCGAAACCCCTGGCCCGAAGGGCATAAATACCATTTATGGCCGCCGAAGGCGGGTTTCGACAGGCAAGCCTGCTTTTTGCGCTGCGAACGACAAGACAAAGGCTCACGCGAAGCGCGTGATGTCGAAACCGCAAGGGGTCCTGACCTACTGTTAACTACTGTCAAAAGATTCACGGTAACGCCATTGCGAGGAGTCCGGCGGCGGCGGGTCCACGCCGCGGCGCGCAGGCGAAGACGGACCCTCCCTACTGAAGACCAAAGCGGCACATGCTTCGACTCCGCTCAGCATGAGGTGTCAGGCGGGGTCGCCCAACACCACACCGGACGCATCTCAACCCACCGCTTTGCGGATGGTGTCGATCACCTGGTCCTGTTCGGCGGCGGTAAGCTCCGGATAAACCGGGATCGACAAAACCTCTTCGCAGGCCTTGTTGGTGACGGGGAACTCGTTCGGCTGATAGCCCAAATACTCAAAACAGGGTTGGCGATGGAACGGCACCGGATAATAAATGCAGTTACCAATACCGGCATCGCGCAAAGCTGTCTGGACAGCTTCCCGATTGGTCAGGGCGATAGTGTACTGGTTGTAGATATGAAAAGTCGAGTGTTCGGTCACATGCGGCGTGGTAAGGCCTTCAACGCCGGCCAAGGCTTCGTCGTAGGTGCGGGCATGTTCGATACGTTGTTGCGACCATTTGCGCAGGTGGGCCAGTTTCACCTGCAAAATTGCCGCCTGCATAGTGGCCAGGCGCGAGTTGTAGCCAACGGTGTCGTGATAGTACTTACGTTTGGCGCCGTGCACGCGCAGATAGCGACAGCTCTCGAAACTCTCTTCGGTAACGGCCACAATCATGCCGCCGTCACCACCGGCGCCTAAGTTCTTGCTGGGGAAAAACGAAAAGCATCCGTATTCGCCGATGGAACCGGCTTTGCGCCCCTTGTACTCGGAACCGATAGCCTGGGCTGCATCCTCGACCACTTTGAGGCCGTGTTTGGCCGCGACTTTCATGATCGGGTCCATGTCGGCCACCTGCCCAAACAGATGGACCGGGACGATCACCTTGGTTTTGTCGGTGATGGCAGCCTCGATCAGGTTGGGATCGATGTTGTAGGTGTCGCTCTCGATGTCGACAAAAACCGGTTTGGCGCCGAGCCGGTGGATAACTCCGGCCGTGGCAAAGAACGAAAAATCGGTGGTGATAACTTCATCTCCCGGCTCAACACCGGCTGCTCGCAAGGCCAGCAGGAGAGCGTCGGTGCCGCTGGCCACGCCGACGGCATAGTCGACTTCGCACAGCGACGCCACTTTCTTTTCAAGCTCGGCCACTTCCGGTCCGAGGATAAACTTGCCGTGCGTCAGCACGCGGATCACGGCTTCATCCAGGTCCGGTTTCAGGTAAGCATATTGACGACTCAGATCCAAAAGCGGTACGGGCATTATATTCTCCTTACTTGTCTTCCCAGCCCTGGTTTTCAAGCAACTGTTCCTCGGGTACATCGCGGAACGGTTTGGCCGGGGCGCCTAACATGATTTTCCTGGCCGGGGCATCTGTTGTCAAGGTTGCACCAGCGGCGATCAAGGCATCTTCGTTGATGGTTTTGCCGGGCAGCACGGTTACGTTTGCACCTACACGTGCGCCTTTCCGAATTGTAACACCCTTGAAGTGCTTGAACCTCTCTTCGGTACGTCCGACAAAGTTGTCGTTCGAGGTTGCCACGCACGGGGCGACAAAAACACGATCTTCTATTTCGGAATAGGCGGTGATATAAACATTGGTTTCGAGTTTTACGTAATTGCCGATCTTGCAGAAGTTTTCAATAGCCACACCGCGTCCCACAATCGTGAACCGTCCGATGGATACGTTCTCGCGCACGGTCGAAAGGTCGGCGATCAGCACCTTACGACCGATTTCGGAACCACGGTATATGACCACATTGGTGCCGATGATACAGTCTGACTCAATCGTGCACGGATCGAGCTGCTGTTCTTTGGTCACGGCGGAATTGGCCGCCCGCATGGGCGACTTACCGATTGACGTTCCGTCGTCGATGCGCACGTTGTCACCGATGGAGGTGTCGTCGTGGATCACGACGTGGTGTCCGATGACACACCCGGCACCTATCGTAACGTTTTCGCCAACGACACACTGTTCACCGACGCTGGTACTTTGATCGATTCTGGCCGTTGCTGCTACAATTGAAGTCGACATTGTAAATCTGCCTTATTGCTGGTTTGTTGGCTCACCCAAAGGGATCTGGCCTCACAGTTTAATCGGCGCCCCACTTTTGGCCAGCGATTGCTGAGCGGCATCGAGAACTTTCAACACGCGCAGACCCTCGACGCCGTCGGAGCGGGGTTGCGTACGAGTCTCGATACAGTCCAGAAAGTGCCGGCACTCTTCGGCCAGCGGTTCAGCCGTTTTTATTCGTGGAATGACGATGTCGCCGGTACGGATAGCGAGATACTCGCCGTAGGTTTCATAATCCTGCCTGGTATTAACAGTCTTGTCGTAGAGACGGATTTTCTCAGCAGCCTGGCTATCGTCGAACTCGGCCATTTTCTCAGAACCGACCACAACCAGCTTGCGGTCCTTGCGCGGGTCGAGCCAGCTGACATGAATGTGAGCCATGGTGCCGTCTGCAAAGTGCAACACGGTGAAGACCACATCTTCTATTCCAGGTTGCAGGTAGGACGAACCGGTGGAGGTGACCTGTACCGGCATCTTTTGTAACAAAAACAGAATGATCGAGATATCATGCGGCGCAAAAGACCACAGCGCGTTTTCGATATTGCGCACTTTGCCGAGGTTCACGCGACTGGCGCATAAATAGTAAACCGTGCCCAAATCACCGGAGTCGATCTTCTCTTTCAAGTAGAGGGTGGCCGGATGATAGACCATGATATGGCCGACCATCAGCACACGCTTTCGTTTGTCCGCCTCTTCGACCAGTTGTTCACCTTCGGCCACCGATAGGACCAGCGGTTTTTCCACGAAGACATCTTTGTCGGCCTTGATAGCGGCCATGGCCATCTCAAAATGGGCGGCCGGCGGCGTGGCCAGGACGACCGCCTCAATGTCGTCACGCTTGATGACGTCGTTATAGTCTTTGGTCGTCTTCAGATCGGGGTACGTCTGGTTGACGTACCTAAGCCGCTTCTCATCACCGTCGCAGGCCAACACCAGGTGCCCATCGGCCAGGGTGTGAAAGTTGCGAAGCAGGTTTCTGCCCCAGGCGCCAACGCCGGCTATGGCAATGTTCTTCATAACGTCTTATACTCTGTTTTGTCTTTCAGGATTTGTTGGGTTTTCCTACTCCCGGCAACCAGCCAAGAAAGGCATTGAGGAATTGGGAAACGCGCTTGTAATCGTCGGGACTCTGCGTTCTCAATCGCGACACAAATTCAAGCCAGGCCGCCAGCAATAGCGCGCCTATCAAACTCAATCCGAAAGCCAAAAGGACCATTATGGTTCGCTTGGGTCGGCTTCTCATCTCAGGCGGCACGGCCCAGTCGAGAACGGTGATAGTCGGCAACTCCTCGTTCTCCTGGATTTTCGCTTGTTCCAGTTGTCCCAGCAGAGTGGTGTACAGTCCTTCGTTCACGCGCACCCGGCTATACAGTTCCTCGTACTGACCCTTCAACACGGGAATCGCAGACACGGGCAAAGAGAAGAAGGACGAATCACTGTTGGTCGATTCCAGTCGGTCCAGTTGCTGAGCGACCGTTTGGCGTCGCCGTAAGCGATCCTGAAGTTCGGCGTTGTCGTCGCCCAGTTTGGACCTGAGTATGGCAAGTTCCAGATCGATCTCCCCCAGCTTGATCTTGAGTTCGATGGCCTGATCCACGGCCAGCCTGATTTGCTGTGTGAAATCGACCGTTTTGTGGGTCATCTGAAAGGATTCGAACGCGCTCCGTGCGGAATCAAGTTCGGCTGTGATCTGACTAAGTCTTCCTTCGATGAAGACACGGTTTTGTCGGGCGCGGGAGGTAGCTATCTCCCGATTGACCTGGTCGAGCCGTTCGACAAAACTGTTGACCATCTCGGCCGCCATAGTTGGATCGCGATCCTCGACGGCCACATTCAGCAAGCCTTCGTCGGTGACCGAAAACTCGGCATTCTCCAAAAGGGTCAGGTATGCCTCGTCCCGATTGCGCGCGCCGTAACGCTCGACAAGTTCAAACTGCTCCATTATCCCGTCGGTGATCCGGTGGCTCATCAGCATGCGACGGTAAACATCCGATGTAGTGACCAACACCGGCAAGTTCAATCCCTTGGTTACCGACACCACTTCCGATATCCGTCCCAGTCCGGCCACCGGGATGCTCACATCTTTCGGCGGCAAAAGAAGGGCCGTAGCCAGGTAGTATTTGGGCAGGATCAACGACACGACAACGGCGGTCAACGTTACAACAATGACAATGCTCAGGATCAAAGTGCGGCGGCGCGTCATTACCTCCATCAGAAGCCACAGATTGGTCGAACCGGTAGAGTTCATCTGAGTTCCTCACGCAGGTTGATGATAAGTTCATCGCCATCGTGAACCATCACCCCGGTAGAGAATTCGGCGGTAGTCTTGGCTATCCGATTATAGATTGAGATTTCTTCGGTGTTGGCTCTGGGCAAAAATCCTCCGGCCGTCATGACGTAAAACAGGGCATCTTTGTTATCAATAAAGGGATACCGTCCGGGATTAAGCACCTCGCCGGTAACGTTGACATAACCGACCTGAAAGGGGACATAAACCGAATCTCCCGCTCTTAAGGTCATAGCCAGTATATTACCATCGGCCCCCACGGCGCTGGTAATCGGATAGCGTCGTTCCGAAATGCGGCCCCATTCATCGGCCCCGGCTTTGCGAAACAGTGTCACCATTCCCCGGCTGGCTTCCTGAGTGAAACCACCGGCCTTTCCAACCAGTGATTCCAGCGTGAGGCCGGTCGAAAACGCATACATTCCGGGAGCCGACACCGCGCCGAAGAGTTTCAGCATTTCCTGATCATGGGTACGCTCACGAGCCGGTACGGTGATAATGTCTCCCTGCTGCAACGGCGGCAGTACACCTTCATCGGGAGTTATTACAACATCGGCGCCTCTGGATATACTCACCTGAGAGACATCTGCACCGGCGCGAAAGCCACCGGCCAGAGCGATGAGAGTCGACACCCCGTCACCCGGTACCAGTTCGATCTCGCGCGGACGGTTGACCTCGCCTACTACCTGGACCCGCAGGGCCGATTTACTGGGGACGTGGATGCTGTATCCGGCGTAAAGACAGGGATTTGAAGAATTGTCACCGAGGTACCTGACTTTGTCGAGATCGATAATCAAAGGACGAGGTCCACCGGTGAACTCAATCTGTCGGGTCGAGCCGTGCCAGGCAATGCCGCCCGCCTGCTCGATGATTTCTGAGACACGATGCGAGGTGAACCCTTTGTACATACCCGGCCTGGTTACAGCGCCCGATACCTGCACGGCTGTCCGCTGCGGTTTGAGCACCGATATTTCGATCTGCTCAACTTTGTAAAGGTTCTCCAAAGCGCCCTCAAGCAGTGTCCTTGCCTCCGCCAGTGACTTGTGCGACAGGTCGAACAACCCAAGCGTTGGGTGCACGATCCGGCCTTGCGGATCGACAGTCAAAGTCAGCGGCCCCAGCTTGGCCTGGAGAAAAGTAACCAGCAGTTCTTCACCGGGCCGGATCAGGTAGGTTTTTGGGTCGACCGGCTCATCAAAGAAGCGATACATCTCAGCCCACGAGCCTTCAAGACTGTCGACCTCGGCCACAGCTTGGGCAGCTACCGGAACCGCCGCCACAAACCACAGACAAACCACCAGGAGCCATGAGTGTCTCAAAATACGATTGATCACGAACCTTTCGGGCACGGTATTCGACATTTAGGTGGCAAGAATAGCGAAAAGGGTCTACAAAGTCAACCGGTGTGATGAATCACGCTGTGATAAATCACGCTATGATAAATCAGACCCAAATGGCCCATAAATGGGTTCCTTGGGTTTAGCGGTGACAATTCACATCCATGGCCATCGCGCATCTCTTCAGTGGTGCTGTCAAAGTCATTCCTGCGAAAGCAGGAATCCATTGATTCGTAGGGCAGAACCGCTTCTGGATCTGCCGTCGCGCTTGTCGGAACCGCTAATCCGCCGCGGCGGACGACCTACTGACTGAGCGGAGTAGTAGGTCAGTACCCTTAGCGGACCTGACTTGTTTGGGGTGGAAGCAAGCTCGTCTTTCGCGTTTTGCGCGTCTGTCGGCGGTGTCGAAACCTCGCCCTTCGACTGCGCTCAGGACGACCCTTCGAGGCAGCGACGGGTGGCCGCCTCAAACCTTGTTTGGGGCGGGGAATTGCCGGCGAGCAAACATCGACGCCAAGACAGTACCAACAACAAAGATCAAAGAGATAACCAGACCGTGACAAAAATACGGCGTACCATAGACCATGACCACCCGCTGACTGCCTGCTTCAAAACTAAATGACAACAAGCCCTGCCGCTCTGTGAGCTCTCGCCCGTCTTCGGTTCGCCAACCTCGGTCATATCCCATGCCGATTATCAGTTCACCCGGCTGAGTGGCGGTAAACTCATACTCAATCCGATTGGGGGTGTATTCTCGTTGAACCGAATCAATCTTTCCAGAGGCGACATACTCGGCGTGTACGACATTGGCCATATCGACCAAGCCGCGGCTGGGGTGGTAAGCCGACAGCCAGGGAGTCACCAGCGATCCGCGATTGGCCAGGTAGTTTTTGTACGCCTGAGGTTGGTCATCGACCACCTGGACAAATGTATCTGATCGTGGCACCGCTTGCGGCGGTTGTTTGAAGGCGCTGCTCATGATCGGCCAGGCCAGAATCAAGTTGGTGGCAATGATTATCACAACCGAGAGACTGATGGCGCTGTTGACCCAAACTCTTCGCGCCGATTCTGCGAAACGTCGCCGGATAAGATCGAATCCGAAACCACCCAGTATGGCTATCGACAAAATGACCATCTGAAAAGCTCGTCCGGTGCACCGGGCCGACGAAAACCCGGGCAGATGCGACAGCAGCGACCAGGGCGAAAACCATCCGAAATTGCCTAACCCCAAAATCAAAAAAAACAAGGCGAGCACTATCCAATACCAATGACGTCGCCAGCAGAGAATCAGCGCGAACACTGCCAGAATCACCAGCAGCGGTGACATGTAAGCGCCGTATTCATGCCAGGCCCAGAACTGCTCGGCGAAATTCTGCTCGTACAGCGAGTGTTTCAGTCCGAAGAATATCGAGCCCAGGGCAGAAAGAGGAACGGACTCGTCTGGATTGCCCGGCCACTTGTTCTGGTACAGGTAGACAAGCATCGGCACGAGTTTGACCGCTGCCAGCCCGGCTCCAACGACCGTTGCAATGAATAGTTTTTGCAACAAAATGTACTTTTTTCTCGTCAATGATACCAGAAGCAAGAGTAACGCAACGAACGACAGAGAGTACAACATTGGAATCGCGGCGCCGTTGCCGAGAACAATCAAGGCAATCCCCACCCCGGCGCCGATTAAATCCCTCACACCAGAATCTGATCGCAACAGAAAGTATGCGATCCAGGGTAGGAAACAGAAATGCGTGAAGGGTATATGACCCTCCGCGAAGTGCAGCGCAAAATGAACCGAACCGAAGTAGCTGACCAGAACCAGGACAGTCGCTGTTTTCGACATGCCCAGATGTTGGGCCAGTTTACCGCTGCCGTAAAAACCCAGCCAATAGCAAACCAATACCTGCAGTTTCAAGCCGATCACGGCGCCGAAGATCAGGTACAAAAGCATGAACGGCGAGAATATGGCTACCTCCGGATGGTGGAACAAAATGTTACCGCCACCCAGGTATGGATTCCAGAAGGGGAACTGGCCATAGTGCATAATACTGCCGACGGGCACGGCGGCCATTGTGGTGAAAAGGTCCCAGTCGCGCCCGCCCCAATAAGACAGTTTCAACAGAAAAGGCAGCGTGTAGAAAAAAGCCAGAAGTCCGGCGAGGCCGGGCATAAAAGAGCGGTGGTTTGTAATGCGCTGTATTGTCATGGGCCGTCACACACGAGTCGAAACATTGTGTTAACTTAATGAATCTCTCGATACTAAAAAGCAAAAGTTTTCAACGACCCACGCTGTTGTTTCTGGCCTTCATCCTGATTTTTCTGAGCCTTTTGCAAACCGGTCCCACCAAGTACGATAGTCTGCTGCGAACCTTGATTCAGTGGGACAGTCGGCTCTATCTTTCCATTGCCCGCGACGGATACGAGCTGTTTCCATGCGGTGACGACACCGGTCATCTGTGCGGCAACGTCGGATGGTTTCCTATGTACCCTCTGGCGGCCGGTCTGTTGACCCGGGTTGGGTTGGAACATCGGTATTCACTACTGGCTGTGACCTGGCTCTCACTTTGGCTGGCCTTGCTGCTCCTGTATCGATTAGTGGCCAGACGGTTTGGGGGTCGAGCCGCGCTGCTCAGTTTGATCTGTTTACTTTTGTTTCCAGGATCATTCTATCTGCTGACCGGCTTTCCGTATGCTTTCTTCCTGCTTCTTTTGGCCTCGGCCTTGTATCTTTTGGATACCGAAAATTACCGCTGGCTGATTCTGCCTTGTTGTCTGTTGGCTGTTACCTATCCATCCGGTATGGTGATCGGTCTGCCGGTTTTGTGGGTACTGGGCACTAAGTACAAACAGCTTTCGCAACCTGATCGCAACGCTTTGATGACGACCGTGGTGGCCATGGGTGCTACTCTTATGGCTTTCTGCCTCTACTACTATTGGCGCTTCGACGACTTCTTCTTGTATTTCACTTTCCAATCTCAGGACTACTACGCCCACGAAACCAGTTTTCCACTCTGGACGATAATTCGTTCGCTGCACGATCTACCCTGGAGCCATCCGGTCGCATTAATACTGTTGTTCGTGATCGTGGTCACGGCTCTGTTCTACAGTCGCAAACTGCCGCGCACCTGGCATATTCTGATGTTCGGACTGCTTCTCTTCACACCCTCGGCCGGAACCACCGATTGTTACTACCGGCACATCGTGGTTGCATTCCCACTCTTTGTGATGGTGGCGTTGGCCGTTACCGGACCACGCAGGCGTTGGTTGTTGCCGATATATGTCGTGGTCTGCCTGATTCTGATTTTCGGTGTTTATTTGCCCGCCTACAAAACGGGCGCGTTGATGTAGTCTTGCAGGTCAGGCGCCTTCTAGCGGTTCCGACGACAGCGGGTGGCCGCCTCAAACCTTGTTTGGGGCGGAGAAATAGAGCCACCCCCAAACCGAGTTTGAGGGTGCCACCCAGTGCAGCTTTTCTTGTAAGTCGATACCCCTGGTCCGAAGGGCATGAATGCCATTTATGGCCGCCGAAGGCGGGTTTCGACACTTTTGACTGCTCTTCGGCGGGTCCGCGCTGCGGCGCGCAGGCGAAGACGGACCCACCCTACTTGTTCATCTGGCCGATAATGCGCAGGCCGTCCAATGTCAGGTCCAGGTCGACCTTCTGGATATGACGGGAATGCATCTCGATACCGGTGGCTAACCCGCCGGTCGCTATGATGGTCGGGTCGACCATGCCGGTTTCCTCGATGATTTTGTCGATGATATGATCCACCTGCCCCACCGTGCCATGAAAGAGCCCCGACATAAGGGCCGTCTCAGTGTCCCGTCCAACCACTTGTGAGGGCGGTTCAATGCGTACTTCGGGCAGTTGCGCCGTCCGCCGAACCAGTTGTGCCATCGAGGTTTTATGGCCCGGCGAAATCACGCCGCCTATGTAGGCTCCATCTGAGTTGACAATATCAAAAGTTGTGGCCGTCCCAAAATCGACCACGATCAGCGGCCCGCCCCAGCGAGTGAAACCAGCCGCAGCATTGGCTATCCGATCGGCGCCGGCTTGGTGCGGGCGATCGATATCGATTGTGACCGGCAGATTCAAGTCGGCTGAGACCACCACTGGGTCGCAACCGAGGTACTTGCGTACCGTTTCTTCAAACGCAGAGGTCAAATGCGGGACAACCGAACCGATCACCACCTGGTCGAATTTGTCGGGATCGAACTCTTTGCGGCTGAGAAAACCGGTGACCAGCAGACCGGCTTCATCGGAGGTCAGACTGTCGCGGGTGGTCAGGCGTATGCTGCCCTCCAGCTTTTCGCCTGCGTAGAGGCCGATGACGATATTGCTGTTACCGATGTCGATCACCAGAATCATGGCGCCAATATACGTCCGGGAACCACGAAGTCAATAAGGGCCGGTCGTACCAGGTTGCGCTGGGTCCTTCTCGCCGTAGGCGGGTGAGACCCAGCGCGCCAGCCACCAGCAGGGTCACACCGTCACCTGCGGTGAAGCCAGGACCCTGCTGAACACTAAAGAACACACCCCGCCCTGGTATGAACCGGGTACATAGGTTACACTTTAGACCGGGCAGATGGGTAACAAAGCTACGGTAGGTCGAAAACCCTGGCCCGCAGGGCATGAACGCCATTTATGGCCGGCGAAGGCGGTGGGTGGCACCCTCAAAGTCGCTTTGGGGGTGATTCATCATCGGGTGAATCCCCCGATCCAAACAGGGCTTGGGGCCACCCGGCCACGGCAAGAGAATCCCGCTTGGCGCGGGATGTCGAAACCGCAGGGGTTTCGACCTACGGTTTTTTGATTGAAGACAGGGCTTGCCCGCCGTCCTACTTTGGTACCTCAAGCGGAGTTTTCACCCTGTCACCCTGAGCGCAGTCGAAGGGTGGATTCCGTCCTACCGGGCTGATTTACAGCCCCATGGAGCCAGCCGCCAAATCGGCCGATAAAATGAAAGATAGTCAATAATCCAGTCTGACAGGAGATCGGCTTGACCAGATTCGTGACAATTTCAGGCCTGCTGCTTATCGCGACAATCCTCTCCGGTTGTGGCAAACAGATGACAGTCACCCGGGCCAAACTGATCGAGGATCGCTCGCCAGTCACGTCGGTGTCGCCTGCTTCTGAACGGTCATTCAGCGATGGTTTGAGTCTCTACCGCGCCGACAAGCTTGAAGCGGCCACCGCCCATTTCCGGCGGGCGGTCGAAATGGACGCAGCCCACTGGCAAGCTCACTATTTCCTGGGGCTGATTTACCGCAAACAGTCCGATAAAACCGCTGCCGTGGCTGCCTTGCACACGGCCCTGACTTGCGCCCCGGAAGAAAGCCGGGAACGCGCTTTGATCTACCTGGCCTTGGGTGAACTTTGGGAACAACAAGGGGACCTCTCGCGGGCCGAACTGAGTTACCACACGGCGCTCAATTTACACCCCGGTTCTTCGCGCGCTCAGTCCGGGTTACGACGTTTGGAACAGTTGTCACAGCGAATCGAAAAATAGATTTTGCCCGCGCGCAAATCGGCTATATTGGCCTCATGGAAAGACACATTCCCACCTATCATCTTGGCCAAGATTTCCGTGCACGACTCGACGATTTTACCCGGCAGGTTCTTTCTGAGGGATTCGAGTTTTTCACCAAAGAGTTCAACAGGATCGACGCCTATGTCGAGAAGGCACAAAACAACGACCACGGTGAATCCTTGCGCAGCACCGACAAAGCAACCTATCTGATGGAATTGCTGGCCTTCAGCGTTCAGGACAAGCGGGACCGCCAAGCTTTTAACAACGCAAAGAAAACACTGATCGTCATGCCCGATTGTCTGACTTTGCACAATCCCAACTGCGAAAAAGTCGACACCCCCTACGGCGATGTCTGCAAACGATGCGTCCAAACTTGTCAGGCTTTCGGTATCACCGAATTGGCCGCACGATACCGATGCAAGGTTATCTTTTCCAAACGGAAACTGACCCAACAACTCGAACACTATCAGGAGACGATGGGTGAAATCGGCGTCATCGGCGTGGCCTGTATCAAGATGCTGGCCACCGGCATGCGCACGGCTGCAGAAGTAGGTATCCCGGCGCGCGGCGTACTGCTGAACTTCTCCGGCTGCGAACACTGGAATGACCAGCCCTGTGCATCGGAGTTCTCCATGGCTTGGTTGCAGGATATCTTAGAGGAGAAATATGGACCGCGAACTGAGAAGACTGACCGCTGACGACTACCACGACATCATCCGTGTCTGGGCTGATGCCGGACTGCCGTACCGACCACAGGGACGAGACCATCGGGACCGGATAGCGATCGAAATCGCCCGGGAAGACACTGCTTTTTTCGGGCTGTTTGAAAACGATCGGATGCTGGCGGTCGGGCTGGCGACATTCGATGGTCGCAAGGGATGGATCAATCGTGTGGCGGTCGATCCGGACCGTCGCGGCGAGGGCTTCGGCGGGGAGATTATCAAAGCGTTGGAACAGTTCCTCAGAGCGCGTGGGGCGGATATCATTGCCGCTTTGATCGAAGACGTCAATAGTCCTTCGATCAGCCTCTTTCAGAAACATGGCTACACGACCATGAAAGAGGTCCTCTATTTTTCCAAACGTGATTCGTGGGATGTGTAGGGGGGATGGGGAATCTGGTGAGTCAGTTGTCTTCTACTCGATCCCTGATTATGTCTCTAAGAGCTCGTTCCTCCTTGCTGTCTTTGGGTACAAGAGCATACACTCTAGCTATGCGTTGTTGGTAATTGCTTAGAACACGGATGATAGAGCCGGGATCTTGAATTAGGTCACCGGTTTTCTCACTCGAGTGGATCTTCACCAGTTTGTAAAGATCTTCGGCATTAGGTGGCTTCTTATAGTATGGCCGGGAGTACGTGACACCCTCGAAGTCGATCTGTTTTGAGAGTACGACAACATCATCGACATTGAGTCCGGCTTTGTCTAGAGAGTCCTGACAATCTTGTCTTGACCGAAGGTCGTCCAAGAGTTTCTCGGACACGTATTTAAAGGGAGAACTTATCTCGTCGTTGCTCAGGTCTGCCACCAACCTCTCTTCCCAGAGAGGTCGTAGGGGTTCTCTGTGCAGCAGATGCCTTCTTAGTCTTTTGAACAGGTCATCTCCAAAACCAAGTTCTCCTGATTTTTCCAAGTAGTACCAAAAGTACTCATCTGTGAAATTCGCAAGAAACTCCGGGTCACTCCCAATTCGATCATCTACTTCCGCGAGTGATGTAGCGATTCCCCCGTAGGAGTCTTTTGGGAAGGAGTCGTCGGACATCATCATGAAAAACAGTGTTTTGGCCATGAGTTCAAAGCCCATTACCGTCTTGTGGTAAGTCAAGTTGTAAGAGAAGTACCTCGACATGATAAAGTGCTCAATAGCGTTCTTGGCCTTTGATTTGAAGCAGACGCGTTGAGACTCTGAATCCCAGTAGATGTTCGCAATAATATAATTGATGTCCACCTGGCCAAAACTCGTACCAGAGGCCAAAGAGTCTCTCAAGAGGAAGTCTACTCTGTCGCAGTCAAGCGTACTGCTCATTAACTGAATGTGAAAAGGATTATCCTTGTCTTCGGCATTAATTATCCGAGCTATTTCCGCGGGTTCGAATCCAGCCTCTGCAATCAGCCGTCTGAGCTCAGACTCCGAGTGCGTGAGGATCTTTTCTCCAAGTCGTTCATGCTTTGCAGCCTGACTCTTTGGACTTTCGGCTGCTCGCTGCAGTAGGCTTCTGCGATCCTCCAACTCCTCGCCTTCTGTTACTCCTTCTACTCTCTTAATGTAATCAACCCATTGAAAAGCTTGCTCCCCCAAATGGGCCAGAGGATAGTGCCCTATATCGTGCAATAGTGCAGCAAGTCTCAGCTTCTGCTTGATCTCGTCACCGTTTTCACCAGACACATGTGGGCATTTGGCTGCTCTGAGACCGTCAACCATCCGCGACATAATGTGCATGGCGCCAATAGAATGGGCAAAGCGTGAGTGTTCTGCACCAGGAAAGACCAAGGACGCAAGCCCCAACTGCTTGATCTTCTTGAGTCGCTGGAAAGTGCGAGTGTTAATTATCCGCTGCTCGAGTTCAGATATGCCTATCGACCCGTGAACACTATCACAAATGGTCTTTGCGTTAAAGTCCATGCCCCACCGCGGATTCTATAGAGGAAGTTTAATATTCCCGATTAGCCCAACGCTGTCCAGTTGATCCCACGCAGCAACTGCCTCCTCGTCGCTAAACCAATCTTTGCCAGCCCTTCCAAGAATAGCACCAGCAACATCCTTGCTAGCTATGGCCTTTGAAATATGTTTCAAATAGTGGATTGAACCAAGCAATTCCAGCCACGAAGACGGCGTCAACGATTCTGGCTTCGCCTCCATGAGTTTTTTCAGCTTGTTTATGGCTGGCCTAACCTCCGGTCGAATTGTAAGTTTCTTGGCTTCGTCTTGCATAGATTTGTTACTGGTTAACTCAAAAACTGACTGAGTCAAATGAGTTGAGTATGGCCCTCTCAGATACCAGGAAAAACGATATCTCAGATCAATTCCAAGCACTTGCAACAGATAAATCGCTTTCTGTACGAATACTCTATCTTCGAGGTCATCAATCCCGAATCCGCCCAATTCCTCCATGAGCAGATATATCCCCGCCAGTCTCTTGTCTATCATGATCCTACTCCTATGCGCCAGTACTCCTGTCCGTCTGATAAGATATGGCTTGTCAACTCCATGCACAATCACTTATCACTGTCAATTACTTTTTTGCCAACTGTATTGTCAACAAAATCTCATGCTTTCTTACTTTCCACCGTATACCAATGCCCTAACGGGTTCCCCCTCCCCCCCACAAAATCGCTTGTCAGTCTGAATTTGGTTACGTATTATTCTAACATGGACCATGAAAACCCAGCGCCGCATTGTTAAATATGGAGCCTATAGCCGGTTATAGAAATATGGCTATTCGGTTTAAGGTGCTGCCAGCGGGAACTTTAGGACCGGGGATTATGTTTAGATGATTAGAAAAACCGATAGCATCGCCGGTTCTTGCTGTGTTCAAGGGGGGGACTGATGGCCGACCGGAAGAAGGATGCTGCCAAAAGAAAGGAGTTTGAGGCCGAGGCGGTGCCTCACATGGATGCTCTGTATCGTACGGCTTTGCGACTGGCAAAGAATCAAAGCGATGCCGAGGATCTTGTACAGGAAGCATTTGCCAAGGCGTACCGGTTCTGGGATAAATTCGAGACGGGCTCCAATTGTCGAGCCTGGTTGTTCAAGATCATGACCAATATCTTTATCAACCAGTATCGCTCCAAGTCCCGCTCTCCAATGGCGGCCAATATTGACGATATAGATGAAAACTACCTTTATGGGCAGTTGGCCGGATTCGAACAGAGTGATAATCCCGAACAGGCTCTATTCTCAAAGATATTTGACGACGATGTTAAGAAAGCAATTGAAAACCTTCCCGATGACTTCAGAATGGTCGCTGTCCTATCGTTCCTTGAGGGCTTTTCCTATCAGGAGATTGCTGCTATCGCCGACCTCCAACTCGGCACGGTTAAAAGCAGGCTCCATCGAGGACGAAAGATACTGCAAAAGCAACTTTTTGACTATGCTGTGAAGAATGGGTACATCAAGGAAAAAGCATAATGAATTGCCAGGAAGCTCTGGACCTTCTTTATGACATAATCGACAAAGAGGCTAACGAAATTGATGCCGCCGAAGTCCAGCGGCATGTCAATAGCTGTCGTGATTGTTTAAAGATCTACCGCCTGGAAACAAGCGTTCATGATTTGATCGCCGAACGCCTGAAAAACAACGGTGCCGAGGGAAACATCGAAGGCCTCAAAGCCAAAGTCATAATGCAACTTGACGCCATCGACAAAGAGAGTGTACCCGGTGCGCCACCGCGCTCTTACAGTTTGATTGCCAAAACGATGGTTGCCGTGGCTTCAGTTGTAATCGTTATCGGCGCCGTGTCGCTGGCTTCTGATTACTATCGGCACGTGAATCTGTATGTACCGTTTGAGGCCTCACATTATCAGGTTCTGGAGCCGGACTTTCAGCCCGGTATTGTGCCTGATGGCAGCTACCTCGGCCTTGACTTTTCCAGCCTGGGTAAGGAGTTGGGCTTTCAGTTGATCTCCAACTTCACCGAGGATTTTGATGGTGTTCAGATGGCTCACTTTGTCTTTCATAATGGTGAGCAATCGGTCTCGGTGTTCGCCGCCCCCAGTAGCGAGTTTACTATTCCGGACGATCTGTCCGATGCCGCGGTAACACGCGATGGTACCGTGTTCTTCGATCACACTTGCCACGACTGCCGTCTGCTTTTTCATCAAGTTGGCAATGCTGTGATAATAGCCGCTTCCGAGCGGGAGGGTCTCGATCTTTTCGATTTCACGCCGGTCGAGGAAATGGTTCTTACTAAGTTATTGTTGCCCTGACCGCCGACCAAAACTAACCTGACCGGGATGAGTTTCTTCCCGGTTTTTTTGTGCCCGACACCGTGGCTTCGGGGTCTGATTCGGGGCTGGTGTGGGGCGACCTGGTCGGACGTCTCAGGCACTGTCACCGCAAGCGACCAAAGCCGGCGCAGCAATCTCTTCCGAAAACCACTCTTGGACTCGGCTCAGGGTGAGGTCAGGCCAACCGTTAATCGTAGCCGTGCTATCTCGTATTCTCTTTCAATACTGTTGTTCCTTGTGTCGGTGCCCTCGGTGAGTGCGGCCGATAGCTATCTCGACAACCACAAGAAGAGTCTGGCCGTTCAAGTGCAGCATGCAATCTACAACGACAATTTCATGGCGGCTGATTCTATGGGTCGGCAAATGCTCGATCTATACCCCGGCGATCCGCTGGGTCCGTTCTGTCTTGCAGCAACCTTGCTGGGGAGAATGTTTGATCAGGAACAGGCCGAACCGCGCGATTCGTTGTTTGCCTGGTTGGATATGACTGACCAACTGGCCGCACAGATTATGGATACCTGCAACACCAACAGCGCTGCGTGGATGAGCTTTTTTCGCGGACATGTCCGCTCCTACCGTGCCATGTGGGAGTCCAAATTCGGGTCCAAGTTTCGGGCCTTGCGTTTGGGCTTTGATGCCCGTTCCCAGTACGAACAAGGTTGGAAGCTCGACAGCGGTTGTTATGATCTGTGCTTGGGCCTCGGTCTGTATCATTACTGGAAGTCAGCCAAAGGGGGATTGCTGAGACGACTGCGAATTCTGAAAGACGAGACGGAGCGCGGCATAGACGAACTGCGTCTGGCAGCCGATTCATCATCGATCTCGTGTGAGGCTGCTCGCAATTCGCTTATATGGATATGGCTGGACAGCAATCAGTACGATTCTGCGCTGGTCCTCACCGAGCAAATGACCCGACAGTTTCCTAAAGGCAAGTTGTTCCTGTGGCCGTTGGCTGAAACTCATTTTCGGATGAAGCGATACGGCCGGGCGGTCGAAGTCTACACAGATATACGCGGCAGACTCGAACGAGACGTTGGGAACTACTACAACCTGATCGAGTGCGACCATCAACTCTACCTCTGCTTTGATGAATTGGGCATGCAAGAAAAAGCGCGCAAGGTCGCCCTCCGTTTTGGTGAGTACCGCGAACAAATTCCGAAAGAGACGAATCGTCGTCAGCGTCATAAACTGAAACTTCTCAGCCGGGCATCGAGGCCATAAATGGCTTTTGCGCTTCGCGGCGATAAATCGCTCTTTCGTGCAAGTCCACGCTCAGGTACCACGTGGCGAAGCCACAAAAACACGGCTTGACCGTGTCACACTGAGCGGAGTCGAAGGGTGAACCCGCCCCAAACAAGGTTTGAGGCGGCCACCCGACGCCCTACGGTTCTGTCATTCTGGCGAAGGCCAGAATCCAGGCTATGCTCACCTGCCTGGATTTCTGCTTTTGTAGGAATGACTCTTGCCGAGCTACGCGCGTAGTAGCAATTTATCGCCTGGTTGCCGGATCAAGGTCCGGCAGGACAATATCTGTGAGATTGCCGCGGCGCGTAAGACGCACCTCGCAATGACGGTCCGGGCGGGCAGCGCAAGAGAGCCATTTATGGCTGACATATCACCGCGCAGCGCAAGAAACAGGCTTGCCTGTTTATCGGTCGATTACCGATTCCATAACTTTGGTGAGAAAGGTCGTAGTACTCCAGTCATTCCGTCCGGTGGTCGGATCGTTGCCGACACGCACGATGACCATTCTCTCTTCGGGTATGACAATGATCTGTTGCGTGTAAATCCCCCAGGCGATGAAAGTGCTGTCGGGTACGATTGAATTCTGATGCTCGGACAAGACCGGTTTGAGCCACCAATGATATCCGTAGTGACTCAAATCGTTCGAGATCGGTTGCACCGACTCATTGACCCATTGGGCCGAGACAATCTGCACTTTGTCCCAGCGCCCTTTGTTGAGATAAAGATACCCGAACTTGGCAAACTCACGCACTGTTGCCCGGACACCCGAGCCGGTGTGGGTTTGTCCGGTGGCATCGTGGTCCCAGCCGATCTCCTCGATCCCCAAAGGTTCAAGCAAATTTGGCCGGGCGTATTCGTACACAGTCTGGTCGGTAGCGCCCTGGACCACTCCGGACAGAAGTTGAGAGTTGCCCGTCGAATAATACCACACTTCACCCGGCGTATCTTTCATCGGCTTGTCCAGCACATACTGATTCATGTCCGACCGGCGATGCATGATGAAAGCATCGTTTTGGGATGGGTCCGAGTAGTAGTCGTCCTCGTTCCATTCGATCCCCGACATCATGGTTAAGAGATGCCGAATGGTAATCTGCTGTTTGCGCGGATCAGTGTTCGGCAGTTGCCACTGCGGGTAGTATTGAAAAACCTTTTCATCGATCCCGGTGATGAATCCATTGTCAATGGCCATCCCGACCACGGCCGAGGTAAAACTCTTGGCTACCGAGTAGCTGTAGTGACGGTCGTCAATGCTGAAATCTCTGAAGTATCCTTCACCTACTATGTAACCCTCCTTAACAATCACCAGTCCCTCGGTATTGAACTCAGGGTCTGCGGCGTAGGCATGAACCAGAAGTAGCGCCGCAGAATTCATGCCGACTTCCTCCGGACGACACTCACGCCATCCGTCGGTCGGCCAGTACTCACCCAGATACTCCCCCTCACCGAGAAACTCGTGCCTGAGAGTGCCCGGACCAGGCTGCTGCGAACTGTCGCGACAGGCGAGACAGATCAGCACTGCCGACGTTAACCACGGAGCGATTCGTCGAATCAAACGGCGTCGTCTTGTTTTCGTCAAAAACTCCATACACTTTTATGGACGTAACCGGATGCTCTCAGGTCTAAACATTTTTGCATAAGATATCCAGATCACCGGCCACTCAAATGTCGCTACTCAAATGTCAGCCAGTCCAACCTTGACCGAGAGCCGGATGAAGCTAATTTGTATACAGACTTGAGATTCAAACGGATAAGGAACCTGCTTGTCACTTGATGAACTGTTGTTGGTCACGGCCGGAGGGATCGTGGTTGGTTTTCTGGGTGGATACTCAGGTATCGGCGCCGCACCCGTTCTGGTGTTTGTGTATGGATACTTTTTGGGTTACACACAGCACATGGCGCAGGGGACGGTGGCAGCAATTATGTTGGGACCGTTGAGTCTGCCCGCCGTGATCGTAATGTGGGACCGGGTGCGGTGCAACTTAGTGTTCATCACGATTGGCCTTCTCACATACGCCATCTTCTCGTATCCGGGCGCACTGTTGGCGTATGGCTTGTCGCATGAGACTCTACGGTTGGCTTTCGCTGCCTTCTTGCTGATCCTGGGGGTGAGATCGGTGGCCATGGAACTGGTGAACGGTTTGTCAACAGCGGGTGTGGGCACGCCGGACGGACGTATTCGGTTGAACAGGTTTTCGATGACGCTGCTTGGAATCGTGGTCGGTGTGGCCGGCGGGTTCTTTGGTATTGGCGCCGGTGTTTTGATGGTGCCGGTGATGATCTGGTTGTTCGGAGTGAACAAAGACGACGCCCGCGCTATCTCGCTGGGTATTTTGCTTCCGCCGTTGAGTGTTGGGTCGGTGATCAAGTATCAGGCGCACGGCGACATTGTCTGGCCGGCTATGTTGGTGGGACTGCTTGCATACATGGCCAGCAATTACTTCGGCGCTCGACTGGGACGCAAACATTCCACGCGTCGGTTCAACATCGTGCTGGGCGTACTATTGTTACTCATGGGGCTTGTCTACGGTAAGGATTTGTTGTTTTAGTTAGTAGGGTGGGTCCGTCTTCGCCTGCACGCCACGGCGTGGACCCGCCGATTCTGTTCTGTGGGCGGCAGATGTCCACATCTGCCGTTTGTGCTCATACCTCGACTCCGCACGGCATGACATACGGTCAAGCCGTGTTTCTTGCGCTTCGCGCGTTGCAGGCTTGCTTGACAATACGGAGAGGAGCGGCTATTTTCACGACCAATAGCGAAGGCATAACGTGACAAGGGACCTGCGAGGACTATTGCATGAGTGACGACAAGCCAGCCATTGGAATGTTGAGGAAGCACAGGAATGGGTTCATTGAGGTCATCAATTCCGGACCATTAGATCTGGGCAGGTTCGAAACGGAGGAACGCAAGATAGGCCCCAGACACTGCTTCATTCTTGGATACAAGGCGACACCCTTTGAATTCGCAATCGCAAGAATGGGACATAGCTTCGACTCTTATCAGTGGAATTACACTCGCTTCGTTCCGGACTTCCGTGAGGGTGCTTGGAATCCGACAAATGGCGGATCAATTGACACGGCATATTCAGTATTCAAGAAGTGGATGATAGACCATGTAAAGCGATATATTGATGAACTTCAGGAACCTGACCTCTGGGCACAAATCCAATCACAGACACCTGTCGTTTCCGATGAACCCGTTGGAAGTGACGACCGCGAGCCTTTCACGCAACCAGAGCAAGTACAACTGCGAATGGCCATTAAGGAGTTCAGGCAACTCGTTATCGATAGGTTCGAGACTACAGATGAGCATATTTCGCTGGTCGATGATCGGCTTGATTATCTAGCTGAGCAGGTTGGACTGCTCAACCGTATCAACTGGCGGAGCCTTGCTTTTTCAACTCTCGTATCGATAACTATTGCGCTGAGTCTTAACAACGAACAAGGCAAGGAGTTGTTCGAACTGTTTAAGCAGGTCTTCTCAAATATCGTGCTGTTGTTGCAGCAATAGCCGCAGAGAATCCGCCCACAACAAAACCCCCTGAATCAAATCAGGGGGTCTGGTTTTTGTGCACCCACCTCCGAATCGCTAACCAAAAGATCCTCCGCCCAGTTAGCTCAGATCGGGTGACCCTGCAACACACAACAGTAACTACTTACGGCTGCTACCTTCCGGTCCTGACCGGGTTCATAGGCTCTTGTTGTACAGGACCCGACCATCAACACCACTTAAGCATCGAATACAATCGGTCGCATAACCCTCGGGTGGGAATTCAATCCCGGTATAGCGGGTTCCGGGTTACAGGGCACCGCTAACTCCCCATCTAGCACACACTGATAAATCAGTTCTTGCGCCTTCGGCGCGGCGATAAATCGCTTTCTCGCGCTTCGCGGCCATAAATGGCTTTTTTCGCGGCGCGCGCCTGCGAGTTTTCGCAGATACTAGATAACCCAATTGCCTTTTGCGCTCAACTGTTCGTCGAGTCGATCACTCAAGAGGTGCGAAGCGCAAAAAGCAAGCTTGTCTTGCTGTCAAAGAGCCAAAAAATGACGGCCGCAAAAGCCGCCAGAATCGAAAACCAGTTGGTCAGGACCCTAGTGGTCCCGACGATTCCCACAGTCCCGCTGGAGACGGGATAGGTCACTCGACACCGATGTCGAAACCGCAGGGGTATCGACCTACGAAGAGTGGATTCCCGCCTGCGCGGGAATGACAGACAATAGGGTGGCCCGGACCATGGGGCTTGTTGATAAACCCCTGGATCGCGGGGTGGTGTTGGGCGACCCCGCCCGACACCTGCCGTCAAACCCACCGGCTGTCAGGCGAGTCGCCTGACAGCACCGACACCGCAACGCGCGGCATCTGGCGACACAAAACAGACAATAAGGTGGCCCGGACCTTGGTCCGGGTCTCAGTCTTATTTCAAATGGAGCAGATGGGGATCGAACCCACGACCTCCACGTTGCGAACGTGGCGCTCTCCCAACTGAGCTACTGCCCCAAGACATAAATGTCTTTCGTCCCGGTCCGAGCAGGCTTCTACCCACACCCGGAGCGGACTAACGATAATATAATATGATCGGACGGCCAAGCGAATTCTCGCAGGCGAGCCTGTCTTTGAACGCCGCGTACTCGGTCCAGGCACCCAATTCGTAATCGCAAGTCACGCGCTGGGCGTAGCTCGGAAATTTCATTCGAGCCCGCCCCCCGACAAAGCCCGTGATGATGAGTATGGAGCGCGCCTTCGCGGTTCTCCACCTATGGGAGTGTTGAAAAAGTGCCTTTTGCCCGTTGCGGTGGGTCCTGTCCGCCGCGGCGGACGCCGGCGAATCCGTGTGACCCGCCGCCCATGTCTGACAAGCAGTTGCGTGTCGGGTCACAACCACGCCTTTGGCGCGTTCAGGACCCGACACAACGTAATCAGGGTTTGTCAACAAGCCCCTATGGGCAGGGTGGTGGTGTCGGACCGCCCCTGAAAGCATAATCGATCAAGTACACCAGGTCCGAGATATCAAGCAGCGGATTGCCGTCACCATTTACATCACCCTCGACGTGGCAGACCGGTGGCGGACCTTCGATAAACAAGTAACTAACCAGGTATATTATATCGCTGATGTCGATCGGCGGCGAGTCAACATGGTTGATATCCCCGCGCAACAGGCAGCAAGTCGAAGGTGCGTTCAGATTCTCTTTCATGTTCGTGATCGAAGCCAGCCGGTCCTCTCCCTGTCCGACTGCGAGCTTTATCAGGAAGTACTGACTATCGTTGGCTGGGAAATCAAACGGTCCTGTGCTCCCCAGCATCCTGCGATCAGACGGATAGTGATCCAAATCACCTGTTCCCGTGACTGGATCACCGGGGACCATGTACCGAGTGCCGTTGGGCAGAGGGTCGCCGAATCTGTCCAGTCCCTGCAAATAGTTATAGGCTTCCGGGGGATTGTTGGGGTCGGTGCCGCCAAACAAATTGATGAACGATGTCAGCCCCAGGTTGTGATAGTCCGGCCACCAGGTATCTCCGAAAACAGCTGTCGATCCGGCCGCCGGAACTAATGGCCCGGCAAGTATTTTGAAGCCGACAGCCGGTGGTTTATCCAGGTAATAACCGGCGTCGTCGTTGTCGTTGTTGTAGCAGAAGAACAGATTACTTAGAGTGTCGCAACCAACCAAATCGTCGCCGGCGTCGCCCAGGTCCGGGTCCGACCAAATCGACAGATAGCAGTCTTCGATGTCGTTGCCGCCTTTGTTGTACAGCTTGTATTCCATGTAGATCGACAATCCCTCGCCACCGCAAGTCAGGGTGTCAGGTGCGGCGGCCACCAAAGAGAAAGTGTCCATCGGCGTGTTGCTGTACTCATGCCGAGGGATGATCAGGAATTCATCCTCATCATTCCAGCCTTCGTCCATGCGACGTGCCCAGGTAGCCCAGTACATGATCGGCATGGAATCCTCAATTGCATCCCCTTGAAATGCAGGGTTGGCTGTTTCGCTGTAGTCATCAAGATAGACCCACAGCCATTCGCGCGGACCGTCACCGGCTGTATTGTCCGCATCGTCAAAGTACGGCGGCCAATATTCGCCGTCCACCATTCCGAATTCGGCGTTGTTTTCGAGATAACCCAAAGTCAAGCGCTGAGGTGGGTCAACATCGACATTCCAAGCCGAAATCGGCATACTCTTGACAAAATCCTGGAATGTGTAGCCGCCGTTGGCGGTGTTAATGATGTACGGAGCGAATTCGGGTTGGGCCGGTGGAGAAGAGAAGCCGCGTCCATACCGATAGGCGAAAGACAGATCGGGGTGCGACGGGTCGACGTTACCCTCGGCGTCGGTCGGAGCCAGTTTCAAAAGCACTGTCGGAAGATCATAGTATGGGACCGGATCGTTGAGACCGAAGCCATGGGTATCACCGGGACCGCCCCAACCCAGGGCTCCATTTAATCCCTCCCAACCAAGATTCCCGGCTCCACCAGCCCAGGTGAATCGACGAATACCGTTAGGGATTACCCACCCGCCTACGCCGAGCGGACCACCATTGACGGCTATGCTCATGCCGACCGGCGTCGGCACCGATGTGCCATTTTGGTCGGTTTGATTGTGAAGAATCACCGCACCCGACACAGCATCGATAAGACTCCAGGTTGACCCAAGAGTGTCGTCCGGCTCGAATACCACCAGGAGACTATCTCCGGTCAGTGCTCCATAGTCAGTTATAGCCACATCCACACTGCCCGGCGAACTCCCGGCAGTATGGACAGCCGACCATCGGTCCTTTGTCGGTGTGACAATCTCCCCCGGTTCATCGACCGCCCAACAGGTCATCTGGACCTCCAGGCCAAGGGGGACCGTCTGTCCGGCATCGTGGGTGTGTTGGGACGGATCGGCGTCATTGAACACCGCCCACAACATCTGATCACCTTTCATGAGAGGACTGCCCGCACTATCCACCGGAGCACCCTGATCGACGGGCCAGTTCAGAAAGTCGTCATTAGGGTTGTCCCCAAGACTGTCGCGGTACAGCTTGTACACCCTGAAGGCCGGATCATCCGGCTGAAAGGTACCTCCGGCCATTGGTCCGGGGACGTACTCGTCAATGTATTCGCTGATGGCAACTCGTGTTTGTCCATTGACCTTGCCGCCGACCCAAAGCCCCGCGGCGTAAATCAGGAAGTCATTGCGCAACCCGCTATGGATATCCTGGATAGTCGAGTAAGGATAGAATGTGCCTGCATAAAGATCGAAGACGCCGGCCAGGTCACGGCCGAAGTTGCCGTGGTTGGTAACAAACATCAAGACCTTATTGGCGTCGATATACGTGTCATCGTCAATGGTTCGGCTGTCTCTCAGTGCACTCTGTAGAATGGGATCGGACTTCTCTGGTGGCTTTGATGCAACCGTTCCGACCATACAGATCAATCCCATGAGCACGAGGAGTTTTGATTGTGTTTTCACGTTGACCTACTCTGTCGACTGGTTTGACCGTTGCGACTTTGTCTATAAACTACCGAATTATCTACATCTGTCAAGGCCAGGTTGGCTATTGTCGACTAAAACGTCTGTGCATCCGCCTGTGGTACGCGGCCCGAGCAAAAAAGAATTGTCGGCCTGACCACCGCCGTCTATATTGCCTGCATGGATCAACTCAGGCAACAGCAGTTCATGGAAATGGCCTTGCATGAAGCATCACTTGCTTTCGAGGCCGGTGAGATTCCGGTAGGCGCCCTGGTTGTCTTCGAAGATCGTGTTATCGGACGCGGCCACAACCGAACTCGACAGCTTCATGATGCGTCCGCCCACGCCGAGATGATCGCTCTGTCGGCTGCTTATAATCACTTCGGCGACTGGCGGCTGGAGAACTGTGTCCTGATCTCAACTTTGGAACCGTGTCCGATGTGCGCCGGGGCGGCGATGTTGTCACGAATAAAAACGATCATCTACGGCGCAGCCGATCCGAAGTTCGGCGCCTGCGGTTCAATAATCGACATCCCTGCCGAAGACCAATTCAACCATCGCATGGAAGTCGTTGCAGGGGTCAGAGAGGATGAAGTTTCGGCTCTAATGAAATCGTTCTTCAAGAAACTGCGCGACGATAAGGAGAGGGTCAATTGATGGATGTGGGTAAACTTCTTGGCAATAGGTGGTGGTTAATACCTCTAATGTCGGTAAACATCCTCGGCCTGGCGCCGTGCATGTATCTATGGATCGCATTCTTTCAAAGCGAATCCGCCGCCGCCCGCTTTCCAGACGGTGGCCACAACGACATTATGTTCTACATCTTGCTCATAATCGCTGTAATACTGCCTTTCTATATAACGTTGTTTGAACGCCTTCTGATTTCTGCCTATCGTAAAGGCAAAACCAAGGATATGTCCCGAGACCACCTGGCATACACCATGCTCATCACCAGGCTGGCTGTAATTCACGTGACTTTCATACTGGGGTTCGTCAATTTCCTGGTTGAAGGTGGTCTGTGGCGGCTGCTGGCGTTCTACCCGATCGGCGCGGCATGGTCGATTATCTATTGGCCGTCACGAATAAAGTTCACACGGCTCCTTCAACGCCTGGAGGCTCCATGAGTTTGTTTTCCGATGACTTCGGTGTCGATCTGCACCGCATACTGGCCAAGTCTCTGTACTTCGCACTGGTGGTCAACGTTCTCCTGCCGGCCGTCGGGCTGTATCTATGCCACTACCTGGCCACCAACCACTTCCCCCCGAACCGCATCGGCGACTCGGCCAATCCACTCTTCTATGTCTTCGCCGTGCTGACAGTGGCTCAAGGTGGATTGGCCTGGTGGTACCGTCGCAAACTGCTCGACCGACCGATGATCAAAAGCATGGACACGATTCAGGAAGACTTGAGGATGGGTCTATTGCGTGCTTCTCGTCCGATATCGCTGCTGGTGGCGGCGATATCACTGTATGGCTACATCTATTTTGCCCTGACCGGACGGTTTCGCGCGACACTTATTCTGGTCGTGTTTTCATTTGTTGCCTATCAAGTTGTTCGCCCTCGCTTGGGATCACTTGGGAAACTGGTCAAACGCCAGAAGCAGATGGCCGAGTTGGGCGAACCCAAACAGGACTAGACAAATCTGTCATTCCCGCGTAGGCGGGAATCTATCTTCGGAGTCTCCGTCATACTGGCGCAGGCCAGTATCCAGTCTTGGAATACAGAACTGGATTCCGGCCTTCGCCGGAATGACAGAAGGGGAGCGGTCTTCAAAAGTAGGTCGACACCCCTGCGGTTTCGACATCACGCCCTTGGCGTGATACTTTATTGGTGCCCCACCCAGAGCGGCAGCGTCGGGAGGGACCTAAGTTTTCACAGAGGGACCCACCTGTCGCAAGGCTTTAGGTGGGGTACCGAAGCGATAAATCGCCCTGTTGCGCTTCGCGCGTTTGTAACCTCACCCTGAGCGGAGTCGAAGGGTGAATTACTGCAGGTTTGGCCCATGCTTCGACTGCGCTCAGCATGACATAAGTTTGACTCCGAGTATCCTCACCGCCGGAACTTGCGACGTAGCGCCAACAGAAACAACGGCACGAGGATGACATGCGCGAAGCACAAGAACCCCTTTATGGAACTAATCCTTGAACAAGTCGTCGAAGCCTTTCTTGCGGTCGTCTTTCATGTCCTGGCCCTGATGGATACCACCGGGACGTTTCACCGCATCGCGCATCTGGAAAAAATCACAGAAATTGTTCTTCTCTTTGTTGACCACGTTCGTCTCGACCGACTCCATACATTGAAACCGTCGCCCCGGTGCATAGTGCCGACATCCATGACAACATCGCAAATCGGCCAGACAATTTTCGCACGAATCGGAACGCATCACCCGCCCGGTGATCCCGGTAGCGCGGCCGCAGTTCCAGCACAGTAATCCTTCGTCTGCCATATCATTCTCCCGCAGTTTTGTTGCAGCAATATAACACTCAGATAGCGGTCCGCAACCGGTTGGTTGGATATCGCGGGGTCACAATTCCGATTTCGTCGAAATCAGGACCTGCGAAAGTGGCAGATGTACGTTGTGGTGGTCGAGTCTTCAGACTCAGCCACAATCCCACGCGATCTGAAGATCACGTGGGCACAACACAGGCAAGCCTGTTTCTCGCGCTGCGCGCGTTGTCTGTATAAACGGCAGATGTGGACATCTGCCGCTCACGAGAAGAGAGTTCTGAAGTAGGGTGGGTCCGTCTTTGCCTGCGCGCCGCGGCGTGGACCCGCCGTGATTGGCAGGTCTTCAAGAGAAGAGAGACCTGCCCTACGAAGAATGGATGCCGAGGGTCCTGATACCCCGGACGAACGTCCGGGCCACGTCGGCCGTAATCCCACAGCAAGCTGATGGGCTACCCAATAGGACCGGGCCCGGTACGTGACACAAAAAAAGCGGAGAAGGCTTGGCACCTTCTCCGCTTTGTAAGAATCGTAATAATCAGTACGTGCAACGTTCGGAACTAAATGCTGCCGAGCGCCTTCTCGACACTTTCCGCAAGAGCCGCACCGCGGCAATCTTCACCGGTCGCGAGCAGCGAACCATCGGGGCCCACCAGGAAAGCGGCCGGAATCGAACTGACAAAATACTTTTTGACCAGGGGTGTATCCCATCCCTCGCCGTCGTAAGAGTGACGCCAGTTCATATCATGCTCATCGATCCATTTGGTGTAAGCCTCTTTGTCGACGCGGTCAGCATAGTCCAGCGATATCGACACAATCTCGAGTCCCTTATCGTGATAGTCATTGTACACCTGCACCAGGTTGGGCAGTTCAGCGCGGCAGGGACCGCACCAGGTCGCCCAGAAATCGATCAGGACCACTTTTCCCTTGTAGTCATCCAGAGAGATCGCCTTATCGACAAGGTCGGGTTTATCCAGGGCCAAAGGCCAGAGTGTCTCGACAGCTCCGGGCCCGAACTGGGTAGAGATAACACGGTAGGCGAACTTTTCATCCATGTACTTGTCGGCAACCATTGTGAGCTCGGCTGCAAGCTTCACCTGGTCGGCGTCTGGTTGGCGCAGTTGATTAACCACCGTCAATGCTTGCGCGGCACCATAATAGTCGGTCCCGTCCTCGACTTTGGCCAGATAGGCATTGGCCTGAGTAAAGGCTCCGTTTCTTTCAGGATCATCCTCGCCATACTTCATGGATAAAGCCAGGCCGGCGCGAAAATCCACTTCGCTTTGGTTGGGACCCTTATAATTCCCGACCTCTTTCATGGTCAGATCGGTCACCGGTCCCCATGCTTCATACATGGATGACAGAGCGGCCGCCTCGCGCACGCGCTCCAGGAGGTAGTCATACTCCGGATCGCCTGCTTTGAGTTGGCGCAGGGCAGCGAGTTTCCGCGCAGCCAGATCGATCCTTGCTTTGGTGTAGTCGGTCGATGTCCAGAACATACTATGTTTGCGTATCCGACCGCTCTGCGATTTAGCCCATGCCTCGTATTCTTCTTCCGTGGTAAAAGTCGTCTCGGCCTTGGCATATTCGGGCATACCGGCCGCCAAAGCAGCGCTCAGAGTAGCGGCATTACTTTTGGCGTCTTCGTATACTTTATCGAAACGAGGATCCTCTTGCAGCGATTCCAAATCGGAATCATACTTCAGATTCTCGGCTTTGTCATAACCGTTCGCAACCAACTTATCCAACCAGACAAAGGCATTGTCCTTGTCTCCCGTTCGACCGTAGACACAAGCGGTATGATATTCCTGAATCAGACCGCACTTTGTCAGTTCGCTGATCCTGGCAAACTCGGCCACGGCACTTTCGGTATTGCCGGAATCCAGAAACTCATACCCCTGATTGACATGATTGCGTACCTGTTCGACAATAGTATCCGCATAGTAGGTCGGCGCTTCGAGAACGGCCGCCTCTTGTTGTGAACAGGACAGAGCACCTAACAGCAGGGCGACCGCCCCCAGGACTATCAGTGTGCGTGTGACAATGTGTATACTCATCAGTATACCTCCGATGTTTGGCCGGGCGGCGCCAGAGCGCTACCACAAGAGTAATTTCCTAATGACCAAGGTACTCCAAAACCGGCCTTTAATCAACGTAAATTCAGGCTTTCGCATTCAGAATACAGGGATCAAACCTTAGGGGGTGGCTTGCCTTCTATCTGCGCTTGGACCGATTCTTCCGACCGGAGCCCTGGCCCGCAGATTTCTTCCGAGCGGGACGGTGTTTCTTGAAATTAGTCCAGAAAGGGCTTTCACCTTTGGTGTCATCTTGGTTGAGTTTGGCCGGCTGTGATCTTTGAGGAGTGGAGACTCTGCGCTTTGAGCCCCCCGGATGCGAATCTTCTCTTTTGGACTCTTTCTGTTTTGACCCAGTCCGCTTCGCCGAGAGTTTTCGGGGACCTCTTTTGTTGAAACTCCGACGAGCTGATGGGGAGTCTTTTTGAGAATCTCGCTTCGAGCTTTTCTCACCTTTTGAAGGCTCGCTTCCAAAACCCGGTTGATCGGCTTTCGCCGGGAGACGCATCTCGGAAGGCAGTGTCGGTGGCGCTGATATGGCCAGCTCGGTCTTTATGAATCTCTCGATGTTTCTGATCGACCCTTCTTGATCAGCAGTCGCAAAAGAAACAGCGTGGCCTGTTTTCCCGGCCCGCCCGGTGCGACCGATCCGGTGCACATAATCTTCTGAATTGGCCGGCATATCGTAGTTGACCACCAGTTCGATTCCCGAAACATCGATTCCGCGGGCGGCAATGTCAGTAGCTATCAGGATCTGATATCTTCCCCGTCTAAAACCCTCCAGGGCGCTACGCCTTTGCTCCTGGCTTCGATTGGAATGAATCTGGGCCGTGGCAAAACCCATGTTATTCACTTTGGCCGTGAGTTTCTTGGCCATCCACTTGGTCTTGGTAAAGACCAGTACCGGACCGGAACACTGCTTGAGCTGGAGGGCCAAAAGCCGGCTCTTGTCCTGCTTATTAATGATAAACATCTCATGACTTACCTCCGCCGGAGTCGCGCCGGAACGGTCAATCTCGATGCGGGTCGGAGCCCGCATGAGCTTCTCGGCAATAGCTTCGATTTCTTTCGGCATGGTTGCTGAGAACAACATTGTTTGGCGCTGATCGGGAATCGACTTCATTATCTTTTTGATGTCAGGGATGAAGCCCATATCGAGCATCCGGTCTGCTTCATCCAGCACAAAAACTTCAACCCTGGATAGGTCCACGGTTTTTTTCTCGAGATGATCCATTAAACGTCCGGGCGTGGCTATGATAACCCGTGGGTTCTTTTTGAGGACATTCCGTTGGACCGACATCGATGCGCCGCCGATTAAAACCGCCGAACGAATATTCACAGAACCGCTGACAGCATGGATTGATTCTTCCACCTGCAAGGCCAATTCGCGGGTTGGGACAACAACCAGCCCGGTGCCTCTTTTGCTTTTTGACAAACGCTGCAACATCGGAATACCGAAGGCCAAAGTTTTGCCTGAGCCTGTTTGGGCGACGGCTATAATATCGTCGCCGCGAATACCGATCGGTATCGATTCCTTTTGAATAGGCGTCGGACGTTCAAAGTTCAGTCGGTCGATTGCCTTCATCAAGCTCGGTGCTATACCCAGGTTATCGAATCCGCTGTTGGATCGTCTGGTTGTTGGGACACTTTTTCTGTTTCGGCTTGCTAAGGCAGTGTCGTTTAGTATTTGGTTCAAGTTCAACTGATTCTCTCTAATGTAATAAGTTTACCGGGTCTCTCGATTCGATTGAAACGATAGTTTTCTACGTCGGTGACATACCTGCCGGACTCTACGCGGAAAGTCTTGAGCGTAATCCATTGGTGCTCTCATCCAAAGCGAGCAGTTTTTTCTCGCCGCGCTTTCGTTCATCGAAATCCAGAACCTGTTTTCTGATCCGAATAGACTTTGGAGTTACTTCCACCAGCTCGCTGTCTCTGATCCACTCCATCGCCTGCTCCAGCGTCATCTTGCGGGGGACATCAAGTTTGACACCCATGTCTTTATTGGACGCACGGTGATTGGTCAATTGTTTTCGTTTGGTCGGGTTGCAGGTCATATCCATATTGCGTGAATTCTCACCGACAATCTGACCGGTATAGACTCTATCTGTAGGTTCGATAAAGATGACCGACCGTTCCTGAAACCCTTCCAGAGCATAGGCGGTGGCCGTACCTGTTTCCATGCTAATGACAGACCCTTTGCTTCGTGACACTATGTCACCACGCCACGGTCCGTAACCGACAAAACGGGAAGCCATGACGCCCAGACCACGGGTATCCGTCAAAAACTCCGACCGGTATCCGAACAGACCACGGGTAGGGATTTCAAATTCGATGCGAATAGTCTTGGTACCGGCGTTTTCAACCGATGTCAATTCGCCTTTTCGTTTGGCCAGTTTCTCAATGATGATCCCCTGATGTTCTTCGGGGACATCGATGATAAGCGTCTCCATGGGCTCCAGAACATTATCATCTTCATCGAGATGGGTGATAACCTCGGGGCGGGAGATGCAGAACTCGAGGCCCTCACGTCGCATCTCCTCGATCAAGATAGCCAGGTGAAGTTCGCCGCGTCCGGAAACCTTTACACCGTCCGGACGACCGACATCTTCCATTCGAAGGGCGACATTCACACGAAGCTCTCTTTCCAGCCGGTCCTTTAACTGGCGGAGCATAATGGCGGTGCCGTCCTGGCCCGAGAATGGTCCGTTGTTGACCAGGAAGAACATTGAAAGAGTAGGTTCTTCTATCTCAAGCGGCTCCAGTGCTTGGTTGGTATCTTCGTTTTTGGTAAAAGTATCGCCAATGCCAATCTCCGGCGGTCCGGCTATCCAGACAATATCACCGGCTGATATCTCATCGGTTTCCACCCGGGTCAGGCCGCGAGTAATCCACATGTGGATGCCCTTCGCTTTTGAAGAGGAACCTAACACCCACCCTTTATCCTGCGATAATGGATCGTTCAGCTTTGTAACCATGCGAGTAAATTCTTCGCCCTTCTTCAGGTTGCCCCGAAGAACCCTTCCGCAACCGATCTGACCGATATAGTCATTCCAGTCAAGAGAACTCACCTGCATCAAAAAGTCTCCGTCATGATTGACCTGGGGCGGCGGGACTTCGTCAATGATTGTCTGAAAGAGTGGACCCATTCCCTTATGCTCTTCTTTGTCCAGGTCATTGACAAACCATCCGTCCAAACCGGAGCCATACAGTACCGGGAAGGCCGCTTGTTCATCGGTGGCCCCCAACTCTATGAAGAGATCGAATGTTTTGTTCAGGGCATAATCCGGGCGGGAGTTGGGACGGTCAACTTTATTGACTATGACAATCGGGCGAAGACCGAGCTTCAAGGCACGCATAAGCACATACCTGGTCTGTGGCATCGGTCCTTCGTTGGCATCGACCAACAAGAGAACCGAGTCAACCATCGAGAGTACGCGTTCTACTTCGCCGGAAAAGTCGGCGTGACCGGGCGTGTCTATGATGTTTATCAGGTAGTCATCCCATGACACGGTGCAGTGTTTGGAACGAATGGTAATACCGCGCTCACGTTCGAGAACGTTGTTGTCCATGAGCCGTTCGGCCACTTCCTGGTTTTCACGGAAAGTCTGAGTGGCTTTGAACACAGAGTCTATCAGGGTAGTCTTGCCATGGTCGATATGGGCGACAATGGCGAGATTCCGGATGTGAGCAATATCTGTCATTTATCAATACACCTTTCAAGCACAGAACCATTCAAGACGTAACCTGGTTCACCAAATCTACCGATTAAACTTTCAGGGAATAATCACGCAGAAAAAACCCGACCAGCTTTTTGGCTGCCCGGGGGGTTACACAACCCGATGATTATACTGTTTTATTTCGTTTTGTCAATGAATTGTTTTCTGTTTGGTAAGTTTGGCGGATGGCTTGTCTCCGGGGGAATCGACAGATGGCGGGTTCACGCCGCGGCGCGCAGGCGAAGACAGACCCGCCCTGCCCCTCAAACAGGATTTACCCCCTCGCCACGACCGTGCCGACTCCTATTCACCAATTCTGATCGGAATCGACAACGGTATTGAATCGGGCGGAAAACAAGTCCGATCGTTGCAACTTTGAAAAACAATCTGACCCTCAAGAGCCCCCTGCCACGAGCCGGCGCCTGAGCTCACAGAAAGATTCAGAGTCGTTGCCACATCCCCGGAATAAACTCGCCACGGACTGTCACTGCCGACAAAATCAAAAGGTTCGCTTTCAGGATAGGTCAACTCGTCAATAGTGACATACTGATTCGGAGCCAGGTCGATTCGAAGCGGTATGAGTGTCTTCTCTGTACCGCCGTCGGCCAGCACGTGGAAACCATCCTTTACCGTAATCACAATTGTGGTGACAGCGTCGCCGCCCTTTTTGAGCGTAACGGATTCAGGTTTGTTCAGAGAGATCGCCTTTGTGACCACCTGCGCCCCATCGGTTGACAGTTTGGGGCTTTCGGCTGCGATAAGCGCATAGAGCTTTGCTCTCAGCGCAACCAGCTTGGAATCAAAGTTCTTCGTGTCCAGCAGTGAATAAAACTGAATCTTCCCATCAGGATCGATTAAAAGGTTGGAGCCTATCGGTATCTGGTCACGGGGTAACTCAGGCAATAACCCTTCGGGCGCGAAACTTGCCGACACCTTACCATCGGTGTCCAACAATACCGGGAAGGTCAGGCCATGTCCAGCCGCCCAAGGTCCACCGACCGACTTATCTTCATTAACATCTATGATAAATACGCGCACTTCATTGCCGGGATGTTTCCGGTGTAACGCTTCCAAATGCGGAGCCTCCGCATTACAGAACGGTCACCACGAAGCAGCGACGTGGATGACCAGATAGGAACCTCGCAGGTCATCGGAGGAGATTCTCTGATCGTCCAGGTCCAGCAGAGAAAATGATGGCGCCGGTTGGCCGATCATGGGTTGATCCGATTCCTCAGCCGCGATGGGTACGTTTGCCCACAGACTGCCGATAACGAACAAGAATCCAGCCAGCCACCAAGCCCTTTTCGATGCGTTAACTCTGTTCATAACAACTCGCTCACTTGAAGGAGGAATACTACCGAGAGAACCGGCATAACGGTTCTCGCTTTCTATTACAGACTATATGGGTCCAATATCGACCAACATAGACACGCTGTCAAGTGGTTTGTGGTTGGCTTTGCTGGGACAAGCGGCTCAGGAAGGAGCGGTAGTCGTAAGTTATGTGGCTGCGTAACTTGGGGAAAAGCGGCCGGAAATGTATGGTCCCCGACTTTCACTTGACATCGACCATCGCATTCGCGATATAATGGCGGGTTTCGATCTGCTAGTTTTCATTGTCTCTCATCATAGCCTGTCTATGAAGCCATCTAAGTACGCACACCTCTTCGCCATCGAAGATGGGAAGGCTCTGTTGTTCAACGGGGCCAACGGCGCTCTGGCCGAAATCGACTGCGAATCTTATCCGCAAATCAAACAGTATCTCTCATGCGACCGGCCTTCGCAGGCTGCCGGCGACCTGAAGTTATGGCCGGCTCTGATTGAGAACGGTTTCCTGGTCGATGACGACACCGATGAACTGTCCGCTATCGAATCCCAGAGCCTTTCCGAGCGGCTGGGCGGTGATTGTCTGTCCCTGACCATCGCACCCACGCTGGCCTGCAATTTTGGCTGCGATTATTGTTTTGAGAGCCAGTCGGCCCTTCGCATGACCGGCGAGACCGAAGAGGCACTGATGGATTTCGCCGTACGCCGTCTGGAGAAAGCCGATAGCCTGATGATAACCTGGTTCGGCGGCGAACCAACTCTGTGTCTGCCCACGATAGAACGGTTGCAAGCCGGTTTTTCCGCCCTGGCGGCTCGGCTTGGCGTTACGGTCGAGCCGAGTTCGATCATTACCAACGGTTACCTGCTCGACCGCGAACGAGCTGCGCGCCTTAAAGCGGCCGGGATCACTACCGCCCAGGTGACACTCGACGGTCCCCGCCGGACGCACGACCAACGGCGGCGATTGAAAAACGGCCGAGGGACGTTCGACCGCATAGTTGACAACATCGCTCAATCGTGCCAAACACTCGACATCGTGGTACGGATCAATATTGACCGGGACAATCTCGATACGGCCGTGGAGGTTCTCTGTGAACTGAAGGATCGCTCGATACTCGACCGGTTGGGTGTTCACTTTGCCCAGGTCACAGCCTCGGGTGCCGCTTGTGCTTCGGTCAGAGACCGATGTTTCACCGACCGGGAGTTTTCCCGGTACCTCGTAAAACTCTATCAGAGACTTTTCGCAATGGGCATACCGATGGTGGATTATCCCGAGGTTTTCTCCGGCGGACACTGCGGCGCCGTGACAGAGAATTCCTTTGTGGTCTCTCCCACCGGCCGGTTGTTCCGATGCTGGGAGGAACTCTCCACAGAGGCTACCGAATCCACGGGGAACCTCTTCACCGAACAGATCGACAGCGTACAACAAGCCAACCTTGAAAAGTACCGCGCCTGGGACCCCTTTGCCATGATCGAATGCCGAAAGTGCGACATCCTCCCGCTCTGCATGGGCGGATGTCCTCTCCACGGACTGAAGAACAACGATGCCGACAAAGGCGCTTGTTCACCCTTCAAGCATAACCTTGAGGATATGCTTGTTCTAAGATACCTTTACGACGCACGAAAGGAGGTGATTGCATGAAGTTGATCGAGAACCCAAAAGGCATTACGCCCCGCAAGCCATGTCCTTGCTACCGGAGACTATTTTTGATTCTGCCGCCGGGACCTAAGTGATGGCTATAACGAAGGCGTCGGCACCAACTGCCGACGCCTTCGGCAACAATTGGATTAACGCATTGGAAAGTGACCAGCGATGACCGACACCGAACCGAGACAACCGATGATGTTGGGTTGGGAGATTACCAACTCCTGCAACCTGCATTGTCCTCACTGCTACAACCCCGAAGCACGTCAAACTGAAGCGGAACTGACCAGCCTGGAATGCCGCCGAGTCCTCGACGCCGCCGCCGAACTGGGCGTAAAGATGATCGGATGGACCGGGGGTGAGCCGCTTTTGCGGGCCGACCTTGCTGAATTGATAGAATACGCTATGACAGAACATCAGATCAACTCAGGCATCACCACCAATGGCGTACTTCTCGACCATGAGCGGGCTGTAGAGTTCAAAAAAGTAGGGGTGGCCATGATCCAGATTAGTCTGGACGGCACCTCTCCCGCCAGAAGCCGGCGGATCAGGGGTACCAGCGACGAGGAGTTCCTCAAAGTCATCAACGCCATCCGGGTTTGTAAGGAGCTTGAGATCGAAACTCACATTGCCATGCTATTGGGCGCTGAAAACCTCGATGACGGACTTGAGATGGTCAAACTGGCCAAGCGCGAAGGCGTGGCCGGGATCAGGTTCTGTGGCTTCACGCCCGAGGGGCGAAGCAAAAGCGACGCCATTAGACGCCGGTTCCAGTTTGGAGAGGACCTGTCGCGGTTGCATGATTTTATCGAACAAGTGAGTAGTGACGACAGTCTCCAGACGGTTTTCGATCCCGGCTTCGGACCGGTACCGCCGGATTATTGGTTTCACGAATGTGTCGCCGGTGTCGCGACATGCTATATCAAGGCCAACGGCGATGTCTATCCCTGCACGGCCATGCTGTATGATAGATTCGTGGTCGGTAACGTCAAGAGGCGCTCGTTGGTCGAACTCTGGCACGATCCGGCTATGACGGTTATGCAGTCGTTTCCACATGATCAGATCGAGGGTGTCTGCTCGGTCTGCGATAATGCCGATAACTGTCACGGAGCCTGCCGCTGTCTCTCTTATGCCCACACCGGCAGCCTCAACGAGTCGTTCCCGGTCTGTCTATATCAGATGGCGAGTGCTACGTCTTCCTGAGCTTCACTAAAACCTCACCCTGAGCGGAGTCGAAGGGTGCATGGTCAAGCGTTCATGGTTCGACTCCGCTCACCATGAGGTGATAAATCACTTTCTTGCGCTCCGCGCCGGTGACGTTTTCAAGCAGGTTTAAGTGGAGGGCGCGAAGCGCGAAGAACAGGCTTGCCTGTGGTTCGACTCCGCTCACCATGAGGTGATAAATCACTTTCTTGCGCTCCGCGCCGGTGACGTTTTCAAGCAGGTTTAAGTGGAGGGCGCGAAGCGCGAAGAACAGGCTTGCCTGTGGTTCGACTCCGCTCACCATGAGGTGGTTGGAGGAGTCTGTTAGCAGACTCTCCAATTGGTGGGCGGGATGCTTAGTGATCCAGGCTGTGATCCCAGTTGCGGACCAGAACGACTTTTGATTTCGATACGGCCTGCACATTCTGATTCACCAGGAATCGTTGACCGTCTTTGGTGACGTCGTAAACGGTACCGGGCCGGGACCCATTGATCTCAAACAGCTTGTTGACTTTCCCAACCCTGAACGAGGCCGTACTTCCGTCGACCTCTGCGACCATAATTTCTTCTTTGTTGTTCAGGTAGTACAGTTCCTTGCCGTCGCCACGCCAAATCGGACGATCCCCTTCATTGGTAGATACCTGCCACTTGCTGCCCGGACCGGGGAAAGGTGTCACATAGATTTCTTCCTTACCGGTTTCATCCGACACATACGCCAGCCATCGACCGTCGGGCGATATTTCAGGGTACCACTCATCAAAGTTAGTACTGACGGCAGCGAACGCTTCCTTTTCTCCGTCAACTGGAACAGCCCAGATATCGGTTCCCTTGTCGGTTACATCCTTCATTACGATGATACTCTGACCATCCGGCGTCCAGCTATAAGGCCACACTTCCTTATCACCCTCCAGAATCTTCTCAATCTCGCCGAGTCCGGAGACATTCTTAACAAATATGCCTGGCTTGCCTGATCTATCGGAGCGGAATACAATTTGTTCGCCGTCAGGAGACCAAATCGGCATCGCATCCATGGTGGAGTCGAAAGTGAATCGTGTTTTGATCCCTCGCTCAATGTCGAATGTCCAGATATCCTCGTTGGAGTTCGCCTGGTCGTCGACGCTAATGGCAATGAACCGTTCGTCCGGGGAGAGTCGCTGAGAGAACTGAACCAGCTGATCACCTATGGTATCCAGCACTTCACCGTTTCTGTCAAAGAGCATCAGTTGCGAGCCGATGTTCAGTTTGCCGGAGCGATACACCAGTGTCCCGTTGTTCGAGACGGTAAAGATAGACCGGCTCCAGTTCTGTAGGTATGACACATCCTCCACCAGTGGAAAAGCATCTGAAGTTAGTTCAAGCGAAGCAGCATCGAACGGATGAGCCATAAGAGAAGACTCCCGTTGGTAGATTATATGTCCATTGGCATAATCCAGAGTTGAACTGGCATGAATGATGCGATCAACCCTGTCTGAATCCAACGAGCCGATGCAGATAGCATCCTTCTCACCCCCGGAGCCGGAACCGGTGCGAGCGTAGAAAAGAAAGTGATTCCCATCCGGCAGGAAGCGCACCCAGCGGTGGGTCTTGTCACCAAAACTGCTGTCCAAAGTCGTGACCGGTGTGGACTCACCTCCTGCTGCCGAAACCCGGTGAATAGGTCCGATGTGGCTCGGCGTAAACAGGATGACGTCTTCTGAATTCCAGCTCCCGCTACGTCCGTTAGGTGCGTTGCAAATAGTCAAAGTGGGTCCGCCGGCAGCCAGTATCTTTTTCAACTTAGCATTCTTGAAGAACGCGATGTACTTGCTGTCCGGTGACCAAAACGGCAGGAAGGCGTTCTCGGTACCGGGCAGCGGCAGGGCGGCCAGTGAGTTGAGCGGCCTGACCCAGATCTGAGTCTTGTTCGTTACCGTGTCCGACGCACTATAGGCGAGCTTCTCACCGTCCGGCGACAAAGCGAAACTCCCTCCGGCAAAATCGCCGTACTCGTTGTCCTCCGGCGCCAGCAGATGCGCCTTGACGACCGGTTTAGGTTCGTTGGTCTTCTGCCAGTACAGGTAACCGGCCACCGATGTTGCGATGATAAAGAAAATCATGCCGATCATGGTGATCGTCTCACGAGTCGATCTGTTTTGCGGAATGAGGCTTGATGTTCTCGTACCCATCTTGCCGTCGGCTATCCACTGGAGCGAGCGTTTCAGATCTCCGGCGGTTTGCCAGCGCTGGTCGGGGTCCTTCTCCATGCACTGGCTGATTGTCTGCTCCAAGATTGGTGGCAGCATCGGCTGGACTTCCGACACCGAACGGGGCTCTTCTTTTAAGATAGAGGCAATCAACGACGCCTGTGAGCCGCCGGAAAAGGCACGACTACCGGTAGCCATTTCATACATAACTGCACCGAAGGCAAAAATATCCGAGCGGGCATCGGCTTCCTCACCTTCGAGTTGTTCGGGCGCCATGTACTGCATGGTCCCCAGGAGTGTTCCCACGCCGGTCAGTGGGGTGGTTTGAGTGATGCTCTTTACCTCGGGACCAGAACCGTCTATTTGTAGTTTAGCCAGTCCGAAGTCCAACAGTTTGGCGCCTGTCTTGGTCAGCATAATGTTGCCCGGTTTCAAATCCCGATGGACAAGTCCCTGGCGGTGGGCTTTATCGAGGGCGTCGGCGATCTGAACAGCTATTTCCAGCAGCTCTTTCATCGGCAAGGGACCTCTCATGATTCGCTCAGTGAGCGTCTCGCCTTCGATGAACTCCATCACCAGGTAGTCGATGCCGTTCTCCTGGCCAACATCGTAGAGCGTGCAGATACACGGATGGTTGAGACTCGATATGGATTTTGCTTCGCGCTCAAAGCGCGATTTGACATCCTGATTCAGGGCAAAGGTCGACGGCAGCACTTTAACCGCCACTGTTCGTTCAAGACGGGTATCGATCGCTTTATAAACTTCACCCATCCCACCGGCGCCGGCTTGCTCGATGATTTCATAGGGGCCGAGTTTCTGGCTCTTAACTAAGGTCATTGAATATCTCTTCGTTTGGTTTTGGCTAAAAACATATACGCATGTTATACACATCCTGCTGGGCCAACATAGACCATTTAGGTCGATTTGGCAAGAATTGGTTTTCGAGGAACCATGCAAGCTTCCAAGCGCTGTCAGGCGACTTGCCTGACAACCGATAAGTTGAACTGCAGGTGTCGGGCGGGGTCGACCAACACCACCTGAATGGCGCGCAGTGCGAAAAACAGATTTGCCTGCCGCCCCAAACGAGGTATGAGGCGGCCACCCGATGCTCGTGCCTCGACTCCGCTCGTGCATGAGGTTGGCAGGGGCATGTTCGGGGTGCCCCACCCAGAGGCTTGGCGTCGGGTGGGATTGTTGGTGATCACAGGGAAACCCACCTGTCGCTTCGCTTTAGGTGGGGTACCGAAGAAAGAATGCTCGTGCCTCGACTGCCCTCGGCATGACGTGGGTGTCATCTTAGAAGGCAGAGTAATAAAAGCCACTGGCACGGCGGGCTTGACAAAACCGGACAATCAGGTATATTTGCCAACACGGGCAATGTAGGTGGAGATAGACCATCTTGCTGTGCTCCACTGCGATTCTGCCCTGAATATGTACTTGCCAGAGCCACGAAAATCATGTGCTTGTTTTTTGAAGGAGAGTCCTATGTTCCGTCCAATCGTAATCTGCGGAGTTGCTGTTTTCTTGTTGGCCGTTGCAGCCCTTGCTATCAGCCCGACCGCTATCAACTACCAGGGTCGACTGACCGATGCCGTCGGTGATCCGGTGGCCGATGACAAGTATTCTGTTACCTTTACTATTTACGACGCCGATGCCGATGGAAACTCCAAGTGGACGGAGACACAGAGCGTGGATGTCGTCGACGGTCTGTTTTCAGTATTGCTGGGATCGGGCAATCCGATATTGGATACCGTGTTCAACGGCACCGAGCGTTATCTGGGTATACAGGTCGGTGCCAACCCGGAGGGAACTCCGCGAGTTAAACTGGTAACGGTGCCGTATGCATTTCATGCCAACAAGGCCGACAGCGCCCGCTACGCAGACAACGCCGTCTTCGCCAACAACGCCGATCTTCTTGACGGAATGAATTCAACAGATTTTCTAACCGGTGCGCACGATCACGATGAAGATTATGTCAATGTCACTGGCGATGAGATGACCGGACCGCTTGGGTTCCACAATGGTACTACGCCGATGACGTATATATATCATGCAGGCGTCACCAATCCTCCCCGAGCTGTCGTGGCGCATTCTCCCGGTTTCCCTGACTGGGGATTGATGTATGACGATGTCGGCGATGAGTTTGTTTTCACCGGTAACGGCGACACGAACATGGTGGTCAAACCAAACGGTGACGGTGACAACGCTGTGCGCCTGGGCGAAAGTTCTATCAACGCGCTGGAGATGTTCAACGAACCGGGTCTGTCGGGAGACTCGGCGGTTTTCGTGACACTCCCCTACAGAGGTGTGGGGTTTCGTTTCGATACCGTTATAACTTCGACGACAATAGTAGCGCCCAGCGACGGGTTTGTTTTTGTGATTGGCAGTGGACAGGTTACAGTGGAACATACGACGTCAGGTGTGACGGAAAGCTGGGCAAGAATAAGCGTGGGGAAGAATGGTCCGGGAGACCCCATTGATCAGACCAATCTCGCTTTCTTCAAAATAGGATTTAGAACTGCAAACGGGAGTTTCCAGTCCCCGTTTAGTGTCACGGCAGTAGACGCCGTCACAGCCGGATCGCACACCTATTACCTTCGTGGCGCCAGAGAAGACAACACGGTTTCGTCGGTGGGTCATACAAAGATCACGGCGATGTTTTTTCCAACCGCTTATGGGACCGTGAATACAACGATGGCGCCACCTGCGCAGACAGGCGGGTCGCAAGAGGCCACGAACTAATGAGATTGTGGGATTGTGCGTGGTGTACGTCCTCGTGCGCCACGTGGATTCTGGGCAGACGAGGACGGCCACAAGCGGCTTCTACTTGGTACCCCACCTAAAGCGTAGCGACAGGTGGGTTGCTCTTAACGTTTTCAATCCCACCCGGCGCGAAGCGCTCTGGGTGGGGTACCAAGGAAGGACGTTCATGCTTTGACTCCGCTCAGCATGAGGTGATAATTCGCTATCGCGCGCTCCGCGCCGGTAAAGTTTCCAACGAGGGTTATATGGAGGGCGCGAAGCGCGAAGAACAGGCTTGCCTGTGTCGGCCGGGGTCGCCCTACACCACCCTACACAAAGGTAAACTTGGTTTGACAATGGAGTCCAGAGTGGCCTGGGTCACTGCGATACCGAACTTATCTTCGCCGAAGGCAAGTATTCCGGTTCCACTCCATCGACGAGCCAGGCTACAGCTCTTGATTCCCAATCGGGGTACTTCCTGGCATCGATCACTCGATCCTGGTTGGCCATTTCCGGTTTGTCGCAGCCCTGTTCGGCCATGTTTCTTGCGATAGGCGACTCAACAATGATAGCCACCCGCCGACAACTCATGCGCCAGACAATCTCATGCAGTTGAGCAAACACTTCCAGAACGTCACGGGTTGGCAATACTAACCTGCGAGAGTCCAACACAAGCGAGAACGGTTGATCGTGCCGAGCGAGGGTGCGCACGACATCCGCCTTGTAACGTTCAACCTCGTCCATGCCGAACCGGCCAACCTGAGTGATCCTGAATCCGTAAAATGTTTTCTCTATGCTGTACATTAGTGCTGTCGATCCGGTTCTTATTGCTTACTCAAATATATCGACAAGTCTGGTATTCTTTTGAGTTTCCGCGATTAACTACTGGTGCTGTGATCTCCCCGGATCGCTGGGGTAGTAGACCAATCTGGATGGCCGAGCCTCCCCCCTCCTCATTAGCCACCCGATTGATCTTTAGGTGGCGCGGAAGGACTCTACTATCTTCATGCGTGAGGCTCTCACGGCCGGCAAGAAGCCTCCGACGATTCCCATGGCAAGCGAAAATATCATTGCTGCTATAACGATGTCGTTTGAAATCTCGAAGTTGAAGGCGATTTCCGAGAAGGTATCCCAGTTGGTTGTCGAAACTCGGACGAATCTCAAAAAGAAAGCGCCGAAAACGCCGAGCGTTCCACCCAACAGCGAGATGATCAGCGACTCCAACAAGAATGAAAGCAGAATGTTCATCCGTTTGAAACCCAGCGCCCTGAGTGTGCCGATCTCTTTGGTACGATTGGCCACGGCGGCATACATAGTGATCATGGCCCCGATAATCGCACCAAGGCTGAAGATTACGCTGATAACGTTTCCGGTAATGCCAATGAAAGTGCTGAAAGTTTTCGACTGACGCTCATAGTACTCTTTCTCCCATAGTATCTCAAGCGGCAAGCGACGGTCATCCTCGATCTTGGTCTTCATTCCTTCAAACTGCAAGCTGTCGGCGATCCGGAAAGTCAGCGAAGAATAAACCGGGCGGCGAAAAGCATCAGCCGCTTGTTCGACATCGCACCAGATTTCAGAATCATTGCCGGACTCCTGGGCGTCAAAGATACCCACCACCGTCCAGTCGCGGGCGCCGAATCTGATCCGGCCGCCGATGGTACACTGCTCGAACCTCTCAGAGAGCGATCGCCCGACTATGATCTCCGACCCTTCGTTTTCACACATGCGCCCTTCGACCAATGTGATCATCGGCCTTAGTGTCATGGAGTTGTCGGACACGCCGCGCACAACCACGTTGCCTTCTTCACCGCTGTCCAACTTTTTCAGGGTGATCAACACGTAAATCTCGTTGGTGATTATCGGCAATCCCTCATCATCCTGAGCGATTTCTGGAAAGGTACCAACGATGCGAGCCTGTTCACGGCCAATAATCGATTGCACCTCGGTTTGCGATGCTTGCCGAATGACGGTGACGTTGCCGTCGGTGCCCGACGATACCAGAGTCTCGGTGAGTCCGTGGGTGAGCATCATCGAAGCGCAAAAAACGAAAACCACCAGCCCGATACCGAGTATTGTTAAAGTCGAAGTTATCCGATACTTCAAGATGTTTCTAAGGGTGTAACTTGCCGGAATCATATTTCACTCCACTAATCGACCACTCTAAGTCCATCGACGATTTTGATTCTCAAGGCCCGGCTGATAGGAAAGAGGGCAGCCAAAAGGCCGACGATGACGGCCGTCCCGAATGAGAACATGAAGGTCAGGCTATCAGGCTGAAAACCCGGGAAAAACTGGCTCAAGGCCACACTAACTCCGTTGGCCACCAGCACCAGCAGACCCATACCGACCAGTCCGCCCAGGACAGCGATGAACAACGATTCGCCCAGTATCAGTCCGATCAGATGATATCCCTGGAAGCCGATCGTTCGCATGAACGCATTCTCGGATACTCGTTCGCGAGCCGTCATGGCCATGGTGTTGGCCAGTACCATGAGGATGATTCCGATGATCAGGTAAGAGACAATTCTGAGGCCGAGGATGATAGCACTCGACATCTGGATGAAGCTCATCTGGAATTCTTTTTCGGTTTCGGTTCGAGTCTCCGCCCAGGAGTTGTTGAACCGTTCGTCTACCGTGTTGCTGATAGCGGCTGCTTGACCCGGATCGGAGATTTTCAGTCCGTACCAGCCCGTTTGTCCAGCCCGCCCCGGTGACTCAGTTTTCATCCGTTCATCGAGGCAGTCGAATCTGAAGATGAACAAGGTTTCATCGGTTGACTCTTCTTTGCCGGTGTAAATCCCGCGAATGATAAACTCCCAATCGCCGGGGTAGATCGTTCCGATCAGGGGTACTTTGTCGCCGATCCGCCAACCGAACCGATCAGCCAGCCCTTGTCCCACAATGGCCGCGTTGCGTTCTTTGTTGAAGTTCTCCAGTTGATCAGCGGAAATAACTATCTCCGGGTAGATATCAAAATAGTTGGAGTGATCAACGGCGAAATTGGCGAAGAAGTTACTGGGGTCCACATAGTACCCGCCGAACCAGGTGGCGTAGGTGACATCCTCGACTCCTTCGATCTTCAAAAGCTGCTCACGGTAGGCGATCGGTAACTGAAAGATAATCGACACCGCGTGACGGGTGATCAGGCGGTCCGGCGCCGCCGCTCGGGCTCCGGCATACCAGGCGTTAATGAAAGTGCGAATCAATCCGAAGGCCATCACAGCCAGAGCCAATCCCAGGATAGTGAGGAAAGTTCGCAGTTTGCGCCGGAACGCATTTTTACCGATCAGCTTCAACGCTTTCACGCCAGCAGTTCCCCTTTGTCGAGGTTGCGGATAACGCCTGCTTTTTCGGCCGCGGCCGGATCGTGGGTTACCATCAGGATAGTCTTGTTAAACTCTTTGTTCAGGCGGCTAAGCAAAACCATGATCTCTTCGGCCGACTGTCTATCGAGATCACCGGTCGGTTCATCGGCCAATATCAAAGTTGGATCGGAGACAATCGCCCTGGCAATCGCCACCCGCTGTTCCTGCCCGCCGGAAAGCTGGCGTGGATAGTGTTTCATGCGATCGGCGAGACCGACAATGGACAGAGCCGTTTCGACATGGTGGCGTCGTTCCTTCTTGGACAGGCTGGTCAACAGAAGCGGCAGTTCCACGTTTTCAAAAGCGGTCAGAACAGGCATCAGATTGTAAAACTGAAACACGAAACCGATATGTTGCGACCGCCATTTGGCCAGTTTCCCGTCGTTGAGGATGCCGATGTCCTCCCCGGCTACTTTCAATGTCCCGGCCGTCGGCTGGTCAATGCCGGCAATCAGATTGAGCAGGGTGGTTTTTCCGGAACCGGACGGACCCATCAGAGCCAGGAACCAGCCGGTCTCCACACTCAGATCGATCTCGTGCAATACCGGGATTTCCATATCATCTCTAAAGTACGATTTACTTACTTTCTTTACCTCTACAACGGAGTCACTCATGTCAATTCCCTGATACTATTTGCTCACACTTACTTTATCACCATCCACCAGCGCACCGGGCGGGTTGAGGATCACGCTTGTGCCCGAGGCCGGCCCACTCAGGACTTCCGTCACCGAGCCGAGTTTACGGCCAAGCGACACCTCGGTAAGGCGGGCGTATTCATTGTCCAGCCGAAACAGTACCCCTCGTCCCTGGCGCATCACCACGGCGTCGTTATCAACCACCAACACCGGTTCCGGTTCAAGCGTTGCATCGTTGTCATCCGGCGGCATGAAGTTAACACGCGCCGACATTTCCGGAAGTACGCGGTCATCTTTGTCGACGAAGGCCACTTTGACCATGACCGTGGCGCGACTGCGGTCGGCCGTGGGTACTATCTTCTTTACAAAACCTGTGTATTTCTGAGAGGGATAGGCGTCGAGGATTATCTCGCACGGTTGGCCGACGATTACTTTTTGAATGTTGGACTCGGAGACATCGGCCTCAACTTCCAGCGACGACATATCCGCGATGGTCACCACGGCGCCGCGCGATGATGCCGAAGCCGCCATTGGTGCGACCATCTCGCCCACATCGGCATCCTTGGTCAACACGGTGCCATCGAACGGTGCTCTGATGATGGTGTTTTCCACGGCCACTTCAGCTGCTCTCACCTGTGCCAGACCTGCTTCCACATTGGCCAACGCTCGGTGGTAATCGGCGGTCGCACGTTCCAGGATTTCGTCGGTGGCGCCACCGGTCTGGTGTAGTCTGCTCTGACGCTTGTGGTTCAGCCCGGCAGCCAGTGAATCGGCTTGATGCTGTTTCAGGTAAGCTTCATAGAGACTCAAATTGGCAATCATGTCTTCGTTTTCGAGCCGGGCTATTACCTGGCCGGCCACGACCGTGTCTCCCTCTTCGACTTTCAGAGTCGCCAAGCGGCCGGTGCCTTTGGATGACACCGCAGCTTTGATCTGAGCAACCACGTAGCCGGTCGCGACAAGTTCGGCCGCGGCATCGGAACCGGCCAGGTAACGTATGGTGGTCAGTTTCACTTTCTGGGCGGGCGTGACTTCTTTGAGTGTGTACTGATAACCAAAATACACAACTACCGGCACCAACAACCAGAGAAGATGCAGCCATCGCTTCCACCGCCCGGGGACGCCGGACTTCCGACTGCGATCTATTTTTAGCGCGGACAAATCTGCATTGTGCGCATTCGATTCCGACATTCCAACAACCTACTGTACTTTCGCTTTTCTCAACTCACATTATTCACGGCTTTTGCCGATGCTCGTCAATATCCAGACTACGACGAAAACTGCTGCCAAAAGTTTCTAAATCTATCCACAAAACCTGTCAAAGGTAAGGGAAAATCAAAGTGAAGGCCAGCCAAAAAGGATCGAGCTGTCATACTTCGGGTGCTCTCTACTGCGCTTTGGTAACCGTGAGCCAAGGTATCCAGAGAATAAATCGGTGTCAACTATGAACCCTGATCTTCACACTGTCGCAGGCAAAGACTCGGTTGACGTAGTTCGCCCGAATTGTTACTGTTAGGCAAGAGGTGGGGGCAACACGTTGATCTTGAATGAAAGGAACGAGCCCCGATGGACCTTTTCCACATTACAGACCCTTCCTTTACCGATCAGCGCTGGCAGGCATATTATGCACTGATGGAAACATTGCACGAAAAGTACGATTCCTCCATGGCCAAGGTGGGGTGGGTGCAGACCAAGGAGAGGTTCCTTTCGCTTATGGACTCGGATCCGGATTACTACCGGTTTGTCCTGTTCGACCAGCAAACGGCCGTTGGATGGGCCGACTTAAACGTTATGTCGCCAAACACACCTGACCAGTGCGTATCGGTGCGGGTCGACTCTGTTTATGAGGATGCTTCCGGCGAGTTCGAACGGATTGTAGCTGCCGAGTTTTTGCGTCTTCTGCATGAGTGCAAGTCGCACAGCGCCCATATCATGGCTACCACCCGGCGGATATCCAATATCGCGCGGCGATGGTCGGGGACAGAGCTCAACCGGCTTGATCGGTTTCGGCTGATTCGCAAGAAAGCCAACACCTCGCTTATGAAATCATGGCTCGATGACATTCCCCGGCAGAACCCTGCTTTGCGGCTTGAGTTTTATCCGGAGATACCAGATCAACACCTCATCACTCACACCAATCTGTTTATCAGGTACATGCACGAGATGCCGACCGAGCGGGAGTCCGACAAGCAGTTCAAGATGACCATCGATGAAGTCAGGCAGGATAGAGAGTGGCGGCGGCAGAACAACGCCTACGTTTATGTCTATGCTCTTTTCGATACCGACGGCGAAATGATCGGTCACAGCAACGCCTTTGTTACCGGTGCCGACTCAAGCGATGTTTACCAGGCCATGACCGGGTTGAATAGCGAGTACCGCGGACGAGGTTTGTCACGATGGTTGAAAGCCGCCCTCTTTTTCAAAGTAGGTGAGGATTTTCCCGACAACAAAACAATGACCACCGACATGCGGGCGGCTAACGCACCCATCCAAAAGGTCAACGCCGAGATGGGTTACAAACTTCTGAGTTCCGGCCACGAGTTTGAGCTTTCGGTTGAAGGTCTGGGGAAGTTTATAAGCCGCTAAGGGTCTATTTGCGGTCTGGTGGTGTGGGTCCATCTTCGCCTGTGCGCCGCGCCGTGGACCCGCCTTTGTGAATGTCATCCTGGCGCAGGCCAGAATCCAGGGTTCTCTTGTTTGTGATGGTTGAGTCTTCAGACTCGGCCATTCTAACCCACGCGATCTGAAGATCACGCGGGCACAACGAAATGTCATTCTGGCGAAGGCCAGAATCCAGTCTTCTCTTGTAGGTCGAGACCCCTGCGGTTTCGACAATGCGTCAGGAGCACAAGGCTCCTGACCTACTTCTGCGGGCAGGTCTGCGGAGAGACCTGCCTTACTGAAGGCTGGATGCTGGATCAAGTCCAGCATGATAGAAACGGGGCAGCGCGTGAAAATGGGTTTGTTTAGGTGGTGGGGCATTAATCCGTGTGGTCGGGGTTGTCGGTGTTGGGTATGGGGTTAGGTGGAGCGGGACTGGTGGAGGAAATGGTTTCGTTCGGTTGGATTTCACGAGTGTCTGTTAAATCTTGCAGTGTTTTTGAGGACTGGGCGAGTTGCAGTTGATAAAGAAGGCGGAAGGCACGGGTGAGCTGCCGATCAAGGCGCATCTCATAGGTCATGAGGGAGTCGCGAAAGGATTGGTCGGGGACGGAGTTGACGCCGACGAGATTGGTTTCGTGGCGAGCGAGGATTCTGTCATCGGCGTCGTCCGGATCGGTCACAAAGCGGAGGTGGTCGCCGCGTTCGATGTCGTACGCGGCAGATTCGAGTTGGCGGTTGATCTTTGAAGTTTCGGCGTCAATGACACGGCGGTAGCGCCACATGATGTTAACGATTTTGAGGACGAGGTGTTCCTGGATGATGCCCTGCGGTTTGAGTTCATCGTACAGGGTATCGAGGAGGCGTTTGTACTCTTCGGGGTTCTCGTTGAGGTGGGGGGATTTGAGGATGGGGTCACGGGCGCGGAGGCCGTGCTTGACGGCGTTGCGACTGGCGACTGCTTTGCCTTCGGGCGTTCGCGGACCGGTTGACTTTTTGGCGTTGCGCCGGTTAGCAGCTATCTGTTTCTCACTCGTAGACATACGACTGTCCTTTTACAGACTGTCCCGCACAGTTTTTTGCGGTGATGTTGTGGGGAAAGTGTGTGGGGACCTACCAAACAGTGCTGTGGGCCTGGAGACCCACCCCGACCCGGCGGGGATGGGCCACGCGGCAAACTTTGGGTCATGATTGGATTCTTGGCAAGAAAACACAATTAAGGTGTCCATTTTTGAAACAAAAACCTTGACACGCCGTTCAAATAGTTGGACTTTTTTGCTAATTGACGATATATTAGGTGGAGAACCGTCTAAGTGTGTATGGCTTAGTGTGATTTTAACCAGTCCTGAACCAGAAATCTCAGGAAGTCTTCTGTGATTGGTGGATTAAGCATCACATACAATTAGATAAGTCACATTAGGTCTATAGATTGTTGGAGCGAACATGGAATACTCAATTGAACTAGCCAAGGTTTGCGGAGCTTTTCGCTCAAATCGATGGGGGAATAGCCTTGAGGGAGAGGACTATTCATATCAGGGTGATTCTATTGTTATTCCTTTGCCTGAATTATTGCGAGTTACCAGGTCTTATGTTGATGACTTGAAAGCTCAAATTGAGCAGGAAAATCCCCACTTGAAATCATAGCCACAGGAAGTCAATTGTCAGATTTCCACTATAGGAGTGATTCAGTCAACTTGGGAGTTGGTTAATCAGAGCAGGAGAATCACTCACAATTGTCTTTAACACCCACGGACACTGTTCATATAGAATAGGGAACGTATAGGCACGCGTGTTGAATCAGCTACAAGAACCTACCAATAACGAAGGTACATTAGGTGGCAAGCTTCATTGCTAATAAAGGGTTGAAGATATCGCTTCTGAGTTCTGCTCCAGGCTCACTTGTCGATGTCGCAGATAAACTGCATGACGCAATATTGGAAAATACAGGGTCTGAGCCGGTTGCCCTTCTTCAGCTCTTTGGTAGATATGATGTAGGCGCAATATATTACACGGACGATTTTCTGAGTGGACCTAGTAAGTCAGGATCAATTGACAATATTAGGGGCGGAAATCAGATATTTGCCTTCCCTTGGTCGCATAGTCGAGACGAAGAATTCCCTCGCTGTAATGATGATGCCGGGTATGTGTGGGGTTTATTGTTCTTTAAGACGGCCGAGATGCTGTCCGGACAATACGGCGCGATAATTGATCAAGTCCTTTCTGACCAGACCGCAGACTCCGAGAAAGTTCAAGTCGACGTACTTGGAACAACGGGATGGGCCGAGCTCCTTTTTGTAGTTCGTGGCCACTCCTTCAAAGATGTAACAGACGCCCTGGCAAGACTCGGCCGAACAAAAGTCTCTCTCCCGAGTTCTTTTGATTCCGAGGCCACAGATACACTAGTTGTAGCTAAAACCTTCTCGATGGTGGGGATTGATTTCAGTTTGGTGAAGAATGGAGACTTTGACACCATTCGAAAATCTTTTATTGAACCGATTGATATGTCATCCGGTGTATTTCCTCGATGGAATGTGGCCTGTATTCCGGGGAACATGCAGCAAGTATATGACTCAGTTACTGAGAAGATCGGCAATGGCTACTGCTCATATGGTGGATTTGACCTTTCTTTTGACGCTACAAACAGCCGCACGTGGGGCGAGTTTATAGCAAATGTGTTGGAGCTTAGGCGAGACTTAGGCAAGTTGTTGTATTCGACATCGGTACACATTCTTGGGCACGATGGAGCAAGATTGTTCCCAACTACACAATCGACACTCGTTGATCGCAAGGCAATAACTGTAGATTCTGAACGGATGGATTTGTTCAATAAGTGGGGCCCCGTATTCGAAAGTATTCTGTTTAATTTGTATTTTGGCACCAATACGCTGGTCCAGGATCCTCTTATTGGAAGCTGTTTCTCCGATCTCCGACTTGTTCTTGACGAAACTTTGCCAAGATGGCTTGTAGAATTAGATCCAGAGGATAGTAAGGACAGGAATTTTGTCGGGGCAATAATCGAATTGATTACATATGCCTCAGTTGAGAGAGCTCACGGGGCTTTCATGGCCCTGGAATATCCACAAGGCTTTTTCACGCCAACGAAGGGGGGGATACAGCGGATTTTGAAAGCGGTGAGTAGCGTTGTGAGGACCGTATTGTCTCGCGTTGGAGTAGAGTGGAACGGGTTTGTTGTGGTTGGATACTATGAACTGGGCTTCAGTTCATATAATGAACCGGTGAATTTGCCATCCGAATACATGTTCAAGCCGGAAGGATGGTGGGGGTTATTTCACGAGGCGGGGCACGTGGCGATGATGCGAACAGACTTCATCGATTTGTTATCCAATCCCGCAACTGAAGATGTGATTCGTGTTCGGTCATTTGATACAAGTGACCCTCATGTCACAGGACTAACAAAAAACTTCATTTACGAAATCGGGGCCGACGCTTTCGACCTATACTTCTGCCACAGAGGAGACTTCGATCTCTATCTGACAAATATCTGGAGATATATTAAACAGAGGACACTCCAGATAAACCATTACATAAGATATTTTCTGATGTATTTGTATTCCTCACGCATTCTGAATAGTGAGGACAATAGATTCTCGAAGTCTCTAAGTGTTCGCACGGAGTTGGAGGGGTTTAAGGAGAAGTTGAATTCTCTAGATCTTGATTGTCCCGACGAAGCTCGCTATGATGACGCAGTATTGAGTGACGCCGCAACTTTCTTGCCCATAATTGAGTTCTTGCACGAATCTTTCTTGGAGAAGACAGCTTTCAACCCTGCGGCGGAAGAGCTCGAACCACCGCCTATCGTTGAGGCAATTGAAAGTGTGCTCAGCGGGCAGGTTTACACTAAGTCTACAGTTGCTCCGGACCTCTTTGTTATCGCGCTAAACAAAAGGAATGGGCAATTGACGCTAGCGTCCAGGATCGCTGCTTTATTAACTCTTTGGCACACTGAAACATTATCTGAATCATAGATTACAAGTATATGTAAGAACGAATTGTAGACAGGCCTTTGTGAATTGTGGTAGGCCGCCGTAAGGAAGAAGATACCTGATGCTGGGTGACAAAGATAGGTTCTTGTCAGATCATTCCATTGATGAAGATAATTACGTGAGCAGCAGATTGGACTGGCATGACTTGGAGACTATTTACAGCGACTATAGGCCAAGAGTGTCGGCTCTCAGGGCCGTCGGTGACTCAGTAGCAAAGCTCTGCCGCGATATCGACCATGTGCATGCAACTAGAAGTCGGGCTAAGGACCCGGCTCGTCTTATTGCGAAGATCATTCGAAGATGTTACAAGGCAGGGAACCCTTACATCACGCCATCTAATTACCTAACCACCGTTAGTGATTTGGTTGGTGCCAGAATACTACATAAGTTCAAGAAGGAGTGGACTTCTATTCATGGTTTTGTAATGAAGACTTGGGAGCACAACGAAAACCCAACCGCAAAGGTCCAAAACGGTGATCCAGATTACTTGATTCAGCTATATGAGAAGAATGGATGCACTATTGAAGAGGCTGAACACGGGTATCGATCGGTTCACTATCTTGTTAATCAGCCGATGGGCAAGAGCAATTACCAGGTAGAGATTCAAGTGCGCACATTATTCGAAGAAGCCTGGGCAGAATGTGATCATGCGATTAGGTATCCTGAACTCGCGGACCACGATCTTCTGTCAGAGTTTATGGGCAAAATGGCCCTATTTGCCGGTTTGTCCGACGAGCTGAGTGGATTAGCACTAGAATTCAAGATAATTAAGGCACTCGAGTATACGGCTTCCACAGATGAAGAAAAGCTTGAGCTACTTAAGGCGGCGGAGCTCTTTCAAGATCAAGATGAGACTATCAAGAAGCTCTATGAAGAAAGATTAAGAAACGCATATCCCCAACTCAAGGTTGATTCATGAGGTGCCTACATCACTGCTGTACGTTGTCAACTAATTCGAACACGTCGATACCTCTTAGAATACAGTCTGCCTCTCGCTAAGGCTCCCCCCCCACAAGAAAAGGCCCCGGCGCGAACGCCAGGGCCTTGGGGGGCAATATATGCAGGTTTGCAGGTTGCTCCGCAATCGCAGAATGAACTGCAGTTGCAGAGTGTTCTGCAAATAAGGGGGCTTAGTACATTCCGCCCATGCCGCCGCCCATGCCGCCCATGCCACCACCACCGGGCATCTCAGGCATAGCCTTCTTGTCGTCCGGCTTGTCGGAGACGACCGCTTCTGTGGTCAGAAGCAAACCGGCGATTGAAGCAGCGTTTTCCAAAGCAGTACGCGTGACCTTGGTCGGGTCGATGACACCGGCCTTCATCAGGTCTTCGTACACGTTGGTCTGAGCGTTGAATCCATAAGAGTCTGTCTCAAGGACCACTTTGTTGACCACGACGGAACCCTCAAAACCGGCGTTCTGAGAAATCTGACGGATCGGCTCTTCGAGAGCCTTGCGGACAATGTTCACACCGACCATCTCGTCTTCGGTGCACTTGATCTTGTCAAGACATGAGATACTGCGCAGAAACGCCACGCCGCCACCGGGGATGATACCCTCTTCGACGGCCGCACGGGTAGCGTGCAGAGCGTCTTCGACGCGGGCTTTCTTTTCTTTCATTTCGGTCTCGGTCGCCGCGCCAACATTGATCACAGCCACACCGCCGGCCAGCTTGGCCAGACGTTCCTGCAGCTTCTCGCGATCGTAGTCGGAGGTAGTGTCGTCGATCTGTTTGCGGATCGAAGCGATACGTCCCTTGATAGCATCTTTTTCGCCGGCGCCTTCGACGATGGTCGTGTTGTCCTTGTCGATCGTGACCTTCTTGGCCGTACCGAGATCGGACAGCACCGCGTTCTCAAGCTTAAAGCCGACTTCTTCGGAGATCACCTTACCACCGGTGAGAGTAGCGATGTCGTCGAGCATAGCCTTACGACGGTCACCAAACCCCGGAGCCTTGACAGCCGCGATTTTGATCGTGCCACGCAGCTTGTTGACAACCAATGTCGCCAGCGCTTCGCCTTCGATATCTTCAGCAACGATCAGCAACGGACGACCAGACTGGGCGGATTTTTCGAGCACCGGCAGAAGGTCCTTCATGTTGGAGATCTTCTTGTCGTGGATCAGAATCAGCGGCTCTTCGAGGACTGCTTCCATCGAATCGGGATCGGTCACGAAGTACGGTGACACGTAGCCGCGATCAAACTGCATACCTTCGACGACGTCCATCGTCGTCTCGGCGGTTTTGGCCTCCTCGACCGTGATGACGCCGTCTTTGCCGACTTTTTCCATAGCTTCGGAGATCAGTTCGCCGATCTGCACATCGCTGTTAGCGGAGATCGAACCGACCTGTGAAATCTCGACCTTACCGGAAACCGGCTTGGACATCCCTTTGATCGCCTCGGAGACAGAGAGTACGGCTTTGTCGATACCGCGTTTGATCGACATCGGGTTGGTGCCGGCGGCAACGTTTTTCAGACCTTCGCGATAGATCGCCTGGGCCATGATCGTTGCGGTAGTGGTGCCGTCACCGGCGATATCGGAGGTCTTGGAAGCAACTTCCTTGACCATCTGGGCGCCGATGTTTTCTACGTTGTCTTCAAGCTCGATCTCTTTGGCCACCGTGACGCCGTCTTTGGTGACGGTCGGCGAACCGAATTTCTTGTCGAGCACAACATTGCGGCCCTTGGGGCCAAGTGTAACCTTGACCGCATTGGCCAGTTTGTCCACGCCGATTTTCAGTTTGGCGCGGGCATCGGATTCAAAATCGATTAGTTTTGACATTCTGATAATTCCTCAGCGCGTTTAGCTGTTCTGGATGATGGCGAAAATATCGGACTCACGCATGATGAGATACTCTTCGCCGTCGATTGAAACTTCGGTGCCGCTGTATTTGCCGTACAGGATGCGGTCACCCTTTTTGACTTCGGGGGCAACGACTGTGCCTTCGTCGGTCTTGCGACCGGTGCCGACTTCGATGATTTCGCCTTCCATCGGCTTTTCTTTGGCGGTATCGGGGATAATGATCCCGCCCTTTTTGGTTTCTTCAGCTTCGAGCGCTCTTACGACTACGCGATCAGCTAATGGTTTTACGTGCATCACAAACCTCCAATTGTTTATTGAATGCGTTCTGTTGTTTTTTGTACTTTTTGCTACTTCTTCTAACTCTTTGCCTTGGTGACTCTTTACGTTATTGTTATCGGCATTTGTTAGCACTCATCGTCAGTGAGTGCTAACAATACATTATAACGACTGAGTTGTCAAGAAGTTTCCTATTGTTTTGTGAAAAAAGTGACGAAATGTTGGGTATTGCTGGGTTATGGTGAGGAATGGCAGGGGGGCTGCCATATTGGCGGGAACCCGGTTTGTCCTTCTCTCGCAGGCAATAATCCAGCAATTGATTCGCGATGGGTGTGTTTTTAGTTTGACTTCTTGTTTGAGAAATCAACAGATTGATGCCTGAAGATAATGGTAGATGGGTTGCAAGAACCAACCTTTCGACGAATAACAGTTTTTTCCAGGAGCCAGTAAACCCCCTCGTTGGCTGTGTTGGCTCTAGGAAGGTTGCTGGTCATTGAAACACCGAGATTTAGGCAAAAAGGCTAAAATAGTCAAAGTTCTCCATAACGAATATGCAGCCTTTCGATCCGAAATAGTATCATGGGCAGTAGAACATGTTCTAAACCCCACCAAGTCAATTCTCGATCCCTTCGCAGGTACGGCGAGGTTGCTACCGTACGTTGCAACTAGGAAAATGAAGGGACACTTCAATGATCTGCTCCCCCACCACAAGTTAATAAATGAGGCAAAGCTACCAGAGGTGTTTATCGCGTTGCAATCGTTGGCACCAGATTACTGGACTGCGACTCGCGAGGAGCTAACGAAGCACCTTAGTCCACTGAGGCGTAGCAACCTCAAAGTAACCTCCCATTGGATGAGAGATGATATCGTGGAGCGATTTCGTCGTTCTTGGGACAACATAGATACGATTCCAGGCAGCATTAGGCCACTTTTCCGAGCCGTGTTGATTCTCTGTGTTCGCCCCCTCTCCGGAGTAACACCTTCTGCCAAAAACAGGACGTGGCTTCGACCAGGTGGAATGACTACCGAAGTACCTCTGTCCGACCTCATTATTGCCTTCCTAAGCCGGTATCGGAAATACTATGAGACGTTCTACAACGGCATTGATCCAAAGACAAACTCGCGATGTGAATTCACTTGCTTAGAAGCGTCCAAGATCAGTAAGAAGCGAAAATACGATGCAATCTTCACATCACCCCCTTTTCCAAATAGATTTGATTACGCTGTAACATATGCCCCTGAACTTCATATGTTATCGAGGATCTCTCTTGAGTACGATCCAGATATTGTTTCGAATGGTATGCTTGGGACAAATCGCGTCTCAGATTATCAGGACCCCGGTGCCGATATAGAGTGGCTCAGAATGAATGCGCCGGCCACCGTCAAGTTCCTTAAGGAAGTGAACAAATTGGCACCTTCTGATGAGGGTAGTTATTATCTGCGATACTTCACACGGTATTATGCTGATTTGTATCGCTTCATTCTTGATGCTTTCAAATTGCTGAGACAAAATGGCTCTCTATATATGGCTGTCCAGAATAACATTCACCGTGGCGAGCTCAACAACCTTTCGGCCTTTTTGAAGGATTTTGCTCGACGCAATGATCTTACTGCTGAGAAGGTCTTTCGACAAATGAAGCCTCATCAAGGAAGACGCAATATTTCGGCAGAACATCCGATCGTTTTGCGAAAACATGAAGAGAGTATTGTCAGGATGGTGAGAAGGTGATCTATAGGCGGAAAGAACGCTGGGGACACATTGGCTATGATACCGCTAGGCACGATTTCTATCTGAATGTTAGTGGCAACAGCGGTTCAAGACCGTATGTGAAAGCGCCTGTTGTACTGAATGTGGATCTGACCTTTCGCTGCAATATGAACTGTTGCTATTGTGTTGCCAAAGATACTTCCAAAATCTTGGGAAAACCAAATTCACTGGACCTAAAAGTGTCGAGAGAAGTGCTAAAGGCCATCAATACATCGGGCTTTCTGCTAGTAGTCATTACTGGCGGTGAGCCATTCCTACCTGAGGTAGAATCTTCGCTCACGGCCCTTGTTTCGGGCATACAGAAAAAGGGCATTGTTGTGGATACCAATGGTACCATAAAGCCTTCCGTGAAGACCCTTCAAATCCTTGTGCGAAAGCATGCGATGGTACGTGTATCTTGGGATAGCCCAACACCCAGCAGGGAGACGTATTTTCGGAAATACGGCTCACTATTCAAGTCGGATCGTGACTATATGAAGCGCAAGGAGCAGGTTATCCGCTTGTTGTCCAGGCAGGGGCTTACGGTAGCCGTCCAATCTGTGGTGAGCGGGGTCAATTACGCAGACTCAAACTTTCACAAGCTGCCATATCGTCTGAAGGAGTTGGGTATCAACAAGCTGTACTTGCAGCGCATTATTCCCTCGCACAAGGTGTTGTACGATACCCAGAGGAAGAAACACCTGGTAACTTATCCCGAGTACAGTGAGTGCGTCGCAAACATTGAAAAGCACGCCCAACTCTGCGATGTAAAGTGTATCTCTAAGATGGATCGGCGCCACAACTCAGTGTTTCTTCTTGTTCATAACGGAGACATCTACACTCAAAGTGATGAAGAACCTGGCAAAAAAGTGTGGCTAGGACCGATGGCTCGGATTGAGGACTACTTTGAATATGTAAGTAGCGCAGACCACGCGTCACGCTATTACGCACAGAAATGCTAACGGCAGGGAGATTTAGCTATGGCTCGTTTTTGGCCTCAAATTGAATCACGATCGATTCAGGGGTGGACTGAAGGTTTCCAAACTCTGTATTCAAAACCTGATGCTTCGAGACAACCCGAGGAATTCTGGAGCGCTGTTATGGCTCATGTTAGTACCGTGGGTGAGGCAATTAGAAGAACCAATTACAGGGATCTTGTCCAGAGTGCAGCTCACGCCTTCTGTTGGATGTGCTGTTACGTTGGCAAGTGCAGCAACGGCAGCGATCACCTCTTCAAGATAAGTGACAACCTCTCCGATATTGTAGCACTCAAATTTCCCGGAGAATGTGGACACTGCATCAAATCTCCCTGCAGATGTTCTCCTGAGGAAATGGATGAGGATGAAGATAAAGACGCTAAGTATCCACAGTTACTCGAGCGAAAGAAGAACAACTCCTACAAAGACCGATCCATTGACAACTGGCTTTTTGACTTTTGGAAGATATATAGCGGGCAGATTCATCTACAGACGCTCGAGAGCGTAGGGTTTCACCTCTTGGAGGAAGCTGGAGAAGAAGCTAAAGCGGTCCGGAACTTAATTCAATTTCGTGGCATTCTGGAGGCCAACATCACGGGTGTTGACGAAGCATATCTAAAGCACATCTCATCGATCGAAGGCCTCGTGACAGAATACAGCACTACCATGAGCGAACTCAAAGAGCGTTACGATAAACCCAGAACCAAGGACGCCATGAAGGATATCGATCTGACATCTAACGACCCTCTCCTCATTAGGTCCAGAATCGTAAAGGCCAAGATGGATTTCGTGGTTGAGCTGGCTGACACCTTTTCATGGCTATGTGCAGTTCAACTCAAGTTGTTTGAGATATTGACGCATGAGAAAATAGACGATAGTGTTGTAACGGAATTCCATATTGAGGAAGTACTTAAGGACCGCTATGAGTCATCGACTGTTGAGCAACCAATGAAGTGTTATGCCTGTGAACACGAATCATGCGAATGCTTGTTCTATCCAGCAATAGAGTTGGTTGCAGAAGCAAGCTTGGAAGCTGCGGCGGAAGAATCCAATAAGCCATGATCAATGCCCCTTTGACCGAATGATCTTGAAGGATAACAAAATGAAAATGACAAAAGAAGATTACTACTTGTCAATAGCCGAAGCGGTGTCACGCAAAGGAACCTGCCTTAGACGGAACTTCGGTGCGATAATAGTAATTGATGATCATATCATAAGCACTGGATATACGGGATCCCCTAGAAAAGCACCCAACTGTAACGACATTGGCCAATGTCTCCGGGAAAAGTACAACATACCTCATGGTGAGAGATATGAGCTCTGCAGATCAGTACACGCAGAGATGAACGCTATAATCCACGCCTCCCGTGAACAAATGATCGGTGCGACCATGTACTTGGTAGGTTTCGACTTTAAGACGAACGATATCGTAAGCGATGCTGAACCGTGCAAAATGTGCAAGCGAATCATCATGAACTCAGGGGTGGAGCGTGTGATCGTCAGAAGAGGACCCAAGGAAACCGTGACCCTAACTCCTTGGGAATGGGTAGAAAACGTGGAAGAGATTTTTGCTGGCGAGTCAGAGTATTAATCAACATCCCGACAACTCTTCCGCTCTCAGCCTCCCCCCAACTAATTCCCCACAACATCACGGCAAATCGCAGGTGACTCCTTTATGATAAAGGACTGTCGTATGCCTACGAGTGAAAAGCAGATCGCAGCCAACAGGCGTAACGCCAAGAAATCGACCGGGCCGAAGAGTGTCAATGGCAAAGCGGCCTCAAGTCGTAACGCCATCAAGCACGGTCTCCACGCCACAGACATTGTCCTCAACTCACCCCACCTCAACGAAGACCCCGAACAATACCAACAATTGCTCGACTCCCTCATCGAAGAACTCAAACCGGAAGGTATCCTCCAGGAACACCTCGTCCTGAAAATCGCCAACGCCCTGTGGCGCTACCGTCGCGTCATCAACGCCGAGAAATCCAAAATCAACTGTCAACTTGACCAGGCCGCCGAAGACATTGAGCGCGGTCGCCAGTTTGGCGTCTTTATCGATCCCGATGACCTCGATGATGACACCGTTGAACGACGCAACGCCGACATTCTCGGCTCCCAGTCAATGCCCAGTGAGTCCCACCGTGACACCCTGCAACGCTACGAGATGCGTTTGGATCGCCAACTCACCCGCTGCTATACTCTCCTGTTCCGCCTCCAAGACCGCCAGGAAAGTAAAAAAAAGCATAACAAACCCATTTCGAACACCCCTCCCGAACCGGTTAAGCCAGTGTCTGACACCAACAACGCGCGAAGCGCAAAAGAGTGATTTATCACCAAAACAAACCCATTCCAGATTCCCGTGCGCGGTGGATGTCCCCGTCTACCGCGAGTCGACGTCGTCGGCGCACGGGGACGTACGCCGACCACAAAACAAAAAAAGAGGCAGGTGAAAAACCTGCCTCGGATAAACCAAAATCTGTGCTGCCGTCTACAACGAGAGTTGGGCACCCATCGTAAACTGGAACATCATCGGCGTGGCATCGGTAAAGACCACGTGCATGCGGGGCATGCCAAAAAGATGGACCGATTCTGAGACCTGGTGGCGCCAGAACAGGCCGGTATTCAAACCAAACTCGAATCCGCCAAAGTCATACATGCCAGGCCCTCCCATGAGGAAAATGTCTGACTTGCGGGTCTGTTTTACACCGTAGAGTCCGTTCACAATTACATTGGTCTCGGTAGTGCTCTCCGACATATCGATGCCTGGAAAATTCAGGGCCAAATTGGCTGGAGCTGAAATGTCAACAGTATATCTCTGCATCATCACCTCACCGCCAATAAGGAAGTTCTTTTTGAGGCCATAGTAGAACTGGCCACCGAAACCAAGACCGGCACCTGTCGAGAACTCAACATTGGTGATCGGCTCCGAATAACTTGCGAAGGCATCGCCGGTTCCCACAGCGTATCCCAGATTACCGGATACCCAGCTCTTCCCTGAGAAATCGCGCATCTGCGCGGAGAGCGCGGATACGACGAACAGAGAAGCGATTGCTACGATAAGCAGAGTTTTCTTCATAATCGACTCCTGTGTTAAAGTGTTTAACTCTCCGATTGAACCAGAATTCATCTGCACTGTATGAACTCTGCACACCTGATAGTTATCGGTCGGAATCGCTGTGAGTTTAGGCCCGATGGCCCGCCCGTCTGCCGCGATGCCTTTGTCGGCGCACGGGGACGTACGCCGACCACATGCGGTGGGTCACCGCAAATCGCAGGAAGGATAGGCCTGCCCCACAAGACTTGACATTTGCTGCTGAGAGTTGTAAGAATACAGCGCTAAGTCCGACCAATCGCTACAAACCTATCGCTGCAAGGAGGAACCAACATGAAGAAGTATCGTCTAATCGCGGCTCTCATCCCGGTGGCACTGCTGGCCGTGGTCCTTGTCGGGGTCAATGTCGGCGCTAAGAAGCCCGGTGGTGGCGGTCCGCCGTCCAATTGTGACGGCCTGCCGATCGAAGTATACCTGGAGGACCTGTGCGGGTCAAACATGTGGATTCAGATCGAAGACAGTACCACCGTCTGTCAGGTGACTTGCTGGATGACCACTAACAAGCGCAAGTGCCCGGTGCGGGTGTTCTGGATTGGCGGCCATGTCATCGCGGACGAAATGGAGCCGAACGGGTTCAAGTTCGATGCGGCTACAGTGCGGGTGGCCGAGGTGACCGAAGAAGGGAGTCAGACAACGGTCTGTCAGATTGCCGCAAATCCGGGATTCTATGCCAGTCCGCTGAGAACCTGGTGGGTGACCGCTACCCTGACCGATCACCGACCGCTGTAGGCTTGTCGTCAGCTTGGACGGCCTGTATGGTGGGTCCGTGTGGCCGAGTCTGAAGACTCGACCACCACAACGCTGTGTGAAAGTAGTAGCGGGCGCATCGCGAGAGAGTGATTCATCACCTCATGCTGAGCGAAGTCGAAGCATGAATCCCGTTAGGCGGGATCCCTGCGATGCCGCCGAAGATGGCAGGAGCACAGAGCTCCTGACCTACTGTTGAAACCACAGGGGTTTCGACCTACAAGAAAGGACCCGGCTTGACCGGGTGGCAGGTCTCCAAGAAAAGAGAGACCTGCCCTACAAGAGAAGACTGGATGCCGGATCAAGGTCCGGCATGACACCCCGCGCCTCGCGGAGTGTCTCGCCATTCGGGCGTTGTCGATACCCGGCTATCGACCGTGCTCAGGGTGACACCGATGAATCGGTCCTTGGCGCTCCGCGCCCTGCTCCATTTACAGTGGCTTCGGTGTGACGCCCCAGCAACTGCGATCAAGGTGACATCAGGGTGACATCAGAATTCGATCACCGAGCCGAGGCCGGCCAGGTGGTAGCGCTCGCCGAAGGTCTCGCCGAAAATCTTGAAACCAAGATGCCCGGTGCAATGCGCAGGAGCGACCCGTTTGACACCGAAGAGATCCTTCATCTTGGTGGCCATGTCGGTAATCTCCTCTGTGCCATACGGCAACAGATGAAAACCACCCATCACCAGCGCGATGTCGTTGTCGAGTTGTTGCTTGGTCGAATCAACAATCGTTGTCACCAACGAATGCGAACAACCGACTATAACAACCTCACCGTCGTCGGTACGGAGACTCAACGACAGTTCCGGCAAACCGATTTTTTTGAGCGACTCATCGTCCACTTGTTCACCGGTCAGGGCGACATTCGGATAGCTGGTAAAGTAACCCATGAACGGCGAGCGCGTGGAGATAAGGTTGACACCATGCTGGACCTCTTTCGAGCCTTTGACATACTCGATGTTCGCACCCCAAAACCGACCGCTTTGGTTGAACGTGAACTTGGTGTCGCCGCCACCGAAGTATTTTTGTTCTCTGGGCAGATGTTCACACTGTTCGTGCTCCTGTCCGGTTACATCGAACGGCAATGGCGCGCCCCAAAATGGATCGTAGGGGAAGTAGATTTTGACATCCGGATGGACACTCAAAAGATAGTCGAAGCCATTGATATGATCAAAATGGCTGTGCGAAGCTACGGCAAAATCGACTTTGGACAGGTCCACGCCCAGTGCTTCACAGTTGGATTTGAGCAGATCGGCGTTGGTGCCGCCATCGAACAGAATAGTCAAGCCGTTGTACTTCACCAGCGCCGAAAAGCCAAAGTCCTGAGTGAGCCCGGGCTGTTCTTCGCCAAAGGCATCATAGAGGTTGAGAATGTAGTTATCCTTGGGCAGTTCGGTGGCTATCGACTGTGCCGCGCTCAGGGTAATGAGTAGAGCAGGTATTGCGATTTTTCTTAACGACATTTATTTCTCCTGAGTTTCGACGGTTTCCGGACGTCGCACCCTGAAGACACAAAGCAGGGAGCGATTGGATTTCATACCAGTGATACGTGGTCGAGGAATAGGATGGTTGAGTGTGTCAATATAGTAGGGTGGGTCCGTTCCGCGGGACCGCGGTTTGTGTCAGAAGCACAGGGGTCCTGACCTACAAAGATGTTAAACCAGGTCTCCAAGAGAGAAGAGCGACCTACCCTACAAGACTTGTCGGAACCGCTGGGAGGGTCCCGACCTAATGAATTGGGCAGGCGCCTGGAGGCCAGCCGCCGTTGAACATGTAGTCGACGAGGAAGACCAGATCGGCGATATCCAGGAGACCGTTGGGATCGCCGTCTACATTCGCCTCCTCATCACACTCCGGAGCCGGTCCCAGATCGAACATGTAGCTGACCAGAAAAACCAGATCGGAGATGTCGGTCTCGTCGTCCGGGTCACTATCGACATTTCCGCGAATGCCGTTACAACAACCCGCGAAGAACACCATACCGGGTTGTGAACGAGCCAGGTAGGTGGCGACACGGCTATACATACGCGGCAGGTAGTCCGAGTAGCCATCGAATTCGATCGTTGCATCCTGACCCGGCTGAGGTGCACCGTCCGGTTTCAGGTACAGTTTCAACACCGGCCCGTCTCCGACCGGCAAGTCCGGCCGGACGATGGCGCCGGACGCTTCGAGCCTGATGTTAAGTCGACTGTTCACCGGTGAGTAATTCTGGAGCCGAGCGACCTCAAAGTACTCGGTGCGGCAACCCTCGGTCGAGAAGGTGTCGTACATCAGGCTGAGATCACCATCGAACTCCACCGGAATATCGAGCCGACTGAGCGGTACGGTGTTGACGGCGTACACAACAATCTCAACCGACGTGGCGCTGTCTGTGAGCTCAACCGAATCGGTTCGCATGGTGTCGGCAAGAACGGTCACAGCCGAGCGTCGTTGGTAGTTGTAGGTTCCCTCGGTTCCGACACCACTGACGGTGACGTCGTAGATGCCGCCTTCGGTGTAAACGTGAACAGGGTTTTGTCCGGAGGCCGAGTCGCCGTCGCCGAATTCCCAACTCCATTGGTCGATCGGGTGCGATGTCCAGCCCTCGAACGAAACCGTGCAGGGTGCTTGTCCGGCGTTCAAGTCACTGTTCGGAAAAATCGCCTGGTCAGTCTCGATCCATGTCGCGGCCGCTTCAACGACATCGTCTCGCCCTTGCGCGACACCCTCCGGCGTCAGCCAGACAGTTTCGTCAACCGGGATGTAGTCGTGGGTCAAGTAATGCCCTGGATTGCTGACCAGCCAGGCATCCGCTACGGCCACGCCCATCCAGAATCCATCGGCGAAGGTGCCCATCAGGGGGCCGTTAAAGGCGGCGGCGGTCGGTTTGCCGAAGGTTCTGGCCTTGGGGTGAAAGGCCATGGCCAGTGCGATCTGATCACCGGAACTCACCGCGCCCGGACCGGTCAGGATGGCAATAGGGCGATCATAAAACGAACTGGAGTCACCATCGATTCGGTATCCGGAAGGATCGGCGGCCAGGCACATCAGATCATGGTCGAATGGATCGCAGCGCTGATCAAATCCGATTGTCCACACTGTGTCGGCAAACAGACGTTCCAAACCCGGGTAGGCCAGGAACATATTGCCGCCGTAATTGGTGCGGAAGTCGAAAATCAGCCCGAGTGTTTCATGGTCGATCAGCAGTGTGTCGATAGCGGCCAGGAACTCAGTTTGGGCATTGTCCCCCCAGTAGAGGCCATAAACATAGCCGATCTGGGTACCTTCGATTATGCCCCATGTGATCGCCGTCGTATCAGGCATGGGTATGCCCGGTACCGGAAGTTGCTCCCTACTTTCGATGTGTCGCGGCACACCGTCGAGTACACCGGTGGCGAGATGCAGAGTATCGCCGGATACAAACTTGACAATGTCGATGGTGTCAAACAGATGCCAGTTGAGTCCGGCGGCCATCATTACAGAGTGGTCAAAAGCCTCCTGGGAGCTTCCCCACATGCTCCACGTGGTCGGAAGTTGGGCTGCCAACAATTCCCGGCCGAGTTCCGCCCAGGGGACGCCGTCATAGCCGAGAACTCGATCTCCCGGAACCAACGTCAGTACGTGGGCCGGCGTTGTTTGATATACGAGAAGAGTACTGTCCTCAAGCGGTGTCAAAGAGGCGCCGAAATGAGTGCTGGAACCCCAGTCACCAATCGTCATGATCGGTACCCCCGGTAACGGCTGAGTCAGGGCCAGATTGTAATCAAAGCAACGAGAATGACTCTCCATGAGAGCCATACTGGCATAAGTTAACATGGCGGCAAAGCGACCCCGACTAACGCCCGAAGCGAGTTCGTTCAATGCGGAAACCTGGATCGAGTCCCAATCGTCGTCGATGTCCTGCCAACAAGCGTACAGGCTGTCGGTGATGCCCCAGTACTCGGCCCAGACGAACTCCTTGATCTCTGCTGGTTCGCCACTTCCCCAGGTGTAGTCGATGGCAGCGGCCCAGTCGTCTCTCGTGTAATGACCGGGTGTTTTGCTCATGTGGTTTGGTGGCGGTTGCTTTGGCTTGTACTGCGCCTGCAACCAGGCTGGAAGTTGGTCTAACTGCTCTGTCGAGGTCGGACGCCAGAAGGGCGTGTTTGCGGGCGATGAGGGCCAGTCGATCCGAGTTGTTTGCGTGTTACCCTCGGTTGGTAACAACATCAAGACTGCAATAATGCAGACAGTTGGTAGTTGGCGCATAGGTGTCTCCACTGGCGGTGAAGAGTACTGATTTCAAGATACGGTCGAACGACGATTCGTCAATGTATTTGTGTCCAAGCGGCGGCCCATAAATGGGTTTCATGCGCTTCGTGCGCGGCTGCACGGCACTGCACCCAGAGCGTTTCGCGGCGGGTGGGATTCCGTTGATCGAGAGAACCACCTGCCCATAAATGGGTTTCATGCGCTTCGTGCATGGGTTCATCCTTCGACTGCGCTCAGGATGAGGTTGTGCCGAGTGTGAAGACTCGGCCACCACAACGCGGGTGCTGTCAGGCGACTCGCCTGACAGCCAACGGGATGGTAGGCAGGCGTCGGGCGGAGTCGCCCAACGCCACCTGAACAGGGTCAAGACGCCCATAAATGGGTCTCATGCGCTTCGTGCGCGGCTGCACGGCACCGCACCCAGAGCGTTTCGCGGCGGGTGGGATTCCGCTGATCGAGAGAACCACCTGCCCATAAATGGGTCTCATGCGCTTCGTGCGCGGCTGTCTTTCAACACGGCACTGCACCCAGAGCGTTTCGCGGCGGGTGGGATTCCGCTGATCGAGAGAACCACCTGCCCATAAATGGGTCTCATGCGCTTCGTGCGCGGCTGCACGGCACCGCACCCAGAGCGTTTCGCGGCGGGTGCGATTCCGTTGTGTTTCTGTAGCTTTGCCACTTGCTTTTGGAACTCCAGGCACCGTTGGATGGTTAATCACTGTGTCTAAGCAGAAGTTGAAATCGATTGTGTCAGGAGCACAGGGCTCTTGACCTAAGAGAATGAAGTCGATCCTAAAAAGGAGTATCAAGATGCCGGTAAGAAAAGCTCATGCTGTGTGGGAGGGGAATCTGCCAAGTGGAAAAGGAACCATCGCGTTCGGAAGCGGCGCCTTCGAAGGTGCCTACTCGTTTGGATCGCGATTTGAAGGTGCCTCCGGCACCAACCCGGAAGAGCTGGTTGCGGCCGCGCACGCCGGCTGTTTTTCCATGGCCCTATCGCACGAACTGGCCGTCGGCGGACACAAACCGACTAGCGTGAAAACCGACGCCAAGGTTCATCTGGACAAAGTTGAAGATGGGTTTAAGATCACTTCGATCGAGTTGATTTGTGAAGCGGTGGTGCCGGATATCAGCGAAAGTACATTTATGAAATTCGCCAACAACGCCAAAACAGGTTGTCCGATATCGCAGGCACTAAGTGCTGTGGAGATCAAACTGGATGCCAAGCTGGTAGCGTTGGTGTAATCTGGCAGGATAGGTTCGCCTTCGGATGCGCTAGGGGACGACACGGCTAAGCCGTGGTTCTCGCGCTACAGAACAGGGGTCCCGACAGTCAGAGAAATCGACTTCGTCGATGTCAGGACCCGCCTGCGGCCATAAATGGCATTCATGCCCTTCGGGCCAGGGGCCCTGACCTACTACTGCTAGTCGGAACCACTAAGAGTGTTCCGGCCTACGGTTGACCACCGATAGAAAGTCAATACCCCCGCTCGGGGTCCACCCGATCTGGCAAAGGGTGACCGTCTGCGAGGCGGTTCAGGAGCCTGGCCAAGGCTTGGATGCGGTGCGTCTCAATGTCGCTGCAATGTCCGGCCAGATGAGGGGTCATGACAACATTTTCAAGTTCATGGAAAGCAAATTCCGACGGTGGCTGGTCGGAGCGCGAAGACTCATCCTGTGGATAGAGATACCAGGTATCCAGACCGGCTCTGATACGACCGCTCTTCAAGGCGCGGTACAACGCCGCTTCGTCGATCACCCGTCCGCGCGCGATATTGATGACAATCGAATCATCCGGAAGCAGGGACAGTTCGTGTTCACCGATAAGTCCTTCGGTCGCCGGCGACAGCGGCAGACAAACAAACAGGGCCGCCGCCTGCGGCAGGTAATCATTCATGGAACGTGAATCGTGAAGCTGAGGGATACCCAGGGGTGCAAGGCTGGTTGTAGGATCGTCTATGCCTTTGAAGTTTCGTTTCACAGCGTGGACTTCCATGCCCAACCCGGCACAGGCTCTGGCGATGCGTCGTCCGATAGCGCCGTATCCCAGAATCAGCGCCGTCTTTTTTTCCAACAACGGTGATGAACTCGGTTCATACCGTGGTGTCCAATCATTCTGCCTGAGACGGCGATCGATAGGCACGATACTCTTGGACGCAGCCAACATCAGAGCCACAGCATGTTCGGCGACCGCGGCGGCATTGTGGTGCAGGTTGTAAATCGCAATGTGAGGCAAGTCGAGCATCAGTTCGCGGGTCGCTTTCGGAAGTCCGGACCAGGGGATAATCAGGCTGTGCAGGTTGTGGCAGGACGTGATCTGCTCACGTGTGGGTAGCCCGGCCACCAAAACATGACAATCGTCCGGGATAGGTATCTCCTTGCCGTGGCTCAACGTTGTGTTGTTGTCGAGCTCGGATGCAAGTTGTTGTATCCATAGATCGTCGAAATCGGAAAGAACGTGAACATGCTGTTTCATGCAGTGGCCTCGGGTTTCGGTGTTCGAGGTCAATCTATGCTATTGGTGGCCGTTGTTCAAGCGGCAGATGCGGACATCTGCCGGACGCCCTACGGTTGTCGTCGGGTGGCCGGTCCAAGCCTCGTTTGGGGGATAAGAAAAAAGACCTCCCCAAACCGAGTTTGAGAGTGCCACCCGACTCTTTCTCGGCTCCCACGACATTTTCGCTTGCCATTGCTGTTGTCGAAACCTGCCTTCGGTATCCCTCCGGGCCAGGGGTCTCGACCTACAAGCGATGCTTCGGCGCAGGGATGCCGGATCAAGGTCCGGCATGACCGTGTGTCGTCTTGTGGAACCTCACCCTTCGACTGTGCTCAGGGTTAGGTTACAATCTGGAGAGCGATTCATCGCCGCGAAGCGCAAACAACCCGGCTTGCAGGGTTGCCACTACTTCCTGATAACATTTTTGTGGACAACCGTGCCACGTTCTGAATCTATCGTCTCGAAGCAAACATCGGAATCCCGCTGTTTAATCAATAGTCGGGTGGCATCGTTGACCGACTGGCTGGTCGCGTCGGCGTTGTCTGTTTCATTCAGCCAGGTGATGAGGTCGGCGACGGTGAGAGAGTTGTCGTTTTCAACATCAGAAGACTTCGAAATCGCTTCGATGGCCGCCGCCTCGATCAACTTCGGCCACAACTTGGCAAAGAGCACCGGGCTATGATACAAGTCCGCGCTGTTGATTCGGCCGTTGATAGCGAAAGCAAAACCGGTGACGTTATCATAGCGTTCGACTTCTGAGGTAATTGCGTCGACATACAGCCCGGCCCGAGAGTGGACGGCCTGATTTTCGAGGGTCAATTGGAGGCTGGATGCCGACCGGCCGCTTCGGACCGAGACCTCGGCTGCATCGGTGAGCATGTCCTGCAACTGGCTTACTTCAGACCAAACCTCTTTCTGCGATCCGGCAAGCTTGGCGGCCAGTTTCAATTCTCTGGATGCAGCCATATTGTTGGAGCTACCAAAACGAGTGGCTTCCTCTCCGTCACGCTGGGACCAGCGACCCTGCTCCACGCAGAACGAAGGCAACGGCATCTTGCCCGAATGCGCCTTGATGATCAGATCGTAGCGGAGAAAGCGGTCCTGTCGACCTCCTTTGACGATATCACCGGCCTGGATGAAGACATCCCATTCCGACAAGTTTTCGATCTGCAATTGGCCGACACTGCCGGTTTCGTGCACGATTACGGCTCCACTTGCAAGCGCTTCTTCGAGCGTTAGAATGTTGTCACCTACCGTTAGATCACCTCCGTGAAAGAGAAACACCGATAGATTTTTGCAAACATACGGACCGGTAATGCGGTGGCCGTCTTTTGCTGCATCGTTCGATTCTACCGGCGGCGCCGAGGTTAGAATAGCTGCCGTTACGATAATCGTTGCGAAGAATCGGATCATCATCCACCTCCGTCGGGTTTGTGGTTTCGGGTCATTCCGGTGCGGTCCTCCAAGTCGTAAAGTGGAACAGGCCGGCACGGGAATCTGATTTCACCTTGGATACAACTCGATGGAGAGTTTCTTCCCGGGCTATTATCGGATTTCCCAAGCCACGGGACGGGACATTTTTCAACAGTACTTTGTCGACATGCTTGCGCAGCCGGACCCGAACATGTATCTTGGTGTAAACATTAACGAAGACAACTGGAGCCAACAGTGGCTTGGTACCGACATCATGTTTTTGCAGCCCTGATCTGCCTACTTTCCATATTATCACCGGCGACAGATTTATCCGCGGCCATTCGCGCCAGAAGAGGCACTGTGGTCCTGGTGTCCGGGGAACGGTTTGAGCGCGTCCGGATAGAGGTCAAACAGCGGTTCCGGGTCATCCGGTTTTTCTATGAAGGTGATGAGAGGATCATCGGTTTCCAGAATATCGAGTCGATTCTCAATTCCAGGGGCGAGGATGTCACAAAGGACTTTCTTGGTGAACCCAAACGCATCCGTAACGAACCAAGGCTTACCCTTCCCAATCGAGCACCACCGCCTACCGAAGAGACCTGGCTGTCTGAAACCGACCCGCTGATAACACAGACTCGGATCAAGCGCTGGCAATTCGCATTGTCGGCGGGATCGAATTACAGTTTCCCGGTCGGTAGCTACTACGACGGTATCCAGCGTGGTGTCGGTTTTGGCGGTCACATGGTGATAGCTGCTTCCTACAGGTTCGGGGTGAGACTCAGTCTGTCAAAATCCGGTATCGACGTTGATCCTGATCAGGTGTTCCACACACCTTTTCCGGACTTACGAGTCGTAGACCAGACGGCTCGGATGAAAGCCTGGCGGTACGAACTGGCCGTTCAGTATTACTATCATCCAGATCGAGACGGACCTGACAACAGCATGTTCTACTTCTATTCCGGCGCGGGCGCTATCAGCCACAGTGTATCCGGAGACTTGCTGGTGCGGGATATTGTTACCAGTGAGGAGTTTATCGTTCCGCTGGACTGGTCCGAGACCAAGTTTTTGGCCAGTACCGGTTTGGGTTGGTGTCAAATGCTCGCCTCCAATTGGGGCGTCGATCTGGGCGCGCATGCTGATCTGATATTCGTGGGAACGAAAGACACTCCCGGTTACACCTATTACGGCGCCAACATCCAGTATGCGTTGGTATTTGATCTGAGGCTTGCAGCTTTCGCTGTCTTCTGATAGGACGCTCTGGTTCGACAAACAACGAGGAGAGGTAATGAACAAAGCACTGGCCGGGCTGGTCTTGATACTGGGTTCAGTCCTTCTTTTGACCGGGTGTCTGAAGAACTACATGGTTACCGTCCCTATGGAGGAGTCGCTCAATCCTCCGGCGGCCATGAGTATGGGGAATTTCGTAGATCAACTTCCGCCCGATATGAAGCCTGAGGACAAGCCTACGGCCGAAGAGATCGCCAAATTCAAAGAGTACATTATAACTGAACTGGAAAAGAAGCAGTTCAACACCATAACCAGCGACGAGACGGTCGGCGTACAGTATGAATTGCGCGCCGGTGTCCTTGATTTCAGCCGGGGCAGCGGTCTGATGCGTTTTCTCTTTGGACTGCTTGGCGGCGCGGCCAGGCTGAAGGTGCACCTTTACCTCGTAGACCTCACTTCCGATTCGATTGTTTTCGCCGGACACTTCACATATCAAGTAACCGACTGGATGGAATCGGGCGACCAGATTTATAAACGGATCGCCAAGGACTTCGCCCGGGAACTGAAGAGTCAGACTAAGAAAGTCGGCGGCTGAGTCAGACGCTCTCTCCCAAATCACCCAGTGTCCGGAACCGAGTAAAGACCCGGCAATGACCCACCGAGGGTTCAATGTTTGTCTGGAACCACGGCAGAACACAAACCTGGCCGGGCAACTGTGCATCGTTCTCCGACCCTGTCGGCAAAGGTCACATTAGCGGGGGTCCGACACACTTTATCCTTGCTATCGACGATGGCTGCGGGTAATTTGAATTGGTAAAGTGTAGCTGTTTTTGGCCATAAAAAGGCGCTGGGTTTGCTGTTATGACCGCCAAAAGAAGAATACTGAGCGGCTTGTCGATCTCCGGCGGCATCGTTCTCGGACAGGCGAGAGTGATCCTGCCGGGTGAGGTTCAAGTGGCCGAAATCGCGGTGCCGACCTCTCGGCTCAAGCATGAGACCGAGTCGCTGGACCGGGCCGTCGAACAGGCCCTCCGCGAACTCAGGCAGTTGCGTACATCAGCCGGTACCAAGATGGAAGGGCCGGTGGCTAAGGTGTTCGACGCCCAACTGCTGATCGCCGGTGACTATGAGTTTCTCAAAAAAGTCAAGGAAGAGATTCACCTTCAAAAACGCAACGCCGCCTATGTCTATGATCAGCTGGTCAAGCTGACCATGGCACCGTTGACGAAATCCAGTGACTTCTATATGCGCCAGATGGGAGAGGATATCAAAAGCGTGGCGGCCCGGGTGCTGTCCTATCTTAGTGGTTTTGAGAAAAGCGAGTCGAAACTACCACCCGGCACCATTCTGGTCGGCAAGACATTCACCCCCGGCGATGTGTTGCTATTCCGTCAGCGCAAGGCAACCGGTTTTTTGATCAGTAAAGGCGGGCCTGACTCGCACATGGCCTTGATTGCCCGCTCACTCATGTTGCCGGTGGTTTTGGTCGAGGGCTCTTTCCTTGAAGTGGCCAACAATAGCCGGCTCATACTCAACGGAACGGCCGGCGAAGTGATTATCAACCCGACCGATGAAGATTGGGTTGAGTACCAAAAACTCAAGAAGCGCCATGGACCGGCGCTGGTCACTCGCATCAGAAGGCTGACCCAAGTACCCCCGATCACACGTGATGGTGTCGAGGTTTCAATTGCGGGAAACCTATCCCTAAGCGGACCTGTTGATGACATACTGGCGGAAAGAGCTTTTCCGATCGGGCTTTACCGGACCGAGTTTCTCTTTTTGGATGACAACCGCTTCCCCGATGAGGAGGCACAGTTTGAGCCTTATAAACAGATTGTCCAGAAATTCGCCGGTCAACCGGTGGTGTTACGAATGTTCGACTTGGGTTACGATAAAATAAGACAGGACGCAGCCTGGCCGGTGGAAATGAACCCGGCGCTGGGCTGGCGCGGTATCCGAGTGATGCTGGATCGCACGGCCATTTTCAAAACACAGGTCAGAGCGATTTTGCGGGCCTCGGCCTTCGGTAAAGTCAAGATCATGTTGCCGATGGTGACCGTGTTGTCGGAAGTGGAGCGAGCCCGTAAACTGATCTCGCAGGTCAAGCTGGGTCTGCGCCGTAAGGGCGTTGCTTTTGATGAGACTGTTCAAGTCGGCATCATGGTGGAAGTTCCGGCCGCCGCTCTGACAGCCCATGCTCTGGCCGCCAAAGTCGACTTCATGTCGATAGGCTCAAACGACCTGACCCAATACACAATGGCCACCGACCGTATGAACAACCGAGTGGCTGACCTCTACACACCTTATCATCCGGCCGTTCTGAACCTGATCCACAAGACCGTCGAGGCGGGCAAAGCATGCGGCAAACCGGTCTCGATTTGTGGCGAGGTGGCCGGAGATCAGTTGGCCCTGCCGCTTTTTATCGGCATGGGTGTGGATCAACTTTCGATGAACCCAAACAGGATCTTTGATATCTGTAGATTGGTAAAAAGAATTGACTCGCGACTGGTGCGTCACCTGGTGGCGCCGGTACTCGCGGCCGGTTCGGAGCCTGCCGTAAAACAGATACTTGAGAATTTCAAATCGGAATCGCAAAAAACAAAACTTCAAGCATAAGGACCACAAAATTGACGATACTTGACGACGTTGAAAGCATCCGCAAAGCCGACCCGAGCAATATGTACAATCGGATCTTCGACTTGCCGGAACAGATGGCCGATGCCCTGACCCTGGCCCAGCGATGGCAAATTGATCCTGACGATTTTAGCGGCATCAAGAACATCGTGGTGATCGGCATGGGTGGCTCGGCTATCGGTGGTGATCTGACGCGCACCTATCTTTCTTCAAAGCTGCTGGTACCGTTCGAGATATGTCGGCACTATGTCCTGCCGGAATATGTTGACGATGAGACCCTGGTGATCGCATCCTCGTATTCCGGCAATACCGAAGAGACCATGTCGGCCGTCGAGGATGCGCTGTCACGCAAAGCCATGATGGTGGCCATCTCTACCGGCGGATTGCTGGGGGAAATCTGCGAGCTCAATCAGATACCTTTGGCCACACTGCCGGAGGGATTGCAGCCGCGGGCGGCCATTGGCTACTCGTTCATACCGCTGGTGATGTTCCTTGAAAAAATCGGACTGGCCAAGGACGTGGCCAAGGAACTTGAGACGGTAGTTGACAGCCTGCAGAAGTTCCGTGATGGTTACATTGAGGATCAACCAGTCGAACAGAACCCGGCCAAGAAATTGGCGCAAAAAGCGCATGGTCGCATTCCTATTGTTTACAGCGGCCCGACCTTGATGGATGCGGTCGCCGTAAGGTTCAAAGGACAGTTGTGCGAGAACGGGAAGAACCTTGCCTTCGCCAACCATTTCGCCGAGTTCAATCATAACGAATTGGTCGGCTGGTCCAAGACGATCGAGCCGTTTAAGGACAAACTGTTGGTGATTATGCTGCGCGATGCGGGCGATCATCCGCAGATTCGCAAACGGATGAACATCGTAAAGGAACATATCCAGAGTCTGGATGTGGAACTGGTTGAGGTTCATTCCAAGGGAGCGGTGCGGCTGGAGCGGATGTTCAGTCTGATTCAGATCGGTGATTTTACATCGTACTACCTGGCCGTCCTCAACGAGGTCGATCCGACGCCGGTGGAGGTGATTCAGGACCTCAAGAACGCCCTGGAGATGGACAAGGTGATGACGACTTAAGATGAGCGTTCGTTCAACGCAAACTATAAGCCCACCCCTTTTTGGGGTGGGCTTTTTGTACGTTGCACGGTTACTTCAACCTAAGAGTTCGTTGCGGTGGGTCTTGCGTATTCGCGTCAGCGATTTCGTGTGACCCGCCGGCCAGTCAAGCCGGCTATTGTGCGCAATGCCACCTGGCGCCAAAGTGTGTTCAGCGCAAGAAGCCGGTTTATCGGTGTCGGGTCACACCGCCGATTTCATCGACGGCAAGACCCGACACAATGGAACCTGGGTTTTTCAACAAATCCTTTGCGGTGGTTTTTCTTGATCTGATCGAAAGCACTGATGGTGCGGTTCTGATCAGTCCAGAACGAAATCCACGCTGTAAACCACCCAGACGGAGACCGGTTTGCCGGCCTGCATGGCTGGTTTGTATTTGCATTCATACGCCGCTTCGGCAGCCGCTATGTCCAGAACCAAATGTCCCGACGAAGTGCCGATGCAGGCGCCAATCACCGAACCTTCATCGCTCACAAGGCTTTTCACCCACACGGTCCCGGTTATTCCAGCCAGTTTCGCCAGGGGTGGATAGTCCGGAGTTGCTTGTTTGATCATCTGCGGGAAAACATCAACGGGGACAAACTCCGTCATCGTAGGCAGATAGTCGCCGCCGCTCCTGCCTTCTTCGGTCAGCCCGTTGATCACGCCTCGAAAGTGCTCGGCCTCCTTTGTGCGAATATCCAGCTTTAGCATCCGATTGAAATACACTGCCGCCCGATCCTTATTCCCACGTCCGACATACAGCCAGGCGAGCGCCCGATAGGCGGGCAGGCGTTCATTTTCAGCCCGCCAGGCTTTGGGTGAATCCAAAACTTGTGCCAGTCTATTCCGGCAGTCACGGGTGCGCTCGTTTAACTCCAGGGAGTCCGCCTCAGGGTCATCTTGCAGCACCCTTTCGTAGAAGGAGAGTGCGATACCATACCGGCCGGCGACAAAATAGTTGTCCGCACGCTGACGAAGTTCCGGGGCGGTATAATGCGGGATATCCAGATCAACGGTATGTTTTGATTCGATGCGATGTGATTCAAGGCCCTCGATCAGCACCGATGATTCGAACTCCGAGACGTCCTGAACATGAGCCTGGGCCACTTTCGCATCTCTTTTACGTTGCCTGCTTCCGGACTTTTGGATAAGAATTTGGCCCGTCATGCCTGGTTCGTGACCGGCTGAGTAGCCACCTTCGACAAGCGCCACATAGCCGGACCCTTCGAGTTGTTTTGAGTCTTCAAACACAAACAGGATTTCAAATGATTCAGCCCAGGTCATCGCGGGAGTGATTAACGGACAAATCACCGCCGCAAAGAGGGCGGAAAACAGCAATGTTGATTTTTGCATATCACCTCTCCTCGTCGTTGTTGGCCAATAAGCTAATGCCTTATCCGAACCGATGCAACTGATTGTAGCACCAGAGCTGTCTGAACCAAACCTGGGCTATTTGAAAGAAACTAATCCAGAACGAAATCCACTTTGTACATAACCCAACAGAAGACAGGTTTACCCTTTTGCATGCCCGGCTGGAAGCGGTTGAAGTAAGCAGCCTCGGTAGCGGCTCGATCGAGAGCCATCCAGCCGGACGATTCCGCTACACTGGTTTTCAGGACAATACCCGATTTGTCAACCAGGGCTTTGACCCAAACCAAGCCAGTGACTCCGGCTCGCTTGGCTTCCTCCGGATACTCCAAAGGATGCAGGTAGATCATTTCTGGAGGTGTCTCAACAGCGGCGAACCCTGCGGGTTCGGGAAAGTCGCAGGGGACCCCATCTTCTATGATGCACAGCAGGTGCTTGGCGTGCTTTCGACGCTCGTCGGCCCGTACAGCCCGCTCGAGGTAGTGGCGAGCGGCATCGTAATTATCGTTGTTGAAGAAGTATGCGCCGAGCTTGTGGTATATCCCAGCTCGTTTCTTCTCGACTTTCTTCTCTTTCCTGGTTAATTTGCGGTTGTCCTCCCGTTCAACCTCTTGGCGGCAGTGTGCCAGCAGTTGTTGAACGGACGAGTCCGCATCCAGACTGTCTACTCTGGTCAGTTCTTCAAAGTAATGCGCGGCTCTTCGATACTTCTCCACTGCCAATGCCTCACCAGCTCGTTCGCGAAGCTCCTGTGAGGCCAATTGGGGAATGTCGAAAGTCACGATGGACCCGGATTCGATTTCCTCACGTTCCGCCCCTCGAATCAGACAAGCCGACTCATAAGCGGTAACGTCCTGGACCTCGACATCCAGCATATCGAATGCCGGGATAACCGTCTCCGAGGTGTCGGTAGGCTTTATCAAAACGCCAACCATGCCCTCTTCCAGCCCATTCTTGTAGCCGCATTCTACCAGAGCCAGGGTGGCCGGGCCGGTGTATTCCTTTTCCGGTTTGAGCAAGAGAATAATCTCAAACTCGTCGGCCGTTAGCGGCTGGACCGGCGTCATATCCAGCTGTAGACTAATCGCAATCAGGAAACATAGTAGTGTAGCGATGGCTCACCTCCCGGTTGGTCTGGTACAGGTCGGGTCTGCTGTGACCGTGTTGTCTGGAGAGTCATATAGTCGTAACGGTGAATTAAACATCAGAGACCTCCTCGTCGTTGTCCATAGGCAATTTAACAACTGTTCTGGTACTTGGCAATCGCTAAAACGTACCCCCCGCAGTCCTCATTATTCAACAGTCTTGGGAAGAAAACCGTCTCCAAGTTGTACCCCACTCAGATGCAAGAACAGAACCAAACAACTCTGTCCGAAAGACGAGGAGGTCAGTCATGTACAAACCAATGATGTTAACCATCAAAGTCACTTGTTTCGTAGCGCTGTTAGGAATGAGTGTCCACGCATCGGTGCAGGAAGTCCAAGCTCCGATAAAGAAAGTCACTGTCTACCCCGGACGAGCCAAAGTATCGCGCATTGTCTCGATGGACTTCGGGGCAGGTGAACAATCCTGTATCATCAAGGACCTGCCGCTGTCGGTCGATGTAACCTCGTTGCGCGCCTCCGCCTATGGTGTGAAGGGCATCACCTTGCTGGGGTTCAACCATCGAGAGGAATACCACATACAATCTTCTCAGCAAAACGTCGCGGAACTCGAAACGAAGATACGCTTGTTCGACGAGAACGATTTGCAACGGATCAAAGACAGGATAGCATCCTTCGAGGAGCAGAAGAAGTTACTGGCGTTGATAACAAAAGGCGCCGGCGAGCAGGCATCCGAAGGAGTCGAGCGTGGCGGACTCGATGTCGATCAATGGCAAGCCGCTTTTCGTTTTGTGGGCGACCGTCAGCTTGAAGTCAACGATTCAATCAGATTGGCGAAGGCGGAGCTGGGTGTGAAAACGAACCACTTACAGAAACTTAATGCTCAACTCAGTTCAATTCGCTCACCTCAACGCCGGACAACGCGCACCGCCCAAATCGATCTCAATCTCGAAACAGCCGGTTCCGTTGTGGTGACGCTCGAATACATGATCCCCGGCGCCGGTTGGACACCGTTGTATGATGCCCGGCTGTCGGAGGAAGACACCAATGTCCGGCTGGACTACTTTGCCGAAGTGAAGCAGCGCACCGGTGAGGATTGGTACGATGTGGAGTTGACCCTGTCGACAGTCGAACCATCGCACGGCACCGGACCGGCCGAGTTGGACCCCTGGTATCTGACTCTGGCAGCACCCCCACCCGTACCGGTAATGGACGAACTGACTTATGGAGCAAACGGAATCACTGTCGGAAAAAAGGGAGAGGTATACATCCGAGGCGGTCGTGCGGGAGAGGTTGCCTTTATTGTCGACGGTGTATCGGCAGAGGAGCCTCTTAGCGAGCTGGGTTCAGCGGGCGCCAAGTTGTCACTGGTTACCGGAATGATCAGCACCTACGCCACGGAGTACCGGGTGCCTCGCCCAGAGACGATTCCATCCAGTAGTCAGGGGGTGCGCACGACGATTGCCAGCCTGTCCCTGCCCGGCCGGCCGGACCTTGTCTGTCGTCCGACCTTGATGGAAGGGGTGTATCGGTTTGCAGCCATCACCAATAACGAAGAGACTGTTCTGATGCCGGGTCGGGTATCGGTTTTTGCCGAATCAAATTACCTCGGCACCACGGCCTTAATTGATCCGGTTGTACCCGGTCAGGAGTTCGAACTGCCGTTTGGTCTGAACAACTTCATCGAGGTTGACAGAGAAGTATATAGTGAGAACCAGAGTCAGAACGATCATTGGCTCAGCGGTGATACCAAGGTTCGCCATGAAACCGAAATAGAAATCAAACTGACCAACAACGGCCGTCAACCCGCCCTGATCGACCTGGAGGAAGCGCTGCCGGTCAGTCAGGACGAACGGGTTAAAGTCAAGGTGGATGGCGTAGCACCCGACGCCGTGATTTCCGACAACAAAGAAATAGTGAGTTGGAAGCTGCGGCTTGAGCCGGGGGCCGAGCAAATCGTGACTTTCCGTTATCGTATCGAGCACGCGCCCGGTTTGACAATCGTCGGGTTGTAGCACCCAAAACTGTAATTAATCTAGCCGGGTCCGCAGTCCTGACACAGGGTTGCGAGCCCGGCCTTTTTGTGCTCGAAACAGCCTATATTATAGTGGTTTTCAGGTGGAGTACGGCTGATTATTGCGTTTCCCTGATAAATATATCAATATCATATGATAAATATGTAACAAATATTAAGATTTTGCGTTATAATACTTAAAATAATCAATATGGAGACAGAATGAAAAAAGACTGGGAATATCTAACCAGGATTACCGGTAACCGGCCGCTGACAGTTCAAAGGGTAGCGATTGACGGTGAGAATGTCGCGGTCGAGGGCCAGTTTGATTTGCCGCCGCTGGCCAGGCTGAAGGCTGATGATCAGGTGTTTGTGGCTGTGTTCGTCAAATGCCATGGATCGATCAAACAGATGGAGAAGCATTTTGGCATCAGCTACCCAACGGTCAAAGGGCGTCTCAACCGAATCTCCGAGCGACTGGATTTTGTCGAAGTGGAAACGGTGGATGAACCGGCTGGGTCCTCAAGTGTGCTGGAGCAGCTTGAGCGCGGGGAGATAGCGGTGGAGGATGCGATTGAACAGTTGAGCGGCGGAGGTACAGATGAGTAGCATGGCCATGCATGTACTACAGGAACTCGATCGGGGACTGATCAGTGTCGACATTGCGGAGCGGTTGTTACTTGCGGGGCAGCCAAGGACCGAGATTCCCACACCCTTCGCAATGACTCTGCCAACGATGTTCACCAGCGAGTCGTCGGTCCTTTGGATGTAAACAGAACAATGAGAGAAACGTAGGTCGAAACCCCTGTGGTTTCGACAGAGCGACAGGAGCACAATCCGCCGCGGCGGACTGACATACAACAGGAAGAATGCAATTAGAAAAAGAAACATAAGGAGTAAACCATGAGTGAAAACAGAACGCGAATCCTGCAAATGCTGGCCGAGGGAAAGATCAAAGTCGACGAAGCCGAACGGTTGTTGGCGGCTCTTGAGAATGCGGAGAAAGCCCAGGAGCCGGAACATGCAGACGACAACGGCCCCAAGAAGAAACCGAAGTTTCTGCATGTCAAAGTGGAAGCAAAGCCGGGCAGCAACCGTCGCGGCGAAAACGTCGATATCAAGATACCGCTGATACTTTTGAAAGCCGGCGTGAAGCTGGGTTCTGTAATGCCTGACAAAGCGCACGGCGTGTTTGCATCGAAGCTGTCGGACAAGGGGTTGAATATCGACTTGAAACAGTTGGAGTCGAAGGACATCGATACGCTGATCCAGGCGTTGGCGGAGACTTCGATTGAGGTTGACGAGGAGCAGGAGAAAGTCCGCATCTACTGTGCGTAGGTGATAAATCACCCATAAATGGGCCTCAGGCGCTTCGCGCGTCCAGTATCTGTCATAGTTGAAGCTCTGTAGGTCGGGACCCCTTGTGGTCCCGACTTTTTTTGTCAGGGGCACGCGGGCTGTTGGCCTACTGTAAAGAGGCTGAAGGCTGGATTCCGTGTCAAGCACGGAATGACCGAGAATAAAAACCCTACTTGACGACGGGCGCGAAGCGCCAGAAAGTGATTTATCACCGCTTGCCTGTGCGGCGAGTGTGTGTTACTATGGGCCGGTAACGCCAACCCCGAATGGAGAGTCCTGACATGGCGGAGAAGTTTATCTTCAACATGTACCGCGTAAACAAATTCTACGGTCAACAACAAGTCCTCAAAGAAATAAACCTCAGTTTCTTCCCCGGCGCCAAGATAGGTATCGTCGGTGAGAACGGCTCCGGTAAAACCACCGTGCTGCGCATCATGGCCGGTGTGGACAAAGAATTTCAGGGGGACGCTTTCATCACGCCCGGATTCCGCGCCGGTATGGTCGAGCAGGAACCCAAGCTCGATCCCAAGCTGACCGTGCGCCAGACAATAGAATCCGCTTTCGGTGAAACCAAGGCGTTGCTTGACGAATACAACAGTCTGGCCGACGCTATGGCCCAGCCGATGGATGATGACGAGATGCAAAAAACCATGGATCGGATGGGTGTGCTGCAGGATAAGATCGACACTGTCGACGGTTGGAATCTGGATCAAAGCATGAACATCGCCGGTGATGCTCTTTGCCTGCCCGATGACGACCGTATCGTCGGTACGCTGTCGGGTGGTGAACGTCGGCGGGTGGCTTTGTGCAAGATTCTTTTGGAACGTCCCGATCTGCTTTTGTTGGACGAGCCGACCAACCATCTTGATCCCGAGACGGTCAACTGGCTGGAGGAACAGCTTCGCGAGTATCCCGGCACGGTTATCGTCGTAACGCACGACCGCTACTTCTTGGACAATGTCACCCAGTGGATTCTGGAACTGGATTCAGGTCATGGTGTGCCCTGGGAAGGCAACTACACATCGTGGCTTGAGCAAAAGCTCACAAAGCTGGCCGGAGGAGAGAAAAAAGACTCCCCGCGATCCAAGGCGTTGGAACGGGAACTGGCCTGGATTCGCATGAGTCGTGGTGATCGCAATGAGATGGCGCGCTCCCGGATTCGCGAATACGAACAACTGGTGGCGCGCGAAACAGCGCGGGGTAAATCCGCCGGTACGGTGATACAGATTGCACCGGGACCGGACCTGGGCAGCCAGGTGGTCGAGTTCCACGATGTTGCAATGGGCTTCGACGATCAACAATTGTTCGAGGACCTGTCTTTCATGCTTCCACGTTCGGCCGTGGTTGGGCTGGTGGGACCGAACGGGACCGGTAAGACCACACTGTTGAAACTGGTCACCGGCGACCTTCAACCGGGCAACGGCAAGATCGTGAGCGGGTCGACGGTGCAATTGGCCTACGTGGATCAGGAGCGGGAGTCTCTCGACGGCGAAGGGAGTTTGATCGACGAAGTGGGCGGCGGACTGGCCGACATCACTCTCGGAGATCGAAAGATACCTATCCGCCAGTATCTCTCCCAGTTTGGATTCAAAGGCGCATCGCAGCAGAAAAAGGCGGTGGAGTTGTCGGGCGGTGAGCGCAACCGTTGTCACCTGGCCAAGGTTCTCAAGGTGGGTGGTAATCTGCTGTTGCTGGATGAGCCGACCAACGATCTCGACGTCAATACCCTGCGCCTGCTCGAAGAAGCGATCATGGATTACTCCGGCTGCGTGTTGGTCATCAGCCACGACCGGTTTTTTCTGGATCGTATCTGTACGCATCTATTGGTGTTCGAAGGTGAGGGGAAAGTCCGTTGGTTCGACGGCAATTTTTCGGCCTATCAGGAATGGCGCAGCAAAGAACTGGGTGGCCGGATGTTCGAGAACCGCCGCAACCGCTATCGTACAATCGTCAAGGCGTGATCTCCGCTGATCCGGTGGGCCACCCAGTCGAATTATTCACTTGACAACCTATCGGGGAAGAAGCTTATTTGGACCTGAAGATAATCAAAACCTAACACAATGCTCTCAGGCTGCAAAGAGGTCGAACTTTGTGTGACAGACGTGAGTCTCTAAAATGTCTTAAATGGGTCTTTGCTTGCTTGTTGTTTCGACGGTAAACCTTGTGCGACTTTATGAAAGCGAGGGAGAAGATGAAGAAGAAAAAGAAACGCATCAAGATGTCCATCCCGGTGGAAGTCCCGTTCTCACTGCGATCGGTAATCCAGGAGGCTATGCGGAGCGATATGGCCTTCCGTAAATTCGTGGAATCACCGGTCACAGCTTTGGTCGCGGGCGGTGTGCCGATTCGGCCGGAAGACCTCACAAAGCATGACCTGGACCGGCTCATCGACGTCATGGCAAACCTTCGCAGACTGACCTATGGCGATGTGTGGACGGGACCGTTTGTTTTCGAGGATGTGTTTGACGTCCTGACTCCTGAAAACTGTGACCCCTATCAGAACAGAGAGACCGAGCAGGAAATCGGTTGCAACACCAGTTTTGATGATGATTGTGAAACGCACTCCAGTACCAACAATAGTGTTTCAACCACTTGGGGTGGGATACGCCCTCAGTGGGAAATCATCGACGGGATACTAATGGGACCACTATACAGTCCGGGTGATTTGGCCAGCCTGGTTACTTATATGCACGAGGGAATTCGGGCACTCAAGATTCCACCGAGATGATAGGTCTGAGCATTCGCAAACCGTGATGACAGTATTGGAGCCGGTGTGCCGGCTTGGTAATAGATTGGACAATTCCGCCAAGAGCGACAGACTACGGAGTGTGCCATGAGAGGGCTGCGTGAGTTAGTGTTCAGCACTACAAATCGATGTACGGCTCGGTGTCAGGACTGTCCGATTGTCACCGATGGGGCATCCAGCAACACACTGACTTCCCAGCAGATGATTGACATCGTGGAAGAGGTGCTTCCTTGGGGTACCTTGAGCTTAGTTGTGTTTACGGGGGGGGAGCCTCTCCTTCTTGGTGACGAACTGGTCAAGACTGTGGCCTATGTCAGCAAACACGACATTTCCACGCGGATCGTTACGAACGCCTATTGGGCCCATTCCGAAGCGGCAGCAAGGCAAACGCTTGAGAGGTTGAAGGATGCCGGGCTAACGGAGATAAATATAAGTTGCGATGATTATCACCAGGAGTTTGTCCCGTTGGAATATGTGAGGAATGCAAACATAGCTGCGACCAAGTTGGGGATTCCTGCCTTGATAGGACACCGGATTAAGCAGGGTGGGAAGATCACCAAGCAGTCGCTCTCCAAATATCTCGGAGTCGAGTTGCACAAATTCGAACGTGGCAAGAAAAACCCTGACCATAACGTGATCAACTGTGGACCGAACGTACCCATTACGACTCAGATCGAGTCATACTCAGATACCTCTGAAACGGGCGACCTCACTTGGCGTGGACCTTGCGCCTCGGTTCTCAAATCGATTATTGTTTCGTCGGACTTGCGCGTTCAGATTTGCTGCGGGATAATCTCAAATAGTGTGGAGGAGCTTTACATAGGCTCCCTGAAAGACGACAATCTGCTGACCATAATTCAACGTGGAAACGAAGACTTGATCGCCAACTGGTTAGCTTTGTCGGGCCCCTCTTCCGTTCTCGAATTCGTTCGCGAGAAGGCGCCGGAAATCGATCTTCCCACCCAATATGTTAATCGCTGTCACTTATGTAACGAGCTTTTTACCCGGCCAGACGTTCGGGAAGTACTGCACGAACACGCAGCGGAACGAGGCAGTATGGTGGGCTTGATGAGGGGTGTTTTGGATTGGATGAGTGATGATTGGGCTCCCCAGAGATTGGAGACACGAAACCAGTCTCCAGGAACAACCTCGGCTCCGGATAACCGAGAATCGTAAGACATAGGAAGATTCCACGGTGTTGGTCTCGGACCGACCTGCGTTCAGCCCAGGGTCCAGATGTAGGCGCGGCCGGGTCCCTTCTCTCTTGAAAGTCCGATGTCAGTTTCCATTCGGTTTACCCAGGTCGGGCAGGGGCGGTCATAGGGCAATTTGAGCCGGACTTTCAGTTCGTTCCAGGTGAAGCCTGCGGGGTTCTTGCGAAGTTCATTCGCAATGCGATCTTTGAATTGAACGTATGTCATGCCAACCTCGATGTCATGGTTAACAACCCGCCGGAGCCGGCTTTAGTTGGCGTCGACAAGCTGCCCCAGGCCGGTTACCGTTTGATGTATGGTGGGGTGACCATGGTAATATATCGATCCTTGCCCGGTGAGCACGGCGGTCAGCACCTGATTCACCCAAACCTCGGCATCTCCAACACCTGACAAAGTAACGGTGGCCGTGTCGGCCCCGAAGTTAAACGTCTTCAGGCTCCCGGTCCCGGACATTATAGCTGTGTACCTCAGTGCGTTGCCGGTCAACTCAATGCCGCCAACGCCCGACATAGTTGCCGTGACATCCGGCGCCACCAGCTTGATATCGATTTCTCCGACACCCGACACCAAGAGGTCAACTGTGTTCGAAACAACAATCCCATGGGTGGCCCGAATGTTTCCCACGCCGGCCAAAGTCAGACCCTCCAGCCCGGCCATAGTGAGGTTGACGGTCAGGTCGAATTCTCTGAGGTTTTTCGATCGATCGGAATCGATAGTTAGAACGTCCTGCGAAACACTCATGATGATAAACGGCATAATGTTGTCGTCGACCGTTATTGATGCTGTCTGAGTGCCATAATCGAGATCAACGTCGCCGACTGTGTTCATGACTACAGATGTGAACGCCTCCAGCGTTCTCGACTCGGTAATGAGATTGCCGGAGCCGGTGACTGTTGGTTTACCGCCGGAGAGCGGGTTGTCGTCACTTGAGCAGGAGGCCAACAGCAAGATGGCGATGGACAAGGCTGGTCGGATGACTCTGTTGAACATTTTTTCACTCCCTCTTTTGCCGGAAAGCGCACATCTTCGTTTGGGTGAGCTATCAATTCCGGGTGACGATCTGCGCATTGCCGGAGTTAGAATCTGTGTCTTCTATCTGCTTTACTATATACAATTGTACCTATAATAGCTACTGGAAATCCATACACGGAATAACCGATGGCTCCAGATTATACGATACGAAACTGTCGGATGTACCTGAATCGCCTCGACCGGCCAGGCCGTCAGACAAACTTACTTGCAACAACAGCGATTTCCGTGGCATCCGGTTGGTATGGAGTCCCGGCAATATCGGAATACTCCTCAACAACGCGAAGGCCGTTTTCTTCGAATTCGTTCTTCAGAGATTCGAGGCTGAAGTACTGGAGCCAGTTGTATACTTCCCGGGTGCGCGACTTCTCGACAATCGTGTACTTGTCCAAAAGGACTTTGTCGTTGTCATATTTGAAGGTGTTCATGAAGCCGAAGTAATCGTCGGCCGACCAGAATCCGTCCAGCAACTGATGCTCCCAAGTCGCCACCTCATCTCGTTGGTTGAACGCATGCAGCGAGAAGACATCGAGGACAATACGCCCGTCGTCATTCAGACAGTCGCGGAACCTGCCCAGCAACGTTCTTCTTTGGGCTGGACTCAGGGCACAGTAGTCGCAGTAAATCAAACTGATGAGGTCAAACCTGTGTTCCGTTGTGAAATCCAAGTAGTTCTGAAGGACATAGTCTATGTCAAGTTTCTTCCGCCTGGCTATATCCTGTGCATATTGAATCGATCTCTCAGAGAAGTCGACACCGGTGACTTTGGCCCCTTGTTCGGCCAACGGCGTCGTATACAAACCGGGACCGCATCCAAAGTCGCATACCTTCGTGCCGTGTCCGATATCAAACCGATTGATCATCCAGGCAACCGACTTATCCAGGAAGGCCTTGTTTCGCGAGGCTGGTTCGACTTTTTCATTCAAGTGGAATTCGAGCATTTTCCCTGATATGTGTTTATCATTCCAGAGAGTTTCAGCCGTGTACGCCCCCCACACTTCAGGTCGCGTGTTTATTCGCTTCAAAAGTTCATACATATTACGTCCTCAAGCAGTTCTGGATAGCTATCTACACAAACTCCACTTCGTCCACCCGGCGCAGGAAGACGAATGCCAGCCCGATAAACCAGGCAGGGACCAACAAAAGCGTTGCCGGTAGAAGAATGATAGATACCTCACAAGCTCCAATGATCAGAGTCAGAATAGCCACCGTCTTGATAGATGAACTGAACTCTCCCCAGCGTCGAAGAAGTACGATCCCAAAGATGATATCGATGATGCCGAACACCGCCATGCCGATGATCCAGAAGCCTGTCATAATCAAATCAGGTCCGATGTCGTTCGGTGACCATAAGCCGTCAAGCGACCATTCGAGCAAGAAATTACCGCTGAAGAACAGTATATGCCACACGATGGTTATGTTTATGATGAGCCCGATCTCTTTGAAGCTATAGTACTCATACATCAGTTTCTTAAACGATAGATACACGTAGATCGACAGCGCTGCGAGAACGAGGAAGAGGAAATCTGCCGGACCGACACCGACGGGTCGCTCCCATGCTCCCAGTTCAAAGACTGCTTCCTGTATACCTGCAACTATCCACGCCGAGGTGAAAACTGCCACGCTGGCAATCGCTGCCCACCCGGCTGCTGTAAAACGGTTTTCATTCATTTTTCTATCTCCATCTTTGACTATCAAACCCTGCCTCGACATGGCGGGCAATCCGCCTATACGCTCTCCGGCTGGTATTCAAGTATGTCCCCCGGTTGACAGTTCAACTCACGGCAGATTGCGCCCAGAGTCGCGAACCGAATGCCTTTGACCTTACCCGTCTTCAACAGGGATAGATTGGTGACCGAGACACCGACACGGTGCGACAACTCGGTCAGGGACATCTTGTTTCTGACCAACATCATATCTAAGTTTATCCTTATCACCATCGTTTGATTTCCATGTCATTGATCAGTACGGGTCTGGTTCTTTTATGTTTCACGTAAAAACCATTATGTTTTATATAATGCAGTTTCTTAGATTGTCAAGGAGTAATGTGGGTAAGCCAGCCTGGGGCTTGTTGACAAACCCTCTGCGCCGCCAAGTGACGCGCCTTGCGGCACCGGTGCTGTAAGGCGACTCGCCTGACAGCCAGTGGATTGGACGGAAGGTGTCGGGCGGGGTCGCCCAACACCACCCACGTTTTGGACCTTTATCAACACTCCCCCGATGTTGGGCGGCATGTTTCATATTGCATGAGGCTGGGAGTGGTCATATCATGCTTGTAGTTTCAAGTTTGGCGACCATTGAACCCGAAAACTGGTGGGTCAGATGTCTGAGCGTGATCCCAAGAGTAAGCGAACGGCAAAAGAGTCGTTGCAAGATCGTTTGCACCTTCTCTCGATGGCCGTCGAGCAAACCAGCGAGGGTATAGCGGTGGTCGACCTGGAGGGCAACTTGTTGTACGTGAACCCAGCCTTTGCCGGAATGCATGGCTATACACCGGAAGAACTCCGGGATAAGCACTTGTCGATCTTCCATTCGCCCCAGCAGATGGAGGCTGTTGTCGAAGCTAATGAGCAACTCAAGGATTCAGGACGATTTGAAGGAGAGGTCTGGCATCTGCGCCGTGATGGTGAGGTTTTTCTGACATACATGCGCAATACAGTCCTCCATGATTCCGACGGTACGCCGGTTGGGATGTTGGGTACGATGCGGGACATCACGGAGCAAAAGGAAGCCGAGGAGAAGCTCAAGGAGAGTACGCAGCGGCTGGTGAAAGCGGAGCGGGTGGCAAGAATGGGCTTTCTGGATTGGAATCTGAAAACCGATCAGATCTACTTATCAGACGGGATATATCATCTGTTCGGTTTGGAGCCGGGTGAAAACCTGACCGCTCCCGAGCTTATCGAAAAAGCCGTACACCCCGAAGATGTTGATTTCGTCCGAGAGAAACTGGAGGCGGCGGCCCAGGGGTCCGAGCAAGTCGACTTCGATCACCGCATTGTGCGTCCCGATGGCGAGCTGGTGTGGGTGTACTCCCTGGCCGAATTGATCAGAGACTCAGACGGTAATCCCGATTCTCTGGTCGGAACAGCCGTGGACATCACCAGCCGTAAACAGGCTGAGGCGCGGTTGCAGCTTCTGGGCCAGATCACCGAGCAGGTAACCAATTCGGTCCTTACAACCGGTCCGGACTTCGCGGTTACCTACACCAACCGCGCCTTCACCAAACTGTATGGATACACTATGGCCGAAGTGTTGGGTAGATCGCCTGACCTTCTAAACGCCGAACCGATGGCCAAGGAGATTCAAAACGACATTTATCAGACGGTGACTTCCGGTCGGGCCTGGACGGGTGAGGTGATGAACCGGAAGAAGGATGGCACCAAGTTCCCTTGCGAATTGATGGTGTTTCCGCTCCTTGACGAAAACGGGAGTATCTTCGCTTATTCCGGCAGCCAACGGGACATTACCGAACGAAGACAAGCTGAGGACAAACTGAGGAAAACGACCGATGAACTCCAAAACAAGCAGAAGGAGCTTCTGGACAAGAATACAGCCCTCACCGAAATCCTTGACCACATTGAAGAGCAAAGACAAGACTACAGACATCGGATTTGCCGCGAGATCGAGCAGGCCCTGCTGCCGGTTTTGAAAAGGGCGCGCCATGGAGCCCGACCATTAGCCGGTAAAGCGCTTGATGCCCTTGAAGAGAATGTCAAGGAACTACTAAACAGAGACATTGACCTGTTCAAAGATTACCTTTCCAAGCTGACCCCCAGAGAACTGGAAATCTGTGACTTACTGAAAAAGGGGAAGAGCTCGAAAGAGATCGCCGCCGGCCTGAACATGGCCTTGGTGACGGTAAATACTCATCGCCAGCGGATAAGAAAAAAGCTGGGGATTAACAACAAGGGGATAAACCTAAGCACTTGGCTGCGGATGTATTAGAGCCGTTCTATACTCATTAAGTACCCATTAAATCATCATTGACTAATTATTATGACAGGACTATCTTGCGTCGATAGGCCTATAATAGAGGCAACCAGATTAGACATCATGTGGTTACATCAGAGTTGCCCAAGAAGTCCCGTGTCGTTCCCCTCCCCCGGCTCGGGGCTTCGCTTTTATTAGGATCATTTTTCCACATTAGGAGCGGTTCACATCGCTGGGCGCATTGGTCCACCCATGCTGTATTTTGCCGTATTTTGCCGGAGCGTGAGAAATCGCCGAGTGTGTGATTGACATTCGTTTTTGTCCAGACTAATTTGCGCGCCTCTGAATGAACAGTAGTATCAAGCTCTATCAAGGAATTCTGCCATGACCCCACAAGAACCACCGGTCGGCGAAAAGGGAATCGACCTGGTTAGACAGGCGCTGAAGAGTCAATATCACGCCTCGCTGGCCACGCTGCGTCAGGCGATTGAAAAGTGCCCCGACGAACTTTGGGCATCCGACGACTACCTCAATCCGTTTTGGCGGATTGCTTACCACTCGTTGTACTTTTTGCATCTGTACATCCAACCGCACGTTTCTGATTTCTGTCCCTGGGAACATCATCAGGAGGGCGTCCAGGACATGGACGACTATCCGTCGCCGCCTGAGATTGAGGCTCTGTTTACGCCGCATGACCGACCGAAGTATGTCGACAAAGTTTACAGCAGGGCCGAACTGCTTGCGTATGCCGACTTTTGTGAAGAGATGATCGACGACGCTGTCGATGTGCTTGATCTCTTGAGTCCGGAGAGCGGGTTTGTTTGGTACAAGATAACCAAGATAGAGTTTCAGTTTGTGACCATTCGTCACATGCAGCACCATGCGGCTCAGCTTGGAGAAAGGCTGCGCACGTCGTCGGACATCGAGCTCAGGTGGGTGGGCGCTCGCGGACGTAAGCAGGGCGGGGGGGCGTGAGTGTGCGTGTCGAAACCTCGTCGTTCGATCGCGTTCAGGACGACACGGTAGAGTCGTGTTTTTCCAGATTCGGCGGGTCCACGCCGCGGCGCGCAGGCGAAGACGGACCGGCCCTACTACGAGACGATGGATTCCCGCCTTCGCGGGAATGACAGGGTGTGATACCGACCTACACTCCGTGGGCGGCAGACGTCCTCGTCGGCCCATAGACCCTCGACTGTTTATTCGTACCCGATGGCCTCGACCAGATTTGAGGCACCGGCCCGCAAGGCTTGATAACCAACGGCCAGCATGGCCACGACCAGGGTCAGAAATGCGACCAGGGCAAAAGTGCCAAAGCTCATATCAATATGATAAGCGAATTCCGAAAGCCAGCGATCCATCGCATACCAGGCCAGCGGCCAGGCCACCAGATTGGAAATAAACACCAGGAGAAGGTACTCTTTGGAAAGCAAGTGCACGATTCTCCCTACCGATGCCCCCAGCACTTTTCTGATACCTATCTCCTTGGTCCGTTGTTCGACCGTGAACGAAGCCAGACCAAACAGGCCGAGCCCGGCCACCAGGACAGCCAATAGTCCAAAACATGCAGCCAGGTTGGACAATTGATCCAAAGACTTATAATTGGCATCGAACTGTTCATCGAGAAACGAGTATTCAAACGGATGGTTGGGCAGAACCTGTTTCCATGTATCCTCGATGTAACCCAGCGCAGATTCGACTTGGTTCCGATCAATCCGTACCGACATAGTGTTGACTCTCATGAATCCGAAGCCGCCCTCTTGCACCATCATTACCACCATCGGATCGATTTCATAATTGAGCGGACGGGCGTTGAAGTCCTTCATGACACCGATGATTTGGTGTTGATTCCAGCAGTCTATTTCGCTGCCCACGATGTCGCTTCGGTTTATCATACGGGCCAGGCTTTCGTTGATCAGGCAGGCTTGCTGGACATCGGTTTTATGGTTGGGGTCGAAGTCGCGGCCGTTGCTTAGTTCGATTCCAAACGTCTTGGTATAGTCATAGTCGACGAAATTCATCTGAACGCTTTGCCCCTCTTCGGAATCCATTCCCTCCCAGGTGGCACTGGTGTAGGCGCCCCAGTTCGGCAAACCTCCCATGGCGCCGGTCACGGCCTGGATATCCGGATTCTTCAGCAGTTCGTTTTTCATGGTGGCGAAGTGATTTCTGCTGTCTCCTCTGAGCGGGATATTGACCACGTGTTCCTTGTTGTATCCGACGTCCATAGACTTCATGTGATTGAGTTGCGCATACACCAACGCCGTTCCGATTATCAGAACGGCCGTTACCGAAAACTGTACCACCACCAGAATTCTTCTCAGGTTGACATTTCGTCCGGAGGAAACGAAATCGTTTTTGAGCGCTTGCACCGGATTGTAGCGCGACAGAAAGAGGGCCGGGTAGATCCCGGACACCAGGGCCACGACTGCCGCAATGCCGGCACCGATCAGCACTGTCGATACCCTATTGAACAAGTCCAAAGATAACTGAAGTTGAAAATGAGCGTTGAACATGGGGAGAGCTATCTCCAGCAAGCCCAGTGCAAGGGCCAACCCAACCGCCATAAGCATGACAGATTCACCCAGGAACCTGACAATTAGGCTGCCTCGGTTGGCGCCGACCACTTTTCGCACGGCGGTTTCTTTGCCCGCTGTCTTGAACCGGGCCGTGGATAGATTGATGAAATTGAAACAGGCCATTAGTAGTATCGCGAGCGCTATCGCCGAAAAAATCTTAATACCTTTTTTGGCGTCGGAAAAAGTGAAATACAGATCGCTCAGATTGATGACACCAAGAATCAGTTCATCCTCTTCAATGCGATCCTCCAGGACGTTGGTAATCTTGTTCGTCAGAACGCCGGCTGTAACTCCGGGTTGAACTTTTACGAAGGTCCGGGTAGTCGCAAGATTCCATAAGTCGAACTCAATGCCGTCGTTTTTGAATATCTGTTTTTTGTAGTCGATCGAAACCAGCAGATCAAACCTGAGGGTCGAGTTGGGTTCTATATCCTCGAACAACCCGGTGATGGTGTAGTCCGTCTGGTTGTTAAACGACAGGGTTTTGCCGATGGCGTTTGACTCGGGATAGAATTTCTCGGCTATCGCCCGGGAGATAATAATCGAGTTCGGTTCGTTCAGTGCCGTTGACGGATCACCGGCAACAAATTCAAGTGACAACAGATCAATAATGGCCGGATCAGCTGGTAGAACCTCTTCGAATGAATTCAGCGAAGCGCTGGATATCAGGATTTCACTTTGGCTCTCCACACGAGCGACATGCTGAGCCTCCGGAAGGTGTTCGGTCAGATGAGGGCCCAGGGCGTTCGGCGTAATGAGGGACTCGCCGTCCACTTGAACGGCAAAGATGCGGTCGACATCCGGAACATGCCGGTCGTAACTCATTTCGTTCGCGATCCAGAGACCAATCAGCGTACAGCAGGCTAAGCTAATAGCCAGACCGGTTACATTGATGAAGGTATAGCCTTTTCGCTTGTTGAAGCTTCTAAGGGCGATCTTGATAAGGTTCCAAAACATATTGACATTCCTGTATTTTGGTATCTTACGTCTTCAGTCATCATACGGTCAACTTCGAGATCGCATTTCTACGGGCTACGATGTTGCCACTGAAGGTGTTAAAAGCAAGAAGAATGCCGCGTGCGCAGCCGGTTGTTTTTCAATGGTTTAGTGTGATGGAGTTGGTTGTCGACTGTCCGCATGTATGGCAGTTGGTGTTCGCTGGCGTACAGAAACGACTCAGGAAACACCTCGATACCACACACAGAGCGAAGCGTCGGGTGAGTTTTTTCGTGGGGTGACAAAGTCTCATGCAGCGACTCCGCTCATCCTTCGACTCCGCTCAGGATGAAGTTGAGGGGTGCTCAGGATGAAGTTGAGGGGTGCTCAGGATGAAGTTGAGGGGCGCTCAAGATGAAGTTGAGGGGTGCTCAGGATGAAGTTGAGGGGCGCTCAAGATGAGGTTGAGGGGTGCACGGGGTGAGGTTGTCGACAAATGTAGGGTGGGTCCGTCTTCGGACCCGCCAAGATGTCAGGAGCACAGGGCTCCTGACCTACTTTTATCCGGCCTTTGCCAGTATGACTGAGTAACGCGCGAACCACCGTTACAACGTCGCGTCCGATGTAGCCGATAGTTTTCCGATGGCTTTCTGCAAATCGTTCACTTTAGATTCAAGATCGCTCAGTCGGTTCACGTCCTCTTTGAGCTGTTCGTTTTCAGCCTGAAGTTCTTTCACTGCCTCGATTAGCACCGCTGTCAGTTTTGCATATTCAATGGCCTTGTAACCGGCGCTGTTGGTATTCACAACCTCCGGGAGAATTGTCTCTACTTCCTGAGCAACCAAGCCAAGTTGGGTCCCTTCCGGGAATAGCATCTCTTGGTACTCGTTCCCACGCCATTCGTACGACACTCCACGAAGTTGTGATATCTTGTTCAACGCATCGTCGATAGTTGCTATATTCTGTTTCCACCTGCGATCACTATGATACAGTGTAGTGTTGCTGCCTATAGTGCCACGGACGTCCAGCGTGTAGTTGGGGCTGTCGGTCCCGATACCAACCTCGCCGGTACCCTGTTCCATGGCCAAAGTCCAACGAGCAGCTTGCTCATCGAAGAAGCCCAGCTTATGAGAAGCCCAGGGCCTATACAACAGCGCCCATCGCAAGGTTCCGCCGTCGGCATATCGAAGATTGCTGCCGCTACCAGCTCCACCATCGAGTCGAACGAACCCGGCAACTTCGAGAGCGTCTTGAGGACTTGTCGTGCCGATGCCGACATTTCCGTCACCCAGGTATAAGGTCCCAAAAGTGCCCGCGTCACGGTCGTAGGTCTGGATGATACCCTGATTGATGTCGGGATCGTAGTTCATCTCCAATCCTTCTCCAGTACCCGGCCAGTTGACATTTGTAATCCTGGTGCCACCGTCGATGTCCAGTTTCATTTTGGGATCGTGCGTGCCTATGCCGACTCTCCCCTGTACTATCAGGCCGTCATCCGGAGCCGCATACAAGCCGGCATACTGCCAGCCGACGGAAACGCCGCCCTCTACATCCAGATGGCTTTTGGCCGAGGCGCCACCGATGCTCACACGTTGAGCACTGTCGATGAACAGTCCGTAGTCCGATCCGGACCGCATTACGAACGAACCACCGGGCTGGGTGATAAATGACATCCGTTCTCCAGAATTGGATTCAATGGCAAATTCACCGCCGGAGTATTGGGTCATTTCGGTGGTGGCTCCATATTTGGTCAGCTCCAGGATGGGGCTCCCCGTGCCGTTGCATTCGATTTTCAATCGCGGCCATAAACCGCTTTCAATATGCAGATTTGCTTGGGGCACAGCAGTGCCAATGCCAACGCTGTCAGAGTTCGTAGCCAGATGGACGTAATTGCCGTCGTCGACCCATCCGCCGATACCACCGCCGGACCCGGACCAACTCAACTGGCCACTGCCGTCGGTGGTCATGACCTGACCAATGGTTCCGTCAAGCGGTGGGAATTCGTAGCCGTTAGTTTCATCGCCGAATCGGATGTGCGGCAGGTCGACCATGAAAGTTGAATCCTGGGATAGCACGCTTTCGATGCCGAACAGGTAAGAGTAGTCTGCACCGGCTTGGATTGTATCCCCAAGGCCACCCAGTATAGCGGAGAATTTGCTGCCGACGTAGTTGGCTGCACCTCCGGCAATTGTTGATGCCCGTTCGAGGACCACGTTGTTCTCGCCGCCGCCAATGGCGGCACCGGCAAATAGAGCATGATTGGTAAAGCCGCCGGCTACGGTCGCGCTGGTTCCCTGGGCGATGTTAAGTTTCCCGCCGCCGATGGCGGAGTACATTCCGCCTGAGGTGAAGTTGTCCAGGCCGCCTCCGATTGTACTGTAAGCGGCTAAGGCAGTGTCGTATTGGCCGCCTAACACCGAGGCGTATCTGCCTTCGGCCGCGTTTTCATAGCCTCCTCCGACGAAGGCGGCCGTGTCCTGGTTCCAATCGCCGGCGCGGTTGTGGTATCCGGCTGCGACGCCGCTCCATGGGCCTTCGACCGAGTCTCGTTCGCCGCCGCCGATGGTAGTGGCGTGACCGTCGGCGCGATTGTGGTAGCCGCCGCCTATCGTACTGTACCCTGAACCGGCGTAGTTGGTGTAGCCGCCCCCGACTGTCGAAAAGTCCCAGCCACCAATATTGTACTGACCGCCGCCGATTGCACTCGCAGTGCCGCCTACCTCGTTCTGAGCGCCGCCGGAGATAGTCCCCAGGTGCCCGAAGATTTTGTTGTGGCTGCCGCCCCCGATAGTGCCGTGGGAGATGTCAAACAGTTCATCGCCAATCTGGCCGTACAACCCGAGATTTACAAAGGTGTGTTTGTCGACACCGTAGTTTTGGTTGAAGGACCCGCCGCGCGAAATGCCGAGTTGGCTGCGCGTGTAAGCGATTGAATCGGTAACTACCCAAACACCGCCGTCACCGCCGGTCGTGGACCAACCCAGTTGACCGCTGCCGTTGGTCGTCATCACCTGTCCAGCCGTGCCGTCGTCGGTGGGGAATTCGTAGCCGGTGGATTCATCGCCGAAATGGATGTGCGGCATGTCGACCATGAAGGTGGAGTCTTGAGTGAGGTTGGAAGCAATCCCAAAAAGATAACCAAAATCTCCAGTGCTGGTAATACTGTTTTGATAACCTCCAACAACGACAGAGTAGTCACCCGCCGCCATGTTGCGCGCACCGCCACTGACGACAGCAAACGGAGCTGTACCTGAGTTGCTGATGCCGCCACCGATCACGACTGCGGTGTCGGCTTCTTCATCACCGGCCAGATTCAGTTGGCCGCCGCCAATGGCGCCGTAGTGCGACTTGACACTGTCGGCGTCACCTCCCGCGATTGCGCTAGCTTGTCCCATGGCGGCATTCCTGTTTCCGCCGCCAACGGCAGAGTAGTGTCGGGGTCCCATGGTGTAGTTGTCGCGGCCACCTGAGATCACGCTATAGGAAGCGTAAGCGTTGTTGTCTTTGCCGCCAGCGATAACACTCCAGGAGCCCTGCACGGTATTACTTGTTCCGCCTCCAATTGTAGTCGCGGTGTTGGCTGTGGAGTTACTGTCGCCACCTGCTATTGTGTTGAAAGGATGGATGGCTTGATTGCTCAGACCACCCCCAATGACCGAATGATTTCCGGAACCGGTGTTACTCTCTCCGCCGGAAACAACGGACCAGTCCCCCATCGCCCTATTGATCCATCCACCTCCAACGGTTGCGTGCGATCCACCGGCTGTGTCGCTTTCACCACCGCCGACTGTTGCAAACTGCGCCATGGTGGAGTTGTCCTTTCCACCATCGACACTCGAATGATTGCCAAACGCCACGTTGCCCTGGCCACCTGCGACGGACGCCATTTGTCCGATGCTTGTGTTGCCTATGCCACCGGCTATCACTGTGAAGGGACCGCTTGCAGTATTACTCTGGCCGCCACCGATGTGGGAACTGGTACCGTCGGAACTGTTCGAGCTGCCGCCGCCGATTGAGGAGTTGTTGCCGTCGGCGGTGTTGCCGTTGCCACCGGCGATATGGGCATAGTTGCCGAAGGTTGAATTGTACGTACCGCCGGAGATAGTACCAGCATATCCACCGGCCGTGTTGCCCGATCCACCGACGATACTCGCGAACTCGCCACCGACAACGTTATCTTTGCCACCGCCGATAGTGCCGAACTTGTTGCTCTCACTGTCGCCGTCATCTGAACCGACACTATTTCCGCCGCCACCGGCGATCGTGCTGTAGTCGTCGAAAACGCGGTTATTGCTGCCGAGGGGATTGCCGATATCCGAGGGTCCACCTCCGGCGATGGTTGCGAAGGTTCCGCCGGCTGCATTCAGGTTCCCGCCACCCACAGTGCTGTATTGGCCGGAGGTTTGATTGAACTCGCCACCACTTATGGTGCTTGACGATGCGGAAGCATCGTTGCGAACGCCGCCGCTTACAGTAGTGCCGAAGGCAGTCGCCTTGTTCCAGTGACCGCCGGAAATAGTCGCATGGTTTATAGGAGCTTCGTCTACTCCCGTTGTACATTCGGTACCGAAGTTCACATGTGACTCGACGACCGTACCGAGGATAGCGTTCCCGGCGTTTCCACGCGTAAGTCCCCAGGCGTCGTTGGTGGACAGGATCGAACCACTGAGTGTCCAGTGGCCGCTGCCGCCCGGTGCAGTGTGGGCATAGTCGGCCGTATCAGATTTTCCGGCGCGAATCGAATAAGCAACGCTGGCGATCGGTATAAACGGCGCTCCCACCGGCCCGTCGCCGACCTGGACACCCAGAAAACGTCCGACGCCGTTAAAGACGGAATCGTCGAATGAGACGAAGGACCCCAGCTGGACATCAAAGAGTCCGCCGATCACGTCGACATCAGGGTGTGTCTCGCTCCATATTTCCGGCCCGCCGCCCGGCATGGCATAAAGATAGAAAGTCACATCGACGGTTGTGTCGACCGGGTTACCGCCTGCGTCGGTGAGTCGACCCTGGTAGTTGATAAGCTGAGGGACATCGGCAATGGCCAGTCTTGAGGCAGCCAGAACTATGACAAGGGTTATTGACGAGATATGTATGAGCCGTTTCATGAAAATCCTCCAGAGATGGACGAGGTTTTGCTTTTTACTGATATCGGCGATGTAAGTACATTCGTTCAATACCAGACTAATATAGCTTCTTTGCCATGATAGTCAACGCCTTAGCCGATTCGCATCAACTCAAATGAAGTGGCTGACAGATCAGACAGGAGCAAGTCGGTATAAAAAGCACGTCAACCTGTCGGCAGATATCCCCCGAGGGCCTGTTGATCAGGTCCAGATTCTCGTCATTGCGAGCGATGCCGCGTTTCGCGGGAGAGCGCGGCAATCTCATACTACATGCTGTACAACGAATTGAGATTGCCGCGGCACGCAAGTGTAAGCCACTTGTGGCCGTGCCCGCAATGACGGCTGATGGGGTTTTTCAACAAGCCCCGAAATATGGGCCACTTGAAAAACTTCGAGAAAAACAAAACAATCTGTTGACAATTGCGTATTTAGATACTAAACTCGAATATGGCAAGGAAACAGGAAATGGTCATAGAAGAACTTCACAAAGTCATTAACAAGATTCTCTTTTTGAAGAAGAAGAGTCTCTTTCAATACCGGGGTGTCAGGTTTTTCCCCTCGGAGATCCATCTGATGCTGGTAATTCGAGACAAGACGGCCACCAATGCCACCCGAATCGCGGAACAGCTCGGTGTCACCAAAGGCGCCGTATCTCAGACGTTATCGCGTCTGGAAAAGAAAGGAGTTCTGCTTAAGTCAAAAGACCCATACAACAAAAACGAGTTGACCCTGACCTTCACCCCGGCCGGCACCAAGGCATTGGAGCACTACCGGCGCTCCACGGCGGATCTTCTGAGGCAACATGAACGCATTATTAAGAGCTTCACTCTTAAGGAGCGAGCAATCATCCAAAGGTTCCTGGTTCGTCTTGGGAACACATTCGACGAGGTTGAGTAGTTTTTTTTGCTTTCAGTGTTTAGTATGTACACACTGATTAGTACGAGAGGTTGATTACAAAGGTGACCAGCAACATCAAGCGCTGGGTCCACCAAACTGAAAGATGAAAGGAGAAACAAGATGAACACGCAAAGATCGGACCAAGTCCAAAAAGAGTGGTCCCGGACAATCAATCCGTTGAAAAGAGCAACGGCTGTCTGTCAGAGGACCTTCATGACATCGGCGGAATCACTTTTCGCACTGCTTTGTCCGACAACCGAATACGACTGGCTGCCCGGCTGGTCGTGCGAACTGCTGCATTCGGACTCCGGTTATGCGGAGTATAATGTAGTCATCAGGACCAGTTTCTTCGGCGCCGAGGAGATCTGGGTATGCACACGCTATGAGCCTAACAAGGCCATAGAGTATGCCAGAACCTCCGAAAACCAATGCGGCAAGATGGAAATAAGTCTTGTCGACCACGGCGATGGCACGGTGACAGGGCGGTGGGTCCTGACGGCGTCGGCCCTTAACGAGGACGGAAATGAGGCTGTCGATGAGTTGGCCTCAGCCGGGAAGCAGATTGACGAGATTCTCGGTGTGCTCGATCACTACCTAACGACTGGCGAAATGGTCTCATAGGGCAATCGGTAGCCGGAATGAATCGAAAGTGCCGGGCGTTTGCATCAACGCCCGGCACTGATGCAAGAGTTGCCAGTGTTAAGCTGATAGACAACCAACTTGACACAGGCCATGGCCTGTCTTACTTAACATAGAAAGCAATAACCGAGAGTAGGATAGGAATCTCAATGCAAGCAAAGCAAGTATCTCAATCACGGACGGTGAAGGCAATGCTGGTTCTGCCGCCGGACTCCAACGCTCTGGGTACTATGTTCGGTGGTATGGTGATGAACTATATCGACGACATCGCATCGATCTCGGCTTTTCGGCACGCCCGACAACAAGTAGTGACAGCCTCGACCGATTCGGTTGATTTTCTCTACCCGATCAATATCGGTCAGATGATTTGCCTGGAATCGTTCGTTACCTGGACGCATAAGACGTCGATGGAAATTTACGTCAACGTAATCAGTGAAGACCTTAAGACCGGGGAGCGTCGGACGTGCGCTTCTTCGTTCTTGACGTTTGTAGCGATTGACGAGCACGGCAAAACTCAAGAGGTGCCACCGGTGGTCCCGGACACCGAGTTTGAGAAAGAGCTACACAAGACGGCCCCCGACAGGTTCAAGCGTCGGATGGAACGGAAAAGCCAGTCCAAGATGTTGGCTGAGAAGTTTCCTTCGCGGAGACTTTGATCGGATCGGTGAGCGTTCTGGTTCTTTCGTAAGAGTTCTTGAACGCACAATGTCGTGCGCCACAGGGTGGTGAGTCTCATAACGACATTGGGGAGCAAGGGGCTATCCACGACTTTTTTCTCCATCTAAGCGAACCGAGTCAGAAAAACTCGGACTAACCGAATGTGACAAAGAAAAAGGCCTGCGATCAGGCGAGGAGCGCCTTGCCGGTGTGAGCTCTGGGTCTGAATCGCGAACAGAAGAGAGGTAGAAGAATGTTAGGAACACATCGAATCAAAAACATGGCGGCGATGTTGGCTGTCATGATGGCCTGCGGCGTACTCATCGCCTCAGCCCAGGGAGCCAATGTTCCCGAAATGATCAACTACCAGGGATACCTGGAGGATGCCAATGGTGATCCGGTTACCCAGAAGACAGATATGACCTTCAGGATTTATGACGACCCGGTTCTTTCCTCAGCCGTTAACTTGAAATGGGGTAAGGAAGACCATAATCAGGTTACATTTACCGGCGGGCATTTCAGTGTCATGCTTGGTAGCATAGCGCCGCTTGAAGCGGACGATCTCAATGGTCCCGAACGCTGGCTGGAGATAGAGCTCGACAATAGCGGTGTTCCCCTGACTCCGCGCATCCAGCTCACCTCGGTGCCGTATGCCTACAGGGTGGCCACGGTGGACGGGGCTACCGGTGGGGATATCTACGGCGATGTCGCCCTCCACTCCGATTTTACACTCAACGGTCGCATCGGCATCGGGACGAGATACCCATCGTGGGATCTGCACATTGCAAGCCTTGACCAGACCTGTGGGATCCGGTTGCAGTATGACGTCACGGATATTACGGGTTGGAAGGACTGGTACATCCTGAATGACTATGGCGCGTTAAAACTCAATTATGGCCAGCAATATAGCCAACCTGGAGGGTACCCGCCAACGATGACGCTAGGGCCCACTATGGTCGGCATCGGGACGGAGAACCCTCAGTACACTCTGGACGTGGACGGAGATATCCGAGCCACCGGTACTATCCATGGAACCCTCGAAGACAATCATGTGGAATACACGCAAGTTGATTTCAGCAGCACCCAGTACATCGTCAATACTTCCTGGATCAAAATATCTACCTTTGGAGCTTCCGACTTCCTGAAGATCGAAAACCCAAGTGGAAGCGGGAGCGTAGCAACTATTTTCCACTCCGAGAATTTCGGTGGTGCCGTCGGGCAGAACGCGCTACCAGGAGATGTGGGCACTTTCCCGATTAACGGAGGAGTAGTTGACATAAGAATCGTCAGTGATACGCACCTCTTGACGCTTTCCGGGGTCAAACACCAAGGAGCGCTCCATGGGCATGTTATCTACAATGACTAAGGGATACGTCAAGAGACAGATGACAATAGTGCGCAGTTTGGGACCTTGTGTGCGCGCACGTGACAGAAAGATAGAGAGTAAAGGAGTAATATCATGATTAAGATGATTTTGAGATTGCGGTCACCCGCGCTGAGTGCCCTGCTGATAATCTGTCTTCTGGCGATAGTGTCGGCAGGAGTGTTGACGGACGAGACTATTACGCGCAACGTTATCGGCGCCGGGGGTGGAACGTGCAGTGACGGCCAGGCAACAATGAAGTCGGTGGTCGGACAAGGAGCCATTGGTCACTCAACTGACGGTTCTTATCAGCTATATTCCGGCTTTTGGCGAGCAGAGCCTTCGATGACCTGCGCCGGGTCGGCTGTTTGTTACCCCGACACACATTGGGTATTCGAGGCCCATGCCCTCGATTTCGCACTGGACACCGTGTATTGCGGCAATTTCGGGCTCTGCTCCGCGGACGATATCGACACGTCGACCATTCGAGTCAATGAATCCATCGTGCCGTCAACGATCGAGGTTCTGGATGAAGAAGAGTGTCCGCCCGCGGTAGGGTATGCCGGTCGCGTATTGCGGCTGGAAGTTCCCACCTGCGATCTGGTGCTGAGTTTCGGATGGTTGTACGATGAGAGCGTGCAACAGGTCTATGTGTCGGGAAACACTTTGTCCGGTGCTCCCTGTGCCGCGGTGGCCGAGGTTCTCCTGTTCGGGCATGTCTCCGGCGACGTGAACAGCGACGGACTCGTGGACATCGCCGATCTGGTTTACATGGTGAGTTTCCTGTTTACCGGCGGTCCCCCGCCACCGTTTGATCTTGCGGCCGATCTGGATGGTTCGTGCACTGTCGATATCGCTGATCTAGTCTATTTGGTCGACTACATGTTCAGCGGTGGACCGGAGCCGTTGGCGCCTTGTGGTGGCAATGACGTGGATTCGAAATAGTTCGACTCACTCGATGAGGCATGGTGACAAACGCCGTTTATGTTGTGTCGGGTCCTGAGCGCGCCGAAGGCGTGATTGTGACCCGACACCGATAAATCGGCTTTTTGCGCTTCGCGCTCTTGCGCCCCATGTACAGAGACACGAGCGAGTCGGCTTGACCGACCGGCGGGTCACACGAATCCGCCGGCGTCCGCCGCGGCGGACAGGACCCACCGCAACATGGAATCTCGATACGTAGTTGGAGGGCCACCCTTCAACGGCGCTCAGGGTGACAGAGGATGAGATTGCCGCGCTCCTAACGACCGGAGTGTCTTCGGTCGCCCGCAATGACACGATCTGGGCCTATCAACCAGTCCGAAGAGTGGAATACTGGTATTAAACTCTGCCTGCCTACTGAAGCCTCGGCCCACCATATCGTGGGAACCCGGGGCCGGTTACAATGTTGGACAACATAAGTAACGCACAAATCTCCAGGAGTTAAAATGACGCTCAGTCCGGGACAGAAGCTCGGTCCGTATGAAATCGACTCGCCGGCCGGCAGCGGCGGGATGGGCGAGGTGTACAAAGCCAAAGACACGCGCCTGGACCGAGTTGTCGCAATCAAAGTTTTGCCGGAGCGCACGGCTCAGAACGAAGACATGCGGGCACGGTTTGAGCGCGAGGCTAAGACTATCTCCAGCTTGAACCATCCCAATATTTGTACCCTCCACGACATCGGCTCAGAAAACGGTCTTGACTATCTGGTCATGGAATACCTCGAAGGTGAGACGTTGTCCGAGCGGATCAAGAAAGGTCCGCTGCCGACCAATGAGGCAATCGAAATCGGTACCGAGATCGCCGATGCTCTGGACAAAGCGCACGGTCAGGGATTGATCCATCGCGACTTGAAACCAGCCAATATTATACTCACCCGCGAAGGGGCCAAGCTTCTGGATTTTGGTTTGGCCAAGCTGAAGATATCGGGTGGCGTGGTGGAGGGTATCAGCGGTATCACCCAGACCACGCCGCTTACCGGCACCGGGACCATAGTCGGCACCATCCAGTACATGGCGCCGGAGCAACTTGAGGGAAGCGAGGCTGACGCCCGCAGTGACGTGTTTGCTTTTGGTGCGGTGCTGTACCAAATGGTCACCGGGGCACGACCTTTCGACGGCAAGAGTCAGGCCAATCTGATAGCCGCTATTCTTGAACGCACGCCGACGCCGATTTCTTCGGTTGTGCCGATGACTCCTCCCGGGCTTGACCGTCTGGTGCGAAAGTGCCTGGAGAAGGATCCTGACAAACGCTGGCAGTCGGCGCGGGACTTAGCCGATGAACTCAGGTGGCTGGCTCAATCGGGATCGCAGGCAGGTATCCCAGCCCCAGTTGCGGCCCGTAGAAAGTTCAAGCTCAGACTCGGTTGGCTGGTAGCATCGCTGACTTTTGTCACTGCTGCATTCTATGGTTTCAAATGGCACACACAACCGGAACCGGTCAAAAACGTCATCCGGTTCGAAATCACACCGGGCGAGGATTTCCAATCGATATACTGGCCACAGATATCTCCCAATGGTAAGTATCTCGCCTTTAAGGCGACCGATGCCGCCCGAAAGTCCGGCGTTTGGGTCAGACCGCTAAACTCCAACGAGTCTTTTCTGTTAAACGGTACCGAGGCGGCGCTGAGGCCTTTCTGGTCGCCGGACAGCCGCTACCTTGCTTTCTCGGTCGGTCGCAATCAGCTCAAGAAAGTACCTATCAACGGTGGACCCGCTCAGTTAGTCGGGGAGTTTGAAAGGGTGGCCGACGGAAGTTGGGGTTCTGATGGAATCATTATCTTTGACGGCAGTGACAGAGACAGTCTGCACACCGTTGCAGCAGGAGGTGGAAGCGCTGTGGTCGTCTCACAGTTGGACCAGGCGAGAAGTGAACGTTATCACGCCTGGCCGGACTTTTTGCCGGACGGTAAACATTTTTTGTTTCTCGTTGCGAGTGACTCGACGCTCGGTTCTTCGACGTTCGATTTGAAACTGGGCCGTGTAGACTCAGATGAAACAGTTGATCTGTTCAAAACGACATCCAGAGTTGTATACTGCGAACCCGGATACCTTGTCTATGTCAAAGACAAAATACTGCTGGCTCAGGCGTTTGATGTCAGTGGATTGAAAGTTGTCGGTGAGCCTATTCCAGTTGCCGAGAACATTGCCAGCCTGTCCCAGTCGGCTGTTTCATCGTTCGATGTTTCCGATGAAGGCACCCTGGTGTATATGACCTCCGATGCATCTATCAAGAATGAGTTGGTCTGGGTGGATCGGACCGGCAAGGAACTGGCCAAAATCGGTGAACCGGGTAGATACGGAGATGTTGCCCTCGCAACTGACGGACAAAGATTGGTCTTTGGACTTGAAGATCCGCAGACGGAGACAATCGACCTCTGGATGCACGATATAAAGCGTGGGGTCAGCTCGCGCTTTACGTTTGAAGAGGGTGAAGAGTTTGCCCCCCTCTGGTCACAGGACGGCTCAACTGTATACTATAATCACGGCTCTATACCGGCAATACTACCCTTTTGGAAACCGGCCAATGGTACCGGGGAAGCATCTCTGCTTTTGGACTCGGCGGCGGGACCCTTCAACGTTCTGACCGATATTTCAAGAGATGGAAACAGGTACTGCTTCACTGGTGCCTCCGAGGGTCAGCCGGACATAAAAATGATGAATCTGGCGACCGATTCCATACCGGTGCCGCTGATCAAGACACCGTTGGATGAGTATGGGGGGATATTCTCACCCGATGGCACATACCTCCTTTACGCAGCCGAAGAAACCGATATCACAGAGTTGTATCTGCTCAAACTTGACGGCGCCGGCGGCAAATGGCAGATCTCGACATCGGGAGTTAGGTCGGCTGTTTGGAATCCAGCCGGAGGGGAAATTCTGTATTTCAATCGTGAGTGGGAAATGATGTCGGTGCCGATTAAGACCGACGGTTCTGTTGAAATAGGCAGTCCCACCAAACTTTTCCAGCACCGGCTGTCCACGCTCAAGTTTGGATTCCGTCCTTTCGACGTCAGTGCCGATGGCCAGAGATTTCTGTTGGTATCGGCCATGGATCAGAAAGTCAGCCCAAAGTTCAACGTCGTTCTCAATTGGCCGAGCCTGATCGAGGAAGACAGATAGTCGCATTGCAGGTCAGTCCGTCGCGGCGGACTGTGGTCCTGACACAATTGGCGGGTTCACGCCGAGGCGCGCAGGCGAAGACGGACCCGCCCTACAGGATTCATGGTTCGGGGACCTTCTGTCATACCGGGCTTTGACCCGGAATCCGGTTTGGGTGGTGTAGGGCGACCTCGCCCGACACCCTGTGCTCCACCTAAAGCGCGGGTAGGTTCTTCTATGGATGAGATTGCCGCGTCATCCCGCAACTGGGTGGTCGTCTCAAACCTTGCTTAGGGCGGTACCCGCAGAGAAGGGTCAGCCCCAACGCGGCATTGAGGGTGCCACCCACCTAACGCCAGGTTGGACAGTCGCGGCGGGTCACACGAATTCGCTGGAGCGATTACGCAGGACCCACCGCAACAGGCTATAGGATCAGCCCCAAAGCGGCATTGAGGGTGCCACCCGTCACGCGATCACCTTTCGCAACTAATCCGATGCAGTCCGCGTAGTCTATCGTATGGTCCACGCCGTTGTGGTGTGGTCGTGGTGCGGTTGCGAGAGGCTTTATTCAGAAGGGTGTTATCTATGATTTCTCGATCAATGTTCCGATCAGGGATGGGGAGTCTGCTATTCGTTTTTGTTCTACTTCTTTCGGCCACAGCGGTCGCGGCCGACGATGACTGGACGCCGATATACAATCCGACTATCAATATCAAGACTGCTCCCGGTGAGATTAAAGTCGACGGTTACCTGAACGATCCCGGCTGGCAGGGTGCGGCGGTAGCCGATCACTTTCACGAAAACGGACCCGGCGATCAGATTCGTCCGCCCGTGGATACCCGTGCTTTCATAACCTATAACGAAACGCATTTGTTTGTGTCGGCTGTCTGTTATGACAATCCGGATGATCTGCGAGCGGCGTTGAGCCGGCGTGACCGTTACTTGGGCGACAATATTGGATTTTTCTTCGACACTTACGGCGACGCCGCCTGGGCTTACACGCTCAATGTCAACCCGTTCGGTATCCAGGCCGATGCCCTTTGGAGTAATGGATTCGGCGAGGACAGCATGTTCGATCTGGTATTTGAATCAGCCGGACAGGTGACCGACTCCGGATACCAGGTGGAGATAGCTATCCCTTTTGCCAGTCTGCGGTTTCCCGACAAAGAAAAACAAACCTGGCGAGTTCAGTTTTGGCGCCATCATTTGCGCGAAAGTCACTATAGTTGTGTCTGGTCGGCTGTTGACCGCAACGAAGCAATCTGGCCGAACACATGGGGCACGATGACCGGACTTGAGAACGTGACGCCCGGTAAGGGAGTCGAGATTATCCCGGCCATCACCGCATCGCAAGCGGGGGCGCTCAATATCGACACCTCGGGGGCGTTGAGTTTTGACAACGATGACGCCGATGGTGACCTGTCGCTTTCGGGTAAGTACAGCATCTCGTCCAACATGATCGTCGATGCCACTTACAATCCGGACTTCAGCAATGTCGAATCCGATGCTTTTCAGATCGATGTGAACTCTCCAACGGCCTTGTCATATCCCGAAAAGCGACCGTTCTTTCAGGAAGGCAGTGATCTATACCGAACGCAACTGAGCATGGTCTACACGCGGTCAATCAACGAGCCCGACTTCGCGGCCAAATTCACCGGCCGATTGGGACGGACCAGTGTTAGCTATTTGGGGGCGCATGATCAGAACAGCCCGTTTATTATTCCGTTTGAAGAAACCAGTTCCGGACTGATGATCGGTGGTGAAAGCTACTCCAACATTTTGCGCGTGCGACAGACCATCGGGTCCGGATCGCAAGTAGGGTTCCTGCTGACCGACCGTCACTGGGAAGGTGGCGGCAGCGGCACGACGTTTGGATTGGATGCGGTGATCCGGCTGCACCAGCGGGTCACGTTGAGAACGCAGGTAGCCGGCAGCCACACTGAGGAACCGGACAGCAGCCTGCTGACCGAGCATCTTTCCGATGTAACATTTGATAACGGCAAGCACACGGCGGCCTTCGACGGCGAGTCTTTCTCAGGCTACGCGACCACCGGACGGGTGAGTTATAACAGCAACAACTTCTATATCGGCGGTGGCTATACCGAGACCGGTCCCACCTTCCGCGCCGACAACGGATGGGTTACGCGCAATAGTCGACGCAGCAGTTCACTCAATGCGCAGTATCAGATTCGGTTCGATGAGGGTCTGGTGGAGCGGTTGGTGCTCAACATGGATGCCGTGCGAATCTGGAACACCGATGGTCACAAGAAGGATGAAGCGATTTTTTCTGAGGTAGGCGTACCGCTACGGTATGCCCAGACCTGGCTGGAACTTGAGTATATGATCAGCACCGAGGATTTCGGCGGGACTTACTACGATGACATCTGGAACTGGAGTTTTTCCATGTCGTCGCAACCGAGCGAGCTCCTGAGCTTCGGCGGGACTATTAGCTATGGGAACCAGATAGCATATAGCTACCAGAATATGGGCAGGCAAACCAGACTCAGGGGTTGGGCCGATTTGAGTCTGGTCGACAGGATTTTTATTGAGAACTGGTACACCCATGTAAAGAGTCATCTGGTTGACACCAAGGAGGAACTGTTCAACGGATACATAGCCGGTTCGCGGCTCGGTTTCCAGTACAACCGCCGGTTGTCGCTAAGGCTGCTGACTCAATACAATGATTTCGGTAAGACCTGGAATATAGATCCCCTGATCACTTACCAGATCACGCCGTTCTCGCTGTTTTATATTGGCACTACCTACTATGTGCAGCAGTACGACGGCTTGAACAAGAGTGGTGACGGTTTGGCGGCGGACGATGGTGTTCGTTTTGGCCATTACAAACTGGACTCGCGTCAGTTTTTCATGAAGCTGCAGTACCTGTTCCAGTTGTAGGGTATCTCAGAACTCCATACCCTGCCACTTGGCTACATCGCGTGCACTGCACTTAACTAGGCGTGATATCGTCACAAAGAGTGAAGTGCGGCAGAGCTATTATTCGCATTCTGGTCTACCACTCCCAAACAGAGTTTGAGGGTGCCACCCTCCGCGGGCGATTGCCGCGTCATCCCCCGCCGTTGGCGCGGCCTTCCTCGCAGTGGCTGGGGATGGGGGCCTTTTCGGCGCTCTCCCTGAGTGAAGCGCCTGTGCGCGAAGGATTTGAGTCCCGGTGGCGGGCAGGCTTGCCGATGTGGAGCGGGGGTAGCTAAACAGCATGCTTGATTAATATGGCATAAATATATCCATGAAGGCCATTTTTTTATCGTTTTTGGACTCCAATTGCGTATCATCTGAAACAGTAGATTAGATACTATCTGAGATTTGCCAAGCGAGTATTCACTGCACGGCTTCGTGGGTATCCCTCACGACCAGGAAGTAGATGTAGACTGAAGAAAACCAATAACCTTTTTAATCATTAATCTCCCAAAAGTACAAGGAGGCACAATGCGTTTTGTAGTAACTGCGGCTCTCGTGCTCGCACTGGCTTTGTCGGTGGGTGCAGCAGGCGAGAAACTCGTGCGCGTTGAACGCGACTTGAACGTTCCGTCGTTCGTCGCTTGGGACAATGAGAACATCATTGTTGTTCTAAAACCGAATGTGGCTGTAGATCACGCTCGTGATCTACAATCGCCGAAAGCGCTTTCCAATTACCCCGACTTCGCGCCCCTGTCACGACGCTTTGACGTGGTCAGTTCTCGCCCCCAGTTCCCTGGATCGGATCTGAAAGTGGGCGCTTCATCGTTGGCGCGCCACTACAAAGTAAAGATCGGTAAAGGTACCATCGATGAGGCTGTCGCGGCCTATTCGCGCAACCCGATGGTGGAGCGAGTCGAAAAAGATGCTATCCATACTCTTCACGCTGAAGCCAATGATACCTATTACAAGAACTTTCCTGCTCCCGAGTTTCCATTTAATCAATGGCACTACTTTGATACATACAGTGTGATGGCCGAGACGGCCTGGGACACCGAGTCCGGCGATGCTACTGTCGTAGTCGGTATTCTCGATTCCGGTACCAAATACAATCACAGTGATATTGGCGGCTCCAATCCGCCCGGGCCTGCGGACAATTCGACCAACGGTAACATCTGGGTCAATCCCGGTGAGACGCCGGGTGATGGAATCGATAACGACGGGAACGGTTACATCGACGACGTTATCGGATACGACTTTGTGGAGACAACCGGCGGTTTTGGTGTCGCATGCACGGACGCCGACTGCGGCACCAGAGACAACGATCCGGCCGATTATAACGGTCACGGAACTCATGTTTCGGGAACCGTTGCGGCTATCACCAATAACGGTAATCGAGTTGCCGGTGTGGCCGGTGGATTTGCCGACGGCACGCCGACCGGAACAGCCAATGGTGTCAAGATCGTTCCCTGCCGAATCGGATACAACGGCAAGTACCGCGGGCAGGACGGCCTCGGCTTTGTTATCATGTCGGCGATCGCCGAAGCAATGTATTACATGGGCGACCTGGCCGCATCGGGCGTCAACGTGGCCGCCATCAACTGTTCATTCGGAACCTCAAACTCAGGTGGCCTGGGCGCTGCCGCCGATTATCTGCTCAGCCAGGACGTAATCATCTGTGTGGCTGCCGGGAACAGTAATTCCTCGTCGGCTGATTATCTTAACGCCCGTGGTGATTGCCTCGATGTTGGTTCCACGGACAAATTCGGTGATCCGTCGGACTTCTCCAACTATGGATCGTGGGTTGATATTGCCGCTCCCGGCACCGAGATTCTCAGCACCTACCATGTCGGGTCCGACCCGGTGCCGGACTACATCGCTGTGCTGGACGGTACTTCGATGTCTTGTCCGCACGTAGTGGGCGTGGCCGCTCTGCTGGAGTCTTTCGACCCGTCGCTTTCGGCAGCGGATAAGATTTCACTGATGATCAACAACACGACCGCCTACAATCCGGGTAAAGACGTCGGTGCCGGTATCGTGAACGCCCGCGCCGCGATGGATGCGATCGCACCGTGCACCGAGACCACACCGGTGGCCGAGTTCAGCGGATCGCCGACCAGTGGCGATGTATCTCTGAGCGTTGATTTTACCGATCTGTCAACCAACAATCCGGACACATGGGCGTGGACCTTTGGTGACGGCGGAAATTCATCCGCCCAGAATCCGAGTTACGTCTATACGTCGGCCGGCATCTATACCGTGACACTGACCGCATCCAACTGCGCCGGTTCCGATGGCGAAACCAAAGTCGCCTACATTACGGTCAACGAAGCGCCGTGTACCGAGACGACTCCGGTGGCCGACTTCAGCGGCTCGCCAACCAGCGGTGATGCACCCCTCACAGTGAACTTCACAGACTTGTCAACCAACAACCCGGACACCTGGGCGTGGACCTTTGGCGATGGCGGTAACTCATCGGCGCAGAGTCCGAGTTACGAGTATACATCGCCCGGTACATATACCGTTACTCTGACCGCATCCAACTGCGCCGGGTCCGATGGCGAAACCAAAGTTGGATACATTACGGTAACCCAGCCCCCCGGCAACAACATGCATGTGCATGACATTGTCGTTACCCGTGAGTCCAAAGGTCCCAACTGGAACGGTCGCGGCGAGATCACGATCTATGATCAAAACGAGCAGCCGGTGGCCAACGCCAACGTTACGGTAGTTGCGACCGGTCCCACCGGCGGTACCGGTACAGCGGCCACAAACGGTAGTGGTGTCGTGGCTTTTGTGACTTCCAAGATCAAGAACCCCTCGGGTGAATGGTGTTTTGAAGTTACCAATGTAACACATGCCACCGACACTTATGATTCCGGCAGCAACCACGTCACCAAGGCGTGCGAAAGCGGTCCGGTGTTCAAGAGCGAACCATCCGCAGTCACTTTGCCGGAAGGATACACTCTCAACCAGAACTACCCCAACCCGTTCAACCCCTCGACCAGTATTTCGTACACTCTGCCGCAAGCGGAACATGTAACACTGTCGGTGTTCAACATCCGCGGTCAGAAGATCGCAACGTTGGCCGATGGTATCCATTCGGCCGGACAACATACCATCGAGTGGGATGCTTCTGCGTATGCGTCGGGCGTTTATCTGTATCGTCTCACCACTTCCGAGTTTGCCGAGACCCGGAAGATGGTATTGATGAAATAGACTCTTGTTACCAAGTTGTCACACAGGAGGACCGAACAGTCGGTCCTCCTTTTTTTGTCGTGGGTTCTTAGTTGCGTCGGGTCTTGCGAACCACGCCTCTAGCGTGGTTTGTGTGACCTGACGGCCTTGTTCAGTATGCGGTTATGTGTCGGGTCACACCCACGCCTTCGGCGCGTCCAAGACCCGACACAACATTCAGCGGTCAGGCGGATTCCCGCCCGCGGCGGACCTTCGGCGCAGACGAACCCACCCTGCTACTTCTAATCCGGGCTATTTCGCTTTGACGCTCTCGCTCAACACGCTGTTTTCGTCATCGAATCTATGGTCCTCCAGCACGATATCCTCGACGGTGAGGGTGTAGGTGCCGCGGGGTACGTTGTTGATTTCAAAGTAAGCATTGCCACTGCCAAATGTAACACTCTCGGCAGTCTGAGTGCTTCCATCGGGATACGTCCAGCGCGCGTACACCGTCGCTCCCGACGCAGCAAGGTGCGCTTGATTTCGCACTCCTACCCAGGCGCGGATTTGACGTTTGCCTTTGACCTTATTCGCCAGCAAGTCAATGTTATAGACATAGGTGATTTTTTCGGGCAGCGGAGGCGCCTCACTTGGGTAAAAAATCTGCATGCGCACATGTACTTCACCTGAAGAGTAGAGGATCCAGGGTCTATAGATCGCGATGCCTTGCTCATAGTCTACGATGCTGTAGATACCTCCCCATTGGTTGTAGGTGACGCGGGCATCGGGGTACGCGGCAGCCGCTGCTTCAGGGTTCTCATCAGCAAGCGTGGTGTTGACCCCGGCTGTAGTCACCCAACCGGAAACAGCTTCGAACCAGCTGACGCTGCTCACAACGTCATCGGGTGTGCCGTCGGCTGTGCCGCCATCAGCGCCCGCAAAGTGCACGTCTACCTGTCCACCGCCACTCACAGCCCACGCACAAAAACCATTATTGCCGGGGACACCGGTACTCTGGCACCATAGGACAACATCACCGTAGGCATCCTCGACCTCGGCCCGTGTGTATCCCAGGGCAACGCCCGGTACGCTCACCCCTTCAACGACGATACCTTCGGCGGGTGGAGCCGGGTCGCCGAGGGCGAGCGTGATGTTGTCACCGCTGCGATTGTCACCCGTAGCTGTTTGAGTAGTCGCGTCATTGTTTGGTGATGTCGGCGCGACCGGATTGTCATTCGAACATCCAATCGCCATCACTGTGAGTGCAATGGCCATGAAGCCAAGAGCCGTGTTCCGGCCAATTCTGATGAACATTTCAACCTCCTGGGTTGATGGTGATAGATACAGTCCAGCGTCGTTCCCAATCCACACCGCTCAGCCGGAGCTCCTATTACTCCTATGCAATTAAATACAAAAACGATTTGTTAAGAAAAAGGTTCCCCGTGACCATAATCATTGTGGAGGTGGGGGATCGAATGGGCGGGGACTCGTAGGTCAGGAGCCTTGCGCTCCTGACACAAATGGTGGGTTCCCTCCTACGGCGGACCTTCGGCGATGACGGACCCGCCCTACGGTGACAATGCGCATCCTTCGACTCCGCTCAGTATGAGGTTATTGAATCCCGGACTGAATGGTTTGTTGATAAACCCACTAACAAAGTGAAGTGCTTCGCGATGAAGGTGCTGTCAGGTGACTCGCCTGACAGCCACAAGACTGGTTCCGAGGGTTGTTCGGCAAAGCGTGATCCTGAATGTCAACACGAAGCGCGAAAAACAGGCTTGTCTGTGTCGGGCGGGGTCGCCCAACACCACCTGCAAGCCAGGCCTTTCTCAACAAGCCCAAAGGGGAAGGGCTGTCCGTCCGGCTCAGTGCTGGCGGAACTCTTCGGCCCAGTTCTGAACGACGACAATTTCGCCGGGGTCAGAATCTGAAAGTCGGGCATTCACCAGAAATCTCTGTCCGTCGGCAGATACATCATAAGGGAAGTTAACCCGGCCGGGATACTGGAAATTGAGTTCAAACAGTCTTACCGGATTCTCAGCCTCGAAATCCCCACTGGTACCGACTTTGACCGCCATGATCTGATTATCATTGGTCAGGTAAAACAGCTCGGTACCGTCTCCGTTCCACTCGGGATTCATGGCGTGGTCGGTGGAAATCTGCCACTTGCCGCCAGTGCCGTCAAGCTGCCTGACATATACTTCACGTCGGCCCGACTCCGTGCTGACATAGGTCAGGTACTTTCCGTTAGGCGAAACTCGACCCATCGCTTCAAAGAAGGAGCTGTTGGCCACCATACCGATCCGGTTGCTGTCGGCCAGAGAGAGGATTCCAATGTCATAACTATTGTTCACCTCACGGAAAATGAGCCTGGTCCCATCAGGCGTGAAGTCGTTCGGAACGCTATGGCTGCTGTCTGTGGCATAGACCAGTTCAGCATCGCCAAGTCCATTGGCGTCCTTGCGGTGGATTTCGTAAAACTGTCCACGGCGGTTAGTGGTAAAGTAGACAGTGTTTCCGTCTGGATTCCAGCGCGGCCTGCCGTCATCGGCAGCATCGAAGGTCAATCTGGTCGGCACGTTACGCTTTAGATCATAAATCCATAAATCTGTGGCGCTGGACCCCTCATCGATCGCTGAATAGACTACCTTGGATTCATCAGGCGAAAGCGCGATGTCAAAGTACTTGCCCAATTGACCGATGGATTCAATTTTCTCGCCGGCTCTGTCGATCCAGGCAAGTTCGCTCTGCGATGACTGGTTGTTGGTTTGATACAAGAGCGTTCCGTTATCGGAGACTGAGAAGGCATAGGTGTTATCGGCGGTGCCAACGCTCATCGCAATCGGTTTCGGCTCTCCGGTCACTTCAAGCTTGTCGGCATCGAAAGGCAGGCCCATCAGATTGTCCTGGGATACGAAAAGAATGTATCCTTCGTTGGTGTACTCGATGCGGTCGAGATTGTGATCCATTTCAAAGAGAGTGATGGGACTGGTTGAGCCGACAGAGCCGAGTTTTATCCGATTCCTTGGTCTGGTGTTGTCAGCATCCCGTCGAACGTTGGCTGTAAAGATGAAATGCTCCCCATCGGGCAAAAACCAGGGCCATGCGTAGTAAAAGTCACCAATGGCGGTATCAGCCAGGGCGGCCGGTCGTGCCTGACCGCCACCGGCCGCTACGATTTTCATAGTGTCAGTACTGCTTCCATCGAATATTATCAAGTCAGTACTGCTCCAGCAACCGTCGGCTCCCGACGGCCCCTGACAGACAAGTTGGGCCTGGCCTCCGGTAATTGGAATTCGCTTCAACTGGTTGCCGACAAAAAAGGCGACGTGTTTGCCATCAGGTGACCAGAAAAATCGCTTGGCGTCCTCGGTATTCAAGAGTGGATAGGCTTCCAATGAGTTGATCGGTCTAATCCAAATACGGTTGGCGCCGGTAGAATCATCGGCATGAAAGGCAACCGACTGACCATCAGGTGAAATGCGTGGCCAGAAGATGTTGGTCAGTCCCTGCTTGATATTCACGGTGTAGCGGGCCACCGGCAGCTCCGGGGCCGGTTTTGTTTTTTCAGCGTAAAACAGATAGGCCAGGACAAGAGTGCTTATTATAGCACCCAAGCCAATAGCGCGAGCCAGATCAAATTTGAACTTCCGACGGGCGGCCAGGTGAGCGGGCAGTCCGACCTGTGACCCGGCCTGGGAAATCCAGTGAAGTTCATCGGAGAGGTCTGAAGCGGATTGCCAGCGCTTGCGTGGGTCTTTTGAAAGACACTTCTTCACCAATCGTTCAAACAAGGGCGGAGTCATGGGCATGATGACCGAGATCGAGACCGGGTCCCGTTCGATAATGGCAGCTATTAATGTGGCGCTTGAATTGCCTTCAAAGGCTTTCTTGCCCGTTGACATCTCATACATGATCGCCCCGAAAGCGAAAATGTCCGAGCGAGCATCCGCTTCCTTCCCTTCGAGCTGTTCCGGGGCCATGTATTGCATGGTGCCAAGAATAGTATTCGCTCCGGTCAAAGGGGTCGTGCGGGTAACAGCCGCCATCCCTTGGGAGCCGTTGTCAAACTGGGCCTTAGCCAGGCCGAAATCAAGCAGCTTGGCTCCTTCCTGAGTAAGCATGATATTGCCCGGCTTGAGGTCTCGATGGATCAAGCCTTGCTGATGGGCCGAATCCAAACCGCTTGCTATTTGGACCGCAATCTGGAGCATCTCCTCGTATGGTATGGGACCTTTGGACAAGCGTTCGGCCAGCGTCTCCCCTTCGAGGAATTCCATAACCAGATAGTTGGTACCGTTTTCCTGACCGATATCATAGAGCGTGCAGATATGGGCATGATTCATACTGGAGATGGCCTTGGCTTCCCGGTCGAATCGCTCTTTGAATTCCGGGTTGGCGGCAATACCGGCCGGTAGGATTTTTATGGCTACGGTGCGTTCAAGGCGAGTGTCCCTGGCCCGATATACTTCGCCCATCCCACCTTTGCCGGCCTGTTCAATTATCTCGTAAGGGCCCAGTTTCTGTCCAATTTCAAGACTCATCCAAAATCCCCTTATGATCACTTTCACATTTCAAAACACAAAGCGCACAGCCCTGCAAGAATCGCTCAGCCATATTTCCTCCGTCTTCAGTTCATATTTCTACAACACACTTTTACAAAAATGGTTCGATTTAGTCCATCTTGCAAATCAGTAATTGTGACCAAGAGGGGGGTCACCTTCTGGCAGATTCGATGGTTGGTCGAGACCCGTGACCCGAGAGGTGAGAAACACGGCTTGACCGTGTCGTCCTGAGCGCAGTCGAAGGGCGGATTTCGACATCATCGACAAATCCCACAGCCCCGCCTAAGGCGGGGTGGGCCACCCGTGATCAGGCGGAGGTGCGAACACCAGTATCCCGCCGGGAAAATATAGACAAAATTGACCTATTCTTTGCGTTTTTGCGACTGTCTGCGTATCGCTTATAAACAGATCGTTACAGGCAGCGGGGCGCTCGCGCCTTGCTATCAAAAGAGGAGTACAAGTGGCGAACATTATGACAATCGTACCCGAGCAAGTGAGCGGACTGCGCAAACTTTTCTTCCGCTGGGTCCGCGGAAAATATGGCGGAATTGTGCCGGGTATTTTTCAGGTGCTTGCAGTCGACCTCCGGGTGGCACGTCCGACCGGGGCGATCTATAACCATCTTCACCTTAGAGGGGCCTCGCCTCTCAGCCGACTTCAGCGCGAAATGGTAGCCACGGTGGTCAATGGTAAAGTCGGCGGCGCGCCGTGACTGGGACTCCACGTGGCGGCAGTTCGCCGTCTGACCGGTGATGAACATCTCAGTGATGATTTCGCAACAACCTGGTCCACATACGAACTGGATACCAAAACCCGGGCTTTGCTGGCTTACGCCGGTAAACTGACTGAAACGCCGAGCCTGGTGAGCGAGGAAGATACCACGAAACTGGCCGCTGCCGGTTGGTCTGCGAAAGCGATCTGGGAGATGACCGCTTTGATTTCATTCTTCAACTATAGCGGGCGATTGGAAGCAGCGTCAGGCTTGCCTCAAGACCAGATTCCCGAAGGAGCAAAGATGGCCGAAGCGCAAGTTGCTTGATGGCTGCATGCTTGGAGATTTACAAGCTCACAACTGCTGATCGGGCCGACGACACAAAATTGCTGTGGCTGTCGTGACCGTTTGTCACGTCGGGCTTTCTGACATTAGGGCGAAAATGTGATCGGCAATCGCGAGCGACCCATCCCAATCATCCAGGCCGTCTTCGAACGACCACACCGCGGACAAGACAGCCTGGCAATATGCCCATCCGATTATTCGCGACCGGTCGAATCCGAGCGTCTCAACCATTATGTCCACTCGTCGCGCAGTGATCTTTGTCAGGTGCGGCCAGTCCAGAATCTGAGGAAACGGATTGCGCAGCCATGCCCCTACCTCATAGGCTGGTTCGCCCATGACACCTTTGGGGTCCAAAGCCAGCCACGGTTCAGGCTCGGCCGACAAGATGTTCCAATGATGAAGGTCGCCATGCAGAACGACCGAATCGGACATTGAACTGAGCAGCTCAGACATCATTCCTTCCGCGCGATCAAAAACCGGCTTTGGAAATGGTCCTGTTTTTCCGTTAAATTGATTTCGCAATCGTTCAAACCCTCTGGCCCAATCGGAAACGCTCGGGAAGCTGTTATTGTCCGGCGGTGGTTTATCTAGCTGACGCATCACATGCGCAAAGACAGATGTGGCCCGGTCATCATCCGGCGTATCCATGAGAGGTACGCCCGGCAGTATACGCTCCAATAACATCAGGCCTGAACCTGAGTCGGCTTCGATCAGTCGAACCGTACCCTGTCCGTTGTAATGACGCAGGGCATCGATCTCGGTGGAGAGCTCGCGACGGGGAACGCCCGTTTTCAGGACAACCGGCTCTCCATCCGGTCCGACGGCGGGCGCAACATAGTTGTATGACAACGGTTGAAACGGCGGCAGGAGTCTAAGCGACCATCGGTTGGCAGCTTTCTCAAGAATTTGGGGTAATTGATTCAACCATTCAACACCGTCTTGCCCAAAAGCACCGGCAATCCTGGCTGAAAACTCCTCGGTTAGTTGACTGTCCATGGTACCGCGCACCGCAATCAGAGTGTTACAGCCTGTACTCTTTGTTTACCAATGTAATCCGGAGACACTTCCAGACACCAGTAAGAATTCTCGAATACAAAGGTGCATCATCCAGACAGTCAGACTGATGCTCCTATTTGACGGCAGATGCGGCGAGGCCCCCGATGGATCGCAATCCTACTCACCCGAGGTGGGATCGATAATCGAACCGACTTTCGCTATGCTGGTAATCGGGAACTCACCCTTTGAGGCGTGCTCGCGCAGAAGCTCTTCATTGGGCGATATGTAGACACAGTAGATCATGTCATCGGTGACATAACTTTGCACCCAGTTGATTTCCGGCGTCATGGTTCTCAAGACATCGCAGGATTTTTTTGAGATGGCCTGAAGTTCATCAGAACCCAGCTTACCGGCTCCCGGCAGCTCTCTTTCGATGACGTATTTTGGCATGGCAGTTTCCTTTCCCCTTGAGGGGTCGACAATTATGTTATATCATAGACTTGTTACATCCCTTTTATACGGCTGGGCAAACTACGTTGTTTGACTCTTTGTCACTCGGACCCGCGCCGAAAACCACTTGACTAATAGACTTATTTATCTATGTTATAAGCAGAGTATTGCACCACAGCGTGAGTCAACGCAGAGTAACTCGATACCCAGGAGCCCAAGATGAGTATACTCTTCAAGCTGCTCGTGCCCATGGTTCTGTTGGCGACCATACCACACAAAGCGCCTGCGGCCGATCGGGCTGCCGACCACGAAAACGGTGGACACGGTCAGATCAGGCACAATCAGGGCCTTAATCCGAAAACTGAGTTGACGATAGCGAAGGCTTTGAGCGATATGTTCCCGGCCCAGACTTGCTGGGGGCAGACGTTTGATATTCATATCAGCGGTCTTACCGGTGATCTCGAATCTTCCTGCCACGGAGCTACTCATGTTTGGATCAGTATCGCTGTCTGGGAAGAGGATTCCGGTTGGCTTAACCCCGACGACCGGGTTGAGGAACTGTGGATTGAATTCGAGACCGGAGGTCTCACGTCGAGCGTTCCCTACAGTCATACCTTCGAGGATGTCCATCTGGCTGAAGAGTGTAACGAATGGGATTGGGTGGGCGAGTTTTATGTCGAGGTGAAAGGTCCTTGTCTGGCCTCCACCCTTGTCAGCCCGGTAGAAGATGTCAGCCTGATATTCACTCCCACGGCTCCGGAAGTGGTCTCACCGGCTGACGGAGCTGTTGAACAAAGCCAGCCGGTCACCCTTCAGTGGAATGGCAGGACCAATGCCAGTTTCTACCAGGTTCAGCTTGATGACGAGGAAACTTTTGCCACTACCATAGTGGATGAGCAGACCGGCAACCTCACTTTCGATGTTACCGGTCTTGATGTGGGGGCCGTCTATTTCTGGCGCGTCAGTGCCCACAACAGCACTTGTGGCGCCGGCAATTGGAGCACCCACCGGGAATTCACCACCGAGACCTCGCCTACAAGCGTTACCGAGGTCCCACCGCCTGAACTCCCGAGAAAATTCGCGCTGGGGCAGAATCATCCCAACCCTTTCAACATGAATACCACTATCGAGTTTGGCCTGCCGCGCGCTTGTCATGTTACGATAGACATCTACAACATCTCCGGCCGGAAAACCAAGACGCTCGTGGACGAGCAACTGACCGCCGGATACAAGGTTGTCCGTTGGGACGGCACCAACTCTGAAGGAGTTGCGGTGGCATCGGGTGTATACTTCTATCGGATTGTGGCCGGTGATGATCTGGCCGGCAGGAAGATGATCCTTCTGAAATAGAAGCAGCACATAGCGCAGTGTTTTCAGGGTGCGGGGCAGGTTTGTTTTCAAACCTGCCTTTTCTTTCAGGGCGGCGGATTCGAGGGCGTATACGCCCTACTTCAGAACCGTCAGGCGAGTCGCCCGACGGCACCGACGCCCTGTCGACCGGGTGGCCGCCTCAAACCTTGTTTGGGGCGGTTGACAACGTACCCTCTCACTCCTGCACGATCTGGATGAGATTGCCGCAGGTGTCATCGAAGACGGCGATTGTCACCCCGCCGGTTTCCGTCGGCTCTACTGTGAACTTCACGCCGAGTTTCTTGAGTCTCTCGAATTCCGCCTGAATGTCGTCGACAAACAGCGCCGTCGCCGGTATTCCCTGAGCGAAGAGAGCGCTCTGGAAGGTTTTGGCAGCCGGGTTATCGTTCGGTTCCAGCGCCAGTTGAGTGCCATCCGGCTCCAGCGGCGAGACGACCGTGAGCCATCGGAACTCCCCCACCGGGATGTTGTCCTTTACCACAAAGCCCAGGACCTCTGTGTAGAACTTCTGCGCCTTGTCCTGGTCGTCTACGATAATGCCCGCGAGTTTTATTTTCATACCGTTTTTTGCCTTCTCCTGTTCAGTTTCCTGCGCCCAAAGTCCGGACCATCCACACATCAGCGCAATGATGAAAGTTGCTATCACGATTCTTCGCATAACGATATCCTTTGTACGATGGTTGTCTCATACGCGCGGCCACAGCCAACCGAAAACACCCGCCGTTACCAGGGCGTACAAAAACCCGTCGAACATCGTCTTGAGCGTTGTACCCCAGTTGCGTTTGTACCAGATTGAGTTTTGCAGGAGGGCCAGCGAGTAGCCAACAAAGGCGGTGGCCCCGGCGAATCGAAACACGGTCAGATAGTAGGCATCCGGTCCCAGTGCTCGGCCGCTTATATAGGCAGCGAAGATTCCGACAAGCAGGCTATAGAAAAACCATAGCGTTAGACTCCCGCCCATTTTCATCGGACCGTTTTGCAATACAGTCATGAAAGCCACAGGACCTTTGGTACACTTATCTTTGAACTCATCGGAGCCCATAACTTTCATGCTATCGGCGCATGGGATAACATAGTCGCCGGGTGGAATATTGAACTGGCGCAACGATTCCATCACATCGTCTTCCGACGGGACTTTCTTGAAGTCGTTTCGATGGTAGGGGATGAGCATGTGTATTATGGAACTGACAATGAACACTCCCACTGCGGACAGCAGTATCGGTAGCCACAGAGCGGTTAGTTCTACCATGAATATCACCTCGTTTGTTAGACTGTTTGACAAACCTGCTCACACGAGCTTGTGTAGTTAGTATAAACCACACGGTAGGGTAAGGTGTTTCTCAAATATCTTTGAAGGCAAGCATTTTGTTTTCACCAAGTGTTTGTGACAACAGATGGATGGGATTTGGTGGTAGCTTCACCTGCTGCGGTCGCTTGGAGTTCCCCTACATCGCTTCGGGGAGAGCATACTTGGCGATAAGCTCTTGATAGCGCGGGTGGTCGCGGAGGGGGTCGATCCAATGTTTGAGTTTCAGGGTGTTCGCTGTAATATACGTCTCCAGAGAAAGCACTAATTCAAGTTCATCGATTGCTTCGTCGTACTTTTCGCAGTTAGCGTATATTCTGGCCATGACCATGGCCGTACCCTCGACCGAATGTCAGGGGGAGCAGTCGGTGGTTTCGACCAACTCCTTGTCTCTTAAACCGGCTTCAATCGCCTGTTCACAATCTCCGGCGAAAGAGAGAAGTAGTCCTTGCCACCCGTCGAACGTACCGTCGAATCCTCCGGCTCGTTTTCTTGCTTCTTCAGGCTTGTTTTCAAGCATGTCAAGATGACCTAGACCATACGAGGATAGTTCTGGAAACATGCCTCCCTTGGAAGTATCCTCAACTTCCATCTGGAAGAAACCTGCAATGACCGAATCAGTTTTAAGGTCAGGGATGAATCTCGTCCATGCTGAGTTTTTGATGACGAACTTGGATGTATCACAATACTCGAGTGCTTCGTTTACAACCGGCTTTATTCTCTCTATATCGCCGTATTGTGCTATCAGGCCTTCGATCTTTGACTCGTAATAGTATTGAGCTTCCGGATTCAAAGCTATGGCGCGATTAATTGACTGTTCAGCTTCACTGAATCTGCGCAGGGATCGCAGTACTCTAGCCAGATTGGAGTGTCTTCTGGGGTTTAGAGGGTCGAGGTCAGCCGCTTTGCTACGATTAACCAATGCCTCTTCGAGGTAGTTCTGTTCTATCTGCACGTTTGAGATCGCATTGAGCAGTTCGGGGTCGTTATAGAGTTCAGATTTGGCCCTCGAAAAGTGCTCAAGAGCCTTTTCGTTATCGGCGGCAACGAAGTAGTAGTATCTGCCCAGGGCCAGGTGACCCTGCGAAAGTCCGGGCTGAAGCTCCAGTGCTCGTTCAGCCGCTTCGAGCGCCGTTTTGCCATTCTCTGTTTCAGGTAGACCGCCGGCAACGTTGGTATAAGACTCTGATCGCAGGGCGTGAGCCAATGCGAAAGATGAGTCAAGAATTACGGCACTATCGAGAGCAGTCTGAGCGCCCTTAGAGTCTGAATATCCGGTACTGCGTCTCACATGTTGTAGTGCTTGGAGATAGAACTTGTATGCTTCAGGATTGTCGGTCGGTATGCTGGCGAGATTCTGACGATCGGATTCAAGCAGGGTCAGTCCGAGTTGATCGACTATCTTCTCTGCAATATCAGCCTGGACCGCGAACACTTCCATCAAGGTGCGTTCGTAGTTGCTTGCCCAAAGATGCCGGTCATCCGATACCTGAATCAATTGTGGTGTGATCCGAACTTTCAACTGGTCGCCCACCTTGCTCCAGCGAACCGTACCCTCAAGCACATAATCGATCCCATGGTCGCGACCGATTTCCTGAAGAGTCTTATGGCTCTCTCTGAGTTTCACAGAACTCATGCGCGAGATTACTCCCAGCCCCTTGATCATGGCCAGGCGTGAAGTTATCTCTTCGGTTATGCCATCTGCGAAATAGTCATCTTCGGGCGAACCAAGGTTCTCGAACGGCAGCACGGCGATCATTGGAACCGCATCGTCCGAATGCGACCCGTCACCGACTGGTCTAAACTGAAAGTAAAGCAGCGCAGCCGCCACTACCATCAGAACAGCCGTGACACCGACTACGGTCGGTGTTTTGCCTGATCGCCTGGCCATTCGTGTGTAACCGGTCTGCTGCGAGTCGTACATGAGACGCTTGAGATCGGCGATGACACCTTCGGCTGACTGGTACCTCAGTTCTCTGTCCTTTTCCAGCAGCTTGAATACTATTTCTTGGAGCTTCTCCGGAACGTCCGACTTGTACCGAGTCAACGGCTCCGGGTTGTCTTCGATGATCGCTTTGAGAGTAGCACCTTCGTTGTCCCGTTTGAATGGAGTCTGTCCGGCTATTAACTCGTAAAGCACGACTCCGAGTGAAAATAGATCGGAGCGATGATCGATGTCACGTCCCGATACCTGTTCGGGCGACATATAGGCGACCGTGCCGAGCGTCGATCCGGTCTTGGTCAGTTTTTCATCGCCTGCCGTGGCGGCCAGGCCAAAATCAAGAACTCGGACACGACCCTGTGTATCAACGGCGATATTGGCCGCTTTGATATCGCGATGCACGATCGATGCTCGGTGCGCCTCTCCCAGCCCCTGGCAGATCTGAATGGCGTACTCAGTGATGACATCAAACGGAAGAGTCTTTCCCTGAACGATCTCCTCAAGAGTCTCCCCTTCGACCAGTTCCATCACGTAGTAGGGGCGTCCACTGAGTTCGCTGACTTCATAGATACTGATAACATTTGGATGGTTTAGTTTGGCTACTGTTTGGGCTTCCCGCACAAAGCGGGTGCGGACCTCTGCATTCGAGATCAGATGGGAAGGGAGAAACTTGAGGGCAACTTTGCGTTTGAGCTTAGTATCTTCGGCCAGATAGACCTCACCCATGCCACCGGCGCCGATCTTCTCGACAATCCGGTAGTGCGACACCATCGCGCCTTTGGTTAGCACGACATGGGTGCGGGTGTTGTCGTCGTTATGGTCTGTCATTTCGAATCATACTTCTCAAGCAAGGCTACAAAGCGGGGCAATTCTTGCATGGGGGCAAAAATGGGGTCCGCTCTCAGCAGCGCGGGTGTACACCACGAAGGAATCGACAACACGTATTCCAATTCATCGATAGCCAAGTCGTACTCGCCGACGATAGAGTAAATCTGGGCCATGACCATGACCGCGTCCGGTCCTCACCAATGGCAGTCGTCAACGGACATCAACTCTTTGGCTTTTTTGCCGGCTTCAATCGCCTCCTCTTTACTGCCCATCAGCGCGTATGTCAGCCCGAGCTCAGCGTAAGCATGAAATTGAAAATCACCCAGATCGATAATACTACTTAGAATAATCCGTGATGAGTCATAATGGATTTGGGCCGAATCATGCTGTCCGGTTAGGTCAAATATCTGGGCAATGTTCAACTGTACGCGGTGTGGTGTTCTTTCGGTGATGGTACCTCGGATATCCCCGACCCGACGAACATTTTCCAGTGCCTCTTGGGGATCAATGCGGTCGATGATGAAGCGCCACAAACCGAGGGATGTCGCCGATGTGAGTTCATAGGTTGATATCTCTGCCAACCCGACATCAGTGACCAGTTTCTTGAATGAATTCCCCTCAACATCAACCGTGCCATGATGGAGCAGATCTACAAAGATCTTCATGTAAGCGGCATCCGGATTACTCGGATCCAGAACAAGGGCTCGAGCTATATACTTATCAGCCAACTCGTAATCACGTATCATACTCAGGTCGTTAGCCAGGTAATAATACCTTCGATGGTTCAGAGGATCAATCCGAGTCGCCTCTTCAAATAGCAATAGAGCTTCCTGCCACTCTCCCTGGCGCATCTTAACAACTCCAATGGCCTCGGAAAGATCAGCATTGCTGACAACTTCGGATTTGGCTGCATATAATGATGCCAGTGCATTATCATAATCTCTCTTAACATAATTATGGTAGGTTCCCATCGCGATATTCGCTGACGGCAGGATCGGGTCAAGCTCCATGGCTTTCTCGGCGGCTCTTAGAGCTTCTCTTTTATGATGTTTAACGTCCACGGTCGTGAAAAAGAAATTAAACGTGGAATGATTAATAGATTTTTGTGCCCAGGCCAAAGCGAAACTTGAATCCAAAGCTATGGCCGAGTCAAACATTTCGATAGCACTATTAAAATCAGACAACGTAAAGGTATGACTGGAAATCTCAAGACCACGCAGGTAGAAATTGTAGGCCGCCATATTGGTTGTCGGGGCCCCATCGGGGGCCAACTTTCCGGTTTCCACCAGTGTCAATCCCAAGGCGATCACGATTTGATCAGCTATCTTTGATTGAACTTCAAAGATCTGTAGGAGCACTTGTTGATAGTTATCCGACCACATTAGGTAGTTATCACTGGTCTTGGTTAACCTCGGCGTCATGCGAATAAGGTCAACTTCGCCGGATTTATCCCATCGAATGGCAGCTTCAAGGATATAGTCGGCGCCCGTTTCCTGGCCGATCTGTTCTGCGCTCTTGTCGGTTTCTTTATATTGGTCAGCACTTCTTGGCGAAATCACTCGTATGCCGTTAACAGTTGATAGTCGTGACCAGATTTCATGCCGGATACCATCGGAGAAATACTCATCCGTATCTGAACCAAGATTCTCAAATGGCAACACAATCAAAACGGGTAGCTCAGTTACGGCTACAGTTTTGGGTTCCTTCATTAAGACTGCAATGAAGTATCCCCCAATGATCAAAACAAGTGCAGCGGCTGCCCACAATGCAAAACGGTTTTTCCTGGGCGGGGCTGTCTCAACGGTTAATCTCCTCAGGTCGGCCAGCATTCCGTCGGCATGTTGGTATCTGAGCGATGGGTCCTTGGCCAGTGCCTTGTTGATTACCTGTTGCAACTCCCCAGTCACGCCGGATTTGAATCGGGCGATCGGTTCCGGAGTCGACGTTGTTATCGCGCTGATAACGGCGGCATCGTTGTCCCCTTCGAAAGGACGACGACCGGTCAACATCTCGTACAGAATCACGCCGAGGGAAAATAGGTCTGACCGTTTATCAATTTTCCCGCCGGATATCTGTTCCGGCGCCATGTACCCAACGGTTCCAAGGGTAGAGCCGGTCTTGGTCAGTTTCTCCTCCCCTGTAACCGTCGCCAACCCAAAATCCAGCAGGCGGGGTTTGCCCTTCGTGTCTATGATGATATTGCCCGGCTTGATATCCCGGTGAACGATCCCTGCATCGTGGGCCTCGTGGAGACCTTCGCAGATTTGCATAGTCAGGCCAACAGCCTCAGCAACCGTGAGCTTACCAGCTTTCGTGATTTCGCGAAGTGGCTCGCCTCCGATGTGGGCCATGGCAAAAAACGGACGTCCCTGAAACTCCCCAACTTCGTAGACCGGGACGATATTCGGATGATCGAGTTTGGCCGCCGCTTTGGCTTCACGAGTAAACCGAGTGCGACTGTCTTCATCCTGACACAAGTGTGTTGGCAGAAACTTAAGTGCAACATTACGAGACAGCTTGCTGTCCTCAGCCAGATATACTTCACCCATGCCACCGGCGCCGATCTTCTCGACTATGCGGTAGTGTGAAACCATCGTGCCCTGAGTCAGGACCACGTGGGTGCGGGTGTTGTCATCAGGTTCTTGGTCGGCCACAATCTCCTCAGAACTGGACTCGCCACAGGGCTATCGCTAAGGACAAATAATAGCGATATAGAATCCATATTGCAAGGTTTCTGATGTGAGACAACTGGGGCGTCGATTTGCTTTGCCGCCAAGGCACCGAATCTGTGTGGGCTGTCGCTGGTCGGACTGAGACAGTTGATGTCGGAATGTCCGGCTCATGAACCTTCGGTTTGTGGACAAATCAATACAAAAAAGACTCCGTAAGACTGAAACATCCCCACGAAAGGCGCGTAAAGCATACCTGGACTCTGCGTCTATCCCCTTCGTTGAATCTGCGACTGCGAAGACCACGGATTCGGACAGAGTTTAATCGCCCGCTGCCACCGCACCAAAACGAGTCTGACTGGCCGACAAAGTTACGCGTCGGTGAAGTTGCACACAGCATGAAGCACGAAGACAAAGTGCTGACTGAAAAGTAAACGGGCCGGAAAACAAATAAAGGACCGCTTCGCGACGGCCTCAACAGAGAAGCGAACTGACGATGCAAGATTTGATAGATTGATACACCGGTATATATAAAGGAGAAGAAACATGTACGTATTCAAGACAATTGTATTGCTGGCTTGCTTGACTCTCACTCTTGCAGCCGTGGCCGATGCCAATCAACTGGAGAACCGGCACCAGATCGGTTTGCAGTTAGGTGTCTGGAATCAGGTAGCAGATGTTCGAACCGAAATTGGAATTGGTGGTATGACCAGCTCGGTGGGAAGCTCCGGCTTTCTCGGTGGGCTGAAATATGGATACAACTTTTCGGAGCATCTGGCCTTGAACATCGACATTGGCGTAATGCGCGCCAAAGTGGAAGCCAAGTTTGGATTCCTTCGGAGTTCTTCAACGGCGGCCTCCGTTACCCACCTGCTGGTCAAGGCCAAGTGGTACTTACCGAGTGTGACCGGCAAGTCATCGATGAGGCCGTACCTTAGCGCCGGGGTTGGACCTTTTGTGGGTAGCCAGGCCGAGTTGCTTTTAGGCCAGACCTTGGTAGAAAAAGCTACGACCGAAACTGTGCTGGGCGGTCAGATAGGCGGCGGTGTTGATTTTATCACTGGGCGCCATTTCATGACCGGGGTCTCGGTTTCATACAATCTGATGTCCGATTTCGATAAACCTATCGGAGGCAGCTCAAACTATAGCGGCCCGGAGTTTAGCTTCGGTGTCAGCTATGTTTTCGGACAGGGTCGTGACCCTCAGTAACCCAGTAACCCTGTAACGATGTAACAAAAAACGTTTTTGACAAAAGGAAACATAACGATGTATACCAAGCAGGCTGTCTTGATGGTAGCCGTCATAGCAATGCTGTGTGTGTCCTGCAGCGAGGATAACCAAAGCAACCCGCTAACTTCTTCAACGATCAAGGGGTCCGGCGTGTTGGAAACGGAAAGCCGCACCGTAGGCGACTTCGACGAACTTACATTGAGTGCTGCCGGTAAGGTCAATATCACTTTCGGCGTTCCGCAGTCGGTGACTGTTACTGTCGACGACAATATTATGCCGTACCTTCAGACCGGTCACTCAGGAAGTCACCTGGACATCCGAGTTCAAGACGGCATCGATGCGAGAGACTACGATTTGGTTGTTGATCTTGTCGTGGCCGACCTGAAGGCACTGGAGTTGGCAGGTGTCGGGAGCATGGGTGGACACAACACTCTCCAAACCGAGCACATTGACCTGGCCCTTACCGGAGCCGGCACAATAGACCTGGATGTGGAAGTCTCAACAGTCAGTACGCTGTTTAGCGGACCGGGTAGCTTGACACTGACAGGTACAGCCGACACCCACACCTGTGAGATGTCATCGGCCGGCGACCTGCACGCATTTGAGCTTTCCACCGGGACAACCGACGTGACACTCAGCGGTGTCGGCAGCGCCGAGGTCAATGTATCCGAATCTTTGGATGCTAATCTATCCGGTCTCGGTTCCGTCTATTATCGTGGTAACCCGACCATCACCGGCACCGACACCGGCCTGGGCGGGGTGATCGACGCCAATTGAGTTTGTGGGTTGGTTATTTATCTGGGGCAGGATCTTTTGAGGGTGCTGCCCCTGTCTTTGGATAGTCGTCGTCTAGAGTGCGCCGACAAGGTCGAACAGAGGCAGGTACATAGCTACCAGTATGAATGCAATGACCACACCAAGTATGACTATAATGACCGGTTCAAT